>JBBQSE010000555.1:0-5193 GCA_038214195.1 Planctomycetales bacterium
CGTACTGGAAGACCGAAATCCTGGACGCCTACTGCCGCATTCTGCTGCTGGCAAAACAGATCGGACAGCCGCAATATCTCAACGTACAAAAGAGTCGCGAACTGCTGGACCTCAAGAAAAAATGGGGCTTCGACGATCCACGTTTCCACAACGAAGACTGCGACCTGTGCGGCAACAGTGCGTTTCGCGAAGGCTATAAGGAAAACATTCCGGTCCACAGGGCCTTTGAGGCTGCTCCATCGTACCCAGGCATTCTTCAGAAGCCCTGCGGCACAGCATGCGAAACAAAACCCGCCGACGTGAATGAAGATCTCGTAAAGATGATTACGAATCAAGTATTGGCGGCGCTCGGCAAGGCATAGACAGAAGTGTTCAGTTTCCAGTTTTCAGTAAACACGGAAAGCTGCGATTCGCTGAACACTGAACACTGAACACTGAACACTAAAAACTGAGGCAAAGCCGTATGAAAGTTAGCATAATTGGTGGTGGTGGATTGGTTGGTTCCTGTGCGGGCTTTGCCCTGCAGGCTGGCAAGATTGTCAGCGAGATCAATCTGGTCGATGTCAATCAAGAGCTGTGCGAAGGACAGGCGCTGGATCTGCTCCACGGAGCGTCTCTGATGGCTCCGCAGAAGATTACGTCGGGCGGCACAGAAGCCTGCAAAGATGCTGACGTCATCGTCATCACGGCCGGTCTGCGAAGAAAACCGGATGAAAGCCGACTGGACCTCATCAACCGGAACGTCGCGCTGTTTCGCAGCATCATGACTGATATGAAAAAACACGGCTACAAGAAGGAAGCCATTGTCTTCGTGGTTTCAAACCCAGTGGACGTGCTGACATATCTGGCCGTGAAGGAACTGGGACTGCCTGCATCACAAGTTATCGGTCTGGGCACGGTGCTCGATACGACGCGTCTGCGAAGCATGCTGGCCCAGCGGCTGAACGTGCCTCCCACACAGGTTCAGGTCACAATCTTTGGCGAGCACGGCGACAGCATGGTGCCAGTCTGGTCGGCTGCACAAATCGCCAACATTCCGCTCGAAAAATTCCCCGGCGTCAACGCCACGCTGATCGCCGAAGTCGAAAAGAAGACACGCGGCAGCGGCGCGGAAGTCATCAAGAAGAAAGGCGGAGCTGGATTCGCGGTTGGTGTTTCGATTGCTGACGTGGTCCACAGCATCACCCTCGACGATCGCCGTATCCTCCCGGTCAGTTCACTGATGAACGGAGCGTACGGCGTTCATGATGTGTGTTTCTCAATTCCAACTGTCATCGGCCGCTCGGGCGTGCAGAGTCACATCGAAGTGGAACTGTGGTCAAAAGAAAAGACGGCACTTGTTCAGAGCGCAAACGTGCTGAAGGAAACAATCAGCAAAGTGCTGAAGGGGTAGCATTCTAAAATCCACCTTACTGCCGACCGCCGAGCAAATCATGCAGCGCCGCACCAAGCTCCGGGAAACGGAATACAAAATCGGATTCACGCAGTCGCTTTGAGACAACGTAACGGCCGTAGAGCGCCAATTCCGGGTCGGTGCGCATCAACAAAGGTGCTCCGATCCGAACCATCCATTCGAATGCCGGCAATCCGATTGGCATCCCGACCGCATTGCGAAGTTCTCGCATGAAATCTCGCTGAGAAACCGGATTTGGAGATGATGCGATCCAGGCTCCACTCATGGAATTGTCTGTGATCGCCCGCTCGAACAGCCGATTCATGTCCGTCTCGTGAATCCAGCTCATCCCCTGTTTTCCTGAGCCAACTGTTCCGCCCAGGCCAAACTTGACCAACGTTCGCAGTCTGGAGAGTGCTCCGCCACCGGCACCACGATCCTTTCCAACGACAAAGCTCGTTCTGAGAATCACACCTCGCTGTGATGGAAGTACGCTGGCCTGGAATGCTTCTTCCCAAGCTCGTCCTACATCCGGAGCCAGCCCGTAACCGAACGGCGAATCTTCCGAGCAGACAACTTCCGGCGGGTCACCGTAGATGTGCGCAGTGCTCATCTGTACCCAAACGGGAGGCTGTGAATCGATCGTTCGCATCGCTGCACCGAGCACTCGTGTCGCTTCAACTCGGGATCGCAGGATTTCGTCTCGATGATCGGGCGTCTTGATACAGTCAACACTGCGTCCCACAAGATTGATGACTGCCGCAGCGCCATTGAGAGCATGACGCCAGTCTCCGAGTGAACGAGCATCCCATTTCACATGTCGCCATTCTCCGGAAATGCGAGGGGCATTCCGGGACAGGATCACGACTGAAAACCCAGCATCATTGAGATGAAACGCGAGGGACACGCCAAGGAACCCGCTGCCCCCGGCGACGATAACGGTGCGTGCCGATTCATTTGCCACAATTCACCTCGAACCGATCTGGATTTACAACGACACCGCGGCTGATACCGGTGAACACGTATTAACTTAACGCAGATGTTTTAGCGCCGTTGAGATGGAGTGACTATGGGTTGTGACAAGCTGGAAGCTTATCCCACGTAAAATTCGAAGCATTCCCTCGCGTCACGCCTGCTTCAGCACCCAATCGACGAGCGCCGACGCGTTGGCACTCTTTGCGAGGAAAGAAACGGAGCCTGAACCCGCCGCGTAGGCCGAGTTCGTGATGGAAACTGAACCCTCGGTCTCGCCAGCCGTAGCCAGCTTAACGGGCTCACACAGAGCCAGAATGGCGGGTACGTCACCGTACTTGACCGCGCCAGGCAGCAGGTTCACATCGCGGATTTCGGTAATCGACTCAAAGCGGTAGCCCTGCGTATCGACGGCGACAGAAGACACAGAATCCGTCGCCAATCCGGCGGCCGTCGCAACAATCACGCCCGCTCCATTGACGCCCACCAGATGAATTTTCGTCGGCATCTGCTGGTGAAATTTTGTTGACGACAACGCCGTCAGCACGTCATGCACCCGCTGAGCAAACAGCGGATGATTATAGCCGAGCGTGAAGCCCGCGAATTCTCGTGGGTTCGCCACGACCGGCATCTGACTGACGGGTTTGTGGTCGTCGGTGAAATCACCCGTGAGGTACAGATCGAAACTGCCGATCGCAAATCCCGCCTTCAACAGTTTGGCGATCGCGTCGGTCGGTTCCCCGGGGGCCTTGAAGACCGTGGATTTCCCCTGCAGATCGAACCACAGGACGGTCTGGTGATTCCAGGCGGCTGGCAGCAGGTAGACCGCTGGCAATTCTTCGCCGTGGGTTTTCAGCTTGAGGACGCCGGTAAACTCGGTGAACCCGGTGCGAGCAATCTCGTCCGCCTTTTCGAATTCCGTCGAGCCAGTAGGCGGCATCGAGCGACCGATTATGGCTTCGAACGCTCCGCCAATGACGCGGCGAAACTCCTTCAGGCTGGCAGCATCGTGCGGCGTTAGCGCTGCGATTTGTTTCTGCTGCGCGGCGTCGAGCGAATGCAGCAATGCCACTTCCGCAGCTTCGGTCTTTTCCGGTGCGGGATGTTCCGCGTCGAAGACTGTCGCTTCTTCAACTGCCAACGGCACGTAATCGCGTTCTACGATTTCTCCAGCACCCAGATTCAACGTCTTGTTGAAGAACTCATACATCATCATGCGACTGTGCTGATTGAAGTTATGTGGGAACTTGAAGTACTTCGCATGCACGTTGTCAGGAACTCCGAGCATTGCGAAATGCTGCTGAAGTTCCGGTAGCCCCTTCGTTTCGATTTCCTTTGTCCAGTCATCAGCACCACTCATTGCAATCGGTCTCGGTGCGACCAGCGCGGCGATTTCAATGTTGCCCGTGTTGACGCGCAGGTACGACGCATTTTCGCATGTGCATCCGCCCTGCATTGCGGTGGAAACCATCACGGCCGGAAACGCGGCGGCGATCCTTTCATCAAGTGCGGCCAGAATAAACGTCTGCGTACCACCACCACTGGCACCCGTGACGCCGACGCGAGTTGTGTCGCAGTCCGTTCGGGACGTCAGCCAGTCCAGGGCTCGGATCGAGTTCCAGGTCTGCAGCCCGAGTGCGTTCCACAGTCGCAATTCTGACTGCGCGCTGAACAATCCCCAGGTTTCGGGAGAACTCAATGCGGGCCGCTGTTTTGCAAAGCCGTGTGCCAGTGCCTGCGTGAATGAGCTGCCATCGGCATAGCCGAGCATGTCGTAGAGGAAGACCATGCAGCCCATGCGCGCCAGCTGAACACTGCGCGCCTGCAACGGGTGCCGTCCGCCGACTTCGAATTGTTCGCCGCCGGACGCAAGTTCATTCTTGACCCCGGCTTCTCCATGATCGTGGAAGCGTCCATTGGCCCAGTGTCCGTGGGGACACATAATGGTGGGAAGTTTTCCGGTGAAGTTTTTCGGCAGATAGAGGCTTCCGGTTACCAGCAGTCCGGGGCTGCTCTCGAAATACACACGGTCGACCGTGTAATCGTCACGTTCGACGCGGCCATGCACGGTCGCATTGATAGGCGGTCGTGCGGGCATTGGCCACAGTCCGCAGGCGACCTGCATTTGTCGCAGGACAAACTGCTTGCGTTCGTTCCATGCTTCGACAGAGGTCGATGGAGTGAATGGGAAATAGCCGTCGAGATCCTTGATCGCGCCGATCCGCGAGTCGTTCGGAGCAAATGGACTCGGTGCCGCGATCGTGCTGGCGAACAGAATTTCTGACGGAATGATGCTGGCCACAGCGGCGGATGATGCCATTTGCAGCATGGCGCGACGGCTAACGGAACGATTGTTCATTGGGAGTTCCTTTTCGGGCGGGCGAATGAAGGGGATTGTTCGAAGCGTTGTATGAGAAGTTGTTGGATCGCATTCGTCAAATGAATACGGCACACCAGTGTAGAACAATTGTCCTCAATTGTTCCTCGTTCCAGGGCTCCAGCCCCGGAACACAATGCTCGGAGGCTCCTGCCTCCACGATCAAATCAGGAGGCAGGAGCCTCCAGGCAGTGTGTTCCGAGGCATGAGCCTCGGAACAAGAGCGACTGGCGCGTCAGGTTTCAGCAGGAATATGGTGTGAGCAGAGGGTCGGGGGTTTTTTTTTGGAGGGCAAGTGTGGGTTTTTTAAAAACCCAACCCGTCCCCCCCCCAAAACCCCCCCCGACCCTCTGCTCACACAATATTCCTGCTGAAACCTGACGCGCCAGTCGCTCTTGTTCCGAGGCTCATGCCTCGGAACACACTGCCTGGAGGCTCCTGCCTCCTGATT
>JBBQSE010000556.1:0-5186 GCA_038214195.1 Planctomycetales bacterium
GAAGCTGCAGAGGCTGAGTGACTGAATGGGTGTCACGGCGTGGTCAGTCCGATTCGCGTAAGATTCGTCTGAAGCAATTTGCCTCAGTGCCGGCGGGCCGATAAAACCTCTGCCATTGGGCGCGAGCCACCGGAAAGTCAATGCAAGTGAACTGCAAGGCGCTGCGGGCCGACACAACGTTTGTTCGCGTTGGTCTGCGCTGCTTGTGTCGGCCCGCTGGGCCTGAATCGCATCCCCAATCTTTTTGACTCCCTGTGTTTTTACGACTGAAAATCCTTAACGGCGTTGCGCCTCACCCCGGCCCTCTCGCGCTGAATGGGGAGAGGGAGGAAGCACGTGATGAATAAGTCCGGCATCGCAGTAAAGAGTCCGGCGGATGCGGTGCTGGCGGGTGATTGATGCGGTTGGAAGACCTGACGGTCGGGGGGATGCAATCATGACAATTATTCGTCAAGCGATCGTCCGCTACGACTGCGGATGGACGCTTTTGCCAAAGAATACTTACGGACACTGTCAAACGCTGGACCTGGGAGGGTATCATGCGACTTGGTAATCACTGTCTCGACTTCACTGGATTTGCACCATGGTCGAACCCACGCTGGCACTTGTCCGTCCGCGCGTCATCGGCAGCGATGGTGTGGCGCGACCGCTGGATGATGTGATCGATGCGTTGCTCGCGCACGGCACCAAAGGGGGTTTCGTTATTATTGGGCCGCACGGCAGCGGTAAAACGACCGCGATCCGGCACCTTGCCGCGACGCTCGAACTGCAATTGAAGCGGCACAAACGGTGCCGGTTCGTGGATAGCGAGGACTGGCTTTCAACGTATGTTGGCCGTTTGGACGTCGCTGCCGACGTCACGATCGCCACTTCTCGATCGTCGACCGTTGAATGGCGGCAGACGCTTCCACTGGCGCGATGGGCCGATCTGTCTAATGCGAGACTGGCCGATATCGACTGGGAGAACGCCGACCTGCGTCACGCGAATCTGCGGGGTGCGACGTTTCACATGGGGTCCAGTCGTGGCGGGCTTGTGTTTTCTCCGTACGCCTGCGAAGGCAGTAAGACAGGTTTTTACACCGACGAGTTCGACGAACAGAATTTCAAGGCACCGGAGGACATTCGCAAAGCGAGTCTCCGCGGTGCCGATCTGCGGGGGGCCAATCTGACTGGGGTTGATTTTTATCTCGTCGATTTGCGAAATGCCAAACTGGACGCAGGACAATTGGAACACGTAAGATCCAGTGGCGCAATTCTGACGGATCGAGTGATTGACTAATCCTTTCGAAATCCATCGTTCGTTCTGAACAACTATCAGAAAAGACTAAAATGACTACACATATTTTGGTAGTGGACGATTCACCCGTTGAACAGCGAATCGTAGGGAGACTGCTGGAGAAAGGACTTTCGGATGTTGAGGTAACCTACGCCGCAAACGGGAAGGAAGCTTTCGATGCGATCTCGGCAGCGATGCCAGAGATGGTGATTTCCGACCTGCGAATGCCGGTCATGAATGGCCTCGAACTCGTCGAACACATCAAGAGCAGCGGGTTTGGCGTCCCTGTGATTCTGATGACCAGCTACGGAAACGAGGAAATTGCTGTCAAAGCGTTGCAAGCCGGAGCCGCCAGTTATGTGCCGAAACTTGCTCGCGACAAAATCCTGATTGACACGGTAAAAAATGTCCTCTCGATGTGTCACGGCCAGCGGAATCGACGTCGCGTGCTAAGCTCCCTCGATTCCGTGGAATCTCGATTCATTTTAGGCAATGATGTTTCCCTGATTACGCCGCTGATCGAGTATCTTCAGGAACAGATTGGGATGCTGCGGCTGTTTGATGATCTGCAACTGACGCGAATCGCCATTGCAATCTGTGAGTCGCTGACGAATGCAATTTATCATGGCAATCTCGAGCTCGACTCCGAACTTCGACAGGAGGACGAATCAATCTTTCATCGTCTGGCGGAACAGCGACGCCAGGAAGCTCATTACGCTGATCGCAGGGTGCGCATGGCGGCGACCATGTCCAGTGAGGGTCTGCGAATTGTGATCCACGACGACGGCCCTGGCTTTGACCCCAGTGCCGTGCTGAATCCGACCGAGGAAGTCAACATGGACCGTATCGGCGGACGCGGGCTGCTGCTCATCCGCAGCTTCATGGATGAAGTCAGTCACAATCCGAAAGGCAACGAAGTGACACTGACCAAACGTGCGGTTCCGCGAAGCTCCAATTTGTGATGATTCAAATTCTTCGCGGTGCTGCTGCCGATTCAGCGTCGCACTGCACCAACGCGTTCCCCAGTCTTTGAAGAATGCCGGTGCGGTTATAAACACAGCGGCGATAAACACAGCGGCTATGAAAACAGCGGCTATGAAAACAGCGGCCGTATAACTCAGCCATCGCCCGGCACGATCGGGATCGGGCAGCGTTCGAGGGTGTGAAACTGGGTTTTCGGATCGATTCCCATCACATGGTAAATCGTGGCCGCGAGATCTTCGGGCCCCCAGGGTTCCGTGGCGGGGTTTTCAGCCCGCTCGTTGGAAGCTCCAATTACCGCTCCGCCGCGAATGCCGCCGCCGATGGCAATCGCGGTGCCTGGTCCCCAGTGATCGCGACCAGCATCCTTGTTGATCCGAGGAGTGCGACCAAATTCACCCGTCACCAGTACCAGCGTCTTCTCCAGAAGACCAAGGTCGAACAGATCTTTGAAGAGCGTGCTCATCGCGCTGTCCAGGTGCGGCAGCAGGTCATTCTTCAGAACGCTGAAGTTTGCATAGTGGGTGTCCCAGTTGGTATGGTCGATGAGGACACAGCGGACACCGTGCTCAACCAGTCGCCGCGCCAGCAGGCAGGATTGTCCGAGCGAGTGCCGACCATATTCGTCTCGCAGCGCTGCGGGTTCTTTGGCGATTTCGATGGCGGCCTTTGTCGCATTTGACGTCATCAATTCAAAGGCTTTTTGCTGAGACAATCGCGGCAGATGTTCGCAGACCTGAGTACCGGGAACATTCGTGCTGATCGGATTGAACTCGCCGCGAAATTCAACGGGAGCATCGGGCTTCATGTCCCATGTGTCCATCGTCGAAAGGCCGCCCTGCAGAAAAACAATGATCAGCGACATGTCTTTCCGTGAGGCAGTCCCGGACGCCGCAAAGCTGGCTTCCGCAGCCAGCAACTGCGGCAGCGTCACACCGAATCCCAGCATTCCGGCAGCGCCGTAATGGAGCAGGTCTCGGCGTTGCATGCCGTCGCAGTATTTGTTTCGGTGACTCATTGCCTACCAACTAATGATTAAACAAAAACTCCAGTGAATTGATCATACTCCATGCGACATCCTGCGTGGGCTCAAATTTGTCAGCAGTCGCCGACAGGCGGTTCATGGCTGCCGTTCGCTCCTCTTGAGCAGGGAAACGACTGAAGAGGGTGAGATACAACTCTTCAACCAACCGCTCATTATCATCAACTCGTCGAAACAATCGCGCGACACGTCCGTCCGCGTGACGCAGCTTGTCGTCGATCTCGGACGAATTCAGCACGTGCAGGACCTGAGCGACTGCAGGCTCGGTAACTCGCTCGCACTCGCACTCGCAGGCTGTCTCCCGAATCGGTCGACCGAACAGTTCCGGGAAATGATGTGGGAGGTGACTGTCCCAAAGCTGGATCGCTCGTGTGCCAGCTGGCATGCCGTCGAAATCCTCGGGGACGCCGGTGGCCTGGCAAACGGCGTCCAGCAGGACCCTCGCATCGAGCCTTGAAATTCAAAAAGCTCAGGCAGTCGAAAGTTGAATTGCGGACTGTCTGCGGAATCAAGGTCAAAGACCACAGCGACATGCTTCACTTCGATCGTGTTTCCAGCAAGTGTCCCAACAAAGAGTTTCGCCTTCATGCGCCGCTTCGTGGTCACGCTCATCAAGTAGATAAAAGTATGGTGCGTGCCCCGCCAACTCTGCAGTATGCGATCATGGTCCGTGGAAAGTATCAGTGACGACCAGTCCTTCAATGCTGGCCAAGTTTGATCTATTATCATCAACACTTTCTTTGTTGATCAGTCCATGATGCTGGATCGTCAGCGTCCGCACTGGTCCCGGGTTGTCCAGTGGAGTCGAATAAATCACCAGATTGTCTTCATCCATCAGGTAAATGTTGCCCTTAAAAATGCACATCGCTTCAATGTCAACATCAGCCTGACCGTTCTTTTGAACGACGCCTTCAAGACGCTTTCGCTGTGGCTTGCCACTGGGAGGAATAATCAACAGATCAGGGAATTTTTCACAGGCAAGGTAAAGCGATCCGTTGGGACCAAACGCCAGGCATGAAGCTCCGATTGCCATCTCCAGATTCAATGCAGGAGGGAACAGACAACACGGTGAATTCGAACTTGACATGCAACAATATTGGCGAGTCTGCAAGCCACGCCGACCGGCTGCCATTGACCACGCAGAAGGATGCAGATCTGAGTACAGATCTGCCTACGTCGTCCGATCTGTCTCAGTTCGGATTCCTCCGGCTGTGTTACATGTTTGCCAGACTTGTTTCTGCGGATTGCCGTTGAACACAATTCAACAGATTACCACGTCGATTGAGCCAATGTGGAGGTTGACAGCGAGCCAGGCAACAGGAGAACCAACTTCGGATGAGGAGTACACGCTCGCCATAGAATGCTGTTGGAGACCGGCGCAAATGGCCATCCGAGGTTGGACTTCGGCGGAGGCTGCCGCAGACATTTTGGCCACTGGGGCGGGAACTGATACAACCGAATTGACCGATAACTACGCAGAATCCAGCGTGAGGAATTGGGCAAGTCACCCGGGGCGGCAACCGATCAACAGGGCAGATGTTTTCCGCAGTACATTCTGCGTTAGGGGATGGATGTCATGAAGCACCTAATCGCAGGTCTCGCAATCCTTGGTGTTTCCGGCTGCGCGGCGTGCCAGCAACCGGCCGCTCCGGCTGGATTTCCAATGGCGGGCATGAGTACCACGACTCAATCAAGCGGCACGCCGACCGACGCGTGTGCCGCCTTCGGCTGGCGCTGGGAAACGGTATCGTTCTCGATCCCCAAGCCAAAAATGTACGCAGTACCAAGACCGCAGTCTGGCCCGCAGGTTGTCGGAATCCCGATCCTGACCGGCGGCCCGACCATGACCATGGGCGCCACTCAGATGATGGCTCAACCGCAAATGAT
>JBBQSE010000557.1:0-5165 GCA_038214195.1 Planctomycetales bacterium
CCTCCGCTACGAACAGAACGTGCGTCTGCCGACGATTGTGGAACTCTACAACTGGCAGATCGGGGAAATGGAAAAGGCCGGTGCTGCTGACCGCGCGGTGGAGATCAAACACGCCTCTCGAATGCGCTCGCTGGCGAACACGGAGAAGCGCTCACGCGGCCAGCTCCTGGGACTGAAGCGCGCCGACATCGTCGCGACAAGAACTCAGCAGGAAGCGGCCCTGCAGGAATTCATCATGTCGGATCCTGCGAGGGCGTCGAAGAACGGCTCGCTGCTGAACGATCTGGACGCCGTCTATGAAGAAATGTCGCAGGCAGGACCGCTGGAGCTGAATCTGGGACAACTCAGATCGGCCTGCCGCGCCGCCGCGTTCGGTCACTTCGTCTACGATGCCGCTGTCGAACGGGCCAAGCCGGATCTGGAACGCGAACAGCCCTACATGGATCGCAACTTCGTCCAGTCCGTTCAGGAGATCAAAGTCTCGATGGCCGACTGGCATCCTGCAACCGACAAAATCATGCTGGCGGGAATGCTGGAGCGGCTAAGTCGCATCCCAGCAGCCCGCGAAATTGAGCCACTGAAGACATTACTGTCGGATCCGAATCAATTGGCGGCAAGAGCGGAGGCCATGATTTCGCAGACCCGTCTGGGCGACATCAACTTCGTCGAAGAGTGTCTCAGGAAATCACCCGAAGAACTGCGGCAGATGGATGATCCACTGCTGAAACTCATCGCCGAGTTGCATCCGGTCTATCTGAAGCTGCGTGAAACCGACAAGGCACGCGAAGGTCGCCTGAGTCAACTCTACGGTTCGCTGATCGAAGTGAAACAGCAGTTCCTGGCGACGAATTTTGTTCCGGACGCCAATTCCACACTGCGATTCACCTGCGGTCGAGTTCGTTCATATTCGCCCGCCGATGCCGTGATCAGGACGCCAATTTCAACTCTGAAAGGCGTCATCGAAAAAACAACCGGAGTCGATCCGTTCATCACGCCCGAACCCGTCCTGAAGAAATACGCCGCTGGAGAATTCGGACGCTTCGTGCTTCCTCGCCTTGGTCAGGTCCCCGTCGCCATTCTGTACGACACGGACACAACAGGAGGTAACTCAGGGAGCCCGGTGCTCAATTCCAAAGGCCAACTTGTCGGAGTCAATTTCGACCGCTGCTTTGAAGCCACGATCAACGACTTCGCGTGGAACAAAGATTACAGCCGCTCGATCGGCGTCGATATTCGCTACGTCCTGTGGATTACCGGTATGGTTTACGAAGCCGAACATTTGTTGAGAGAGATGGGTGTTGAGTAACGACAAAAATCCCTACGAAGTGCTGAACGTCGATATCTCGCCGCCGGGCGGTGAAATCGCGGTACAGAATTGGTACGCGGTGGAAGGTGATCGTTTGGTATGTGGCCCTGCAGTTCAATTGCCACCGATTTGCATCTGCACTGGCACAACTGAGGATCTGGAATTGTGTCCAGTCCAGGCACAATTTGGATCTTTTCGGCTCGTCATCATTCAGCGAACTTGCAGCATTGAGTACTTCGTTTCACGAAAAGAACACAAACGGAGAGGTCGAATTTCGCTGTTGCTGCTCTGTGGCTTCCTTCTCAGCGGACTCATGATCCTGGCTGGAATTGTTTTGGAGTCACTGTTGGTGGTGATATTGAGTCTTTTTCTGGTGATAATTGCATTTGTCATGCTGATCACTTTTTCTTTGACCCAGTCCGTTTCACTGAAAATCACCCGCTACGAAGCACCTGGAGTTTTCAGGATCAAGGGATTTCCCAAACCGTTTCTGGCATTGCTTGCCACGCATAACATTTCGGATCAAGAGCAGACATGAAAACGCCAATGAAACGCGTAATTTTGACGGTCGTTCTGTTAACAAGTTGTACTGTGCCACATGGATTCGCCGACGAGCATCCGCCTCAGGGAAACGGCAGTATTCGCGGCCATTTCAAAGACTCTGAAATCGTCATCACCACAACGGCGCGTCTGGCTGGCGCGATTCACTCGCTGACGTGGAACGGCCAGGAGTTTATCAACAGCACGGATCACGGTAGGCAACTGCAGTCAGCATCCAACTTTGATGTGGATTCGACATTTAACGGTGAGACGTTCAATCCGACAGAGGCCGGTTCGCGGCATGATGCGGCTGGCGACGTGTCGTCCAGTCGTTTGCTCCATTACATCGCAAAAGACAATCAGCTGCAGACGACGAGTCAGATGGCCTTTTGGCTGCAGCCGGGAGAAAAATCGTCAGGTCATCCGGCAAAGAATTCAACCGTTCTTTCGGACCATCTGCTCACGAAGCGGGTGACGATTGGATACAAGGATTTGGCCAATGTCATTTCGTACGACGTCACCTTTGGCGTGCCGGTTGGTGAATTCCATAAGTACGCTCAGTTTGAAGCCGTAACCGGCTACATGCCTGCCGAATTTCATGCGTTTCACGCCTTCGATCCCACGTCGGAGCAGTTTGAGCCATTATCCGATGGCCCCGGAGAACAGAATCGTCCCGTGGTGCTGGCAACCGAAAACGGCGAATTTGCGATGGGTATTTATTCACCTCAGCAACCGTCCGAGGGTTTCGCACAGGCGGGATACGGACGCTGGAATTTCGGTCCTCAACACGTCGTAAAGTGGAACTGCGTGTTTCGCATTCGCGACGCAGCTGGCGTCGCCGCCGGGGATTATTCTTTCAAGGCGTTCGTTATTGTTGGATCTCTGGAAGACGTGCGGCTGGCGATGGTTCGCCTGCATGCAATGTAGCCCAACTGGTCTCCGTTCGGGAACCTGCCAGGAAAGAAGCCCGGCTTTTCGAAAAAGCCGGGCTTCTTAATCATGACGCCAGCCATATCGCACATCACGCCGCCGTGACTTCCAGCATATCCACGACCTGCCGCACGCCAGTCACTCGCCGACAGCATTCGACGCACAGCTTTCGGACCATGGTGGAATCCGCCAGTCCTCGCAATTCGGCGATTCCATTGTGGGCGTACACATTGAGATAATGCAGTCCTGCGACATGACGTGCTTTGAGGAATTCGTAAATTCCGTGTTCGATGTTTGAGTCTGACATGGCTCTGCTCCTGCTCGATTTTAGACATTCAGTTCCTGTTGTCCGGTGGGCAACAGTTGTTTCTGATTCTCGCAGCGACAACGCGGAGGAAATGTGACATGGATTCTGTGAGGAAACATGCAGAACGTCCCCGATTTGCTTTCAGCCTGGAGAAAGTCATACTGTTGGCCCCGGCCCGCTTCCGCTCCGTCGATCTCCACTGAAATTCTCCCGCCAAAGGAAAGCACAATGAACTCTGCCCGTCGCAAATTTCTGAAACAGTCCGCCGGTGTTGTCGGAGCCCTGGCTATGTCGGGTTTCAGCCGTCGCTCACTGCGAGCGGCAGGAGCTGTCGCCGCCGAGAAACATTTCGAGATCACGAACATCAAACAGACAACCGTCAAACTCGAATTTCGGCCAACACCGCGTCGCAATATGGACCGCGAGATTCCTCACTGGCGCTATTCGGAGATTTGTGATGTCACTCTGAAATGTGGCGTCACCGGAACCGGAGAAACGCTGCTGTTCTACACATGGAAAGCCAAACCGGAAGGAGCCGCGCAGCGGGTGATCGGTCGCAGTGCCATCGAAGTCATGTGGGATGATTCACTGGGTGCCGGATTGCAGATGGCTCTTTTCGACGCCGTCGGCCGCGCTGCGGAGGTTCCGGTCCATGCGCTGCTGGGGAACAAAGAAAATGACACGACGCCGCTGTCGTGGTGGAACATCGATACGTCGGCTGAAGACATGGCTGCTGAATGCCAGGAAGCAGCACGACTGGGCTACATGTCCTACAAGACGAAGGGGCGTCCGTGGTTCGACGTATTCAAGCAGGTCGATGCTGCCACAAAAGTCGTTCCGCCGGAATTCAAGATCGATATGGACTTTAACGACACGCTGCGAACCGCTGAACAGGGACTTCCGATTCTGGAACGGCTTGGAAAATATCCACAAGTCGATATTTTTGAGAGTCCGATTCCTCAGGAAGACGTCGATGGAAATCGCGAGATCACAGAAGCAACTCATGTGAAAATCGCCATGCACTACGACAAGCCCGCGCCGGAAACGGTCGTGCAGACACGCTGCTGCGACGGCTTTGTGGCGGGCGGCGGCGCAACGCAGTTGATGGCAACAGGTCGATTCTGTGAGGAGACACGTTTTCCCTTCTGGCTGCAACTCGTCGGAAGTGGACTCACCGCGGCGCATTCCCTGCAGTTCGGCGGAGTGCTGAAGCAGGCCGTCTGGCCCGCAGTGAACTGTCATCAGCTATTCGAAAACGACCTGTTGACTGCTTCAATCACTCTGAAAAACGGGCATGCCACCGTGCCCGATCGTCCGGGGCTGGGATACGAAGTCGATCGCGACGTCGTGAATAAACTTCAAATCGAAAAGCCTCCCACACGCCCGGAACCGGATCGCTTGATCGAAACCACCTGGCCCGACGGCCGCAGAATGTATACGGCCAACAATGGAAAAGTGAACTTCATGCTGACCGCCGCCAACGAAGACCGGTATCCGTACTACGAAGCTGGCGCAGAAACCAGACTCGTCCCCGACGATGGAACCGCGCGCTGGCGAGACCTTTACAGCCGGGCTCGAAACGAGGGCCCCATCAGCGTGTGACAGTGCAGAGATTGCCTGAGTGGGGCGAAAGTCGTTCGGATCAGGCAAACAACCCCCTTGCCGAAAACTTCGTTTGTTCTATTCTCAGACCCTTCCCGCGACGAACGCATCAATCGCGACAATTGTTCGACAAAGCCCCTTCATTCCTGAAGCTGCGACGTCTACAATACCGATGTTAGACGAAGCTGACCTGATTTCAGCGTACCCGGGGGCGATCGGATTTGACTGGGTTACTGGCAATCAGGGTGGCGTGCCGAGGTTGATCAGCTGGCCTCGTAAAAAGCCGATCAACAATAACTGCAAAACCGCAGTTCTCTCTCGCAGCTTAGAAATAAGCTACGCTGACCTAAGGATCCCCGCCTAAGGAGCCGACCGTCAGTTGCAAATTTGGGCTGGCATCAGTTCAACCGTTCGTTACGGCTGATGTGAGATTTGTGATGAACTGGTGATGGATGGTTTTGTTTGCTGAACCTCTCCATT
>JBBQSE010000558.1:0-5151 GCA_038214195.1 Planctomycetales bacterium
CTGCTCCTCATGGCGAAGCCGCTGGACCGACATCGGGGCACGTACAGACGGTTGACGCATCCGCAGCGCGTGGAGACGGTCATTCGATATCGGGAACGGATGCTTCCGGTGACCATCGTCTCGACGAACAACTGCCGGTGGCGGTACGGACGTCGCCGATGAGTATCGAAGAAATTGTCCGCATGGGACTCAGTTTGAAATCGCGTGACGAAGCACTGCGAAACCGCGAGTCGGCATTGCAGGAGGCCGAATCACACCAACGCTTGATTCAGGCCGATGTCGAAAGTGCTCAGCAGGTCGTCGAAAACCTGCTGGCCCGCGCCAACGATCAGCGGGCAGCCATTGAAGAACTTGTCGGGAAGATGAACACGCAGCAGGATGCCGTCAAAAAGGAGCGTCAGTCTATTGCCGGTGATCAGCAGCAGCTGAAACTGGATCGCGAACAGCTGGACGCCGATCGTCGGCAACTGGAAGCCCAGAAGACAGCACTGGCTCAAAGTGAGACCGATCTGCAGCTCAAACGCCGGGAACTCGACAACGACCGCAAGCAGTTTGATTCGGACCGCACGAAGATCACGCTCGACGGCGACAAGTTGGTCAAGGATCGCGAAAAATGGGTCGCTGAAGTCGAACGCATGAACACGGAAAAGCAGCAACTGGCCGCCGAAAAAGAACAGGTCCGTGTGGAACGTGAGACGCTCGAACAGGACAAACGCCTGCTCGCCAGCACTCCCGGAGCCGCAGCGCTGCCCAAGCCGAAAAAGCCACTCGACGCCGCGGTCACTAAGCAAAATCTCAAACAACTGACCGAGATGTTTGAAGGGATGAGTCCCGAAACAGCCGCCAGCACGATCAAGGTGCTCTCCACCAATGGAGAAACTGACATGGTGGTCGATGTGTTGGTACAGCTTGAACAGCGAAAAGCATCCGCGATTCTGGATGCCATCGCGGACGAGCAACTTGTCAGCGAATTTCTCATCAAGATCAACAGTCGTAACAGCCAGCCAAAGTCGGCCAAAAACTGATTGTCTTCGTAAGGCCTGGTTCGGCTGTCTCAGGTTCGACCCCAATGGCCTCGTGCCATTGGTGAAGTATATCAACCGGAAACCTCACTCATGGAAACGCTGAACGTCGTTGAAATTGGCCAGGACTTTTTGCTGACTGCGATGTGGCTGTCTGGCCCGGCGATTCTTGTCAGTCTGGTTGTGGGACTGTTAATCAGCCTCGCGCAGACGGTGACCAGCGTTCAGGAACAAACGCTGTCGTTTGCCCCGCGAATCGTGGCCGTTGGCGCGGTGATGCTGCTGACGCTGCCGTGGATGCTGCAGCAATCTTCGGCATTCACGATGCGGATGATGGAGCGTCTGTTGCAGGTGACGCAATGATCGAAGCACTTATCCTGGCGGTACTCCTCGTCCTGTTTCGAGTCAGCGCCTTCATTGCGTTCCTGCCACCGTTGAATGGGCAGGGGATGCCAGCTACGGTCAAGATCGGGTTGTCGGTCGCGATCACGTTTCTGCTGGCATCAAGTCACGCGCCCGCGATCGCGTTGTCTCTGTCCACCTCAACCAGCAGTGGCGGGTGGATGCAACTGGCCATATTGGGAATCCGCGAAACGGCACTCGGAGCCGGGCTGGCATGGATGTTCAGTCTGTGCCTCGTTCCCGTGCGGATTGCAGGAGCCTGGATCGCTCAGGAAATGGGACTGACCCTCGGTGGTCTGTCATCACCGATGGATCAGCAGCCAAGCAACGTTGTTTCCACACTGCTGGAATCGCTGGGAATCATCATGTTCTTTGTGCTGAATTTGCACCATCTGATGCTCTATTCCCTGGGACAATCGTTTTCCCTTCGCCCGGCGTCAGGTGCCTGGGCGATGCCGTCGTGGAACACCGTTGTCTGGAGTGTGACGCATTCGATTGATGACGGATTTCTTATCGTCGCTCCGATTGGGATCTTGCTGTTCGTCGTGTCGCTCACGATCCTCGTCACGATGCGCACCGCGCCGCAATTCAATTTCA
This sequence comes from Planctomycetales bacterium, assembly GCA_038214195.1. Classification (GTDB taxonomy): domain Bacteria; phylum Planctomycetota; class Planctomycetia; order Planctomycetales; family Planctomycetaceae; genus SXXK01. The sequence goes on from JBBQSE010000558.1 coordinate 2,022, forward strand.
TGTCGTGGGGAATGACGCTGCGACTGGCGGCTGGTCTTTGCGGACTGATTCTGTTCCTGCCGGAGATTTGCGGAGCCGTCCAGCAGCTGTTGTATCGGGCCGGTCAGGGAGTCCTTAGCTAACATGGCCGACATCGAACACAACGGAACCGAAGCGCCAACACCACGACGCCGTGAACAGGCCCGCGAGGAAGGCCAGGTTGTCCTCAGCACAGACCTGACCGCGTCTGTCGCGCTGCTGACAGGATGCGCCATTCTGCTGTGGACAGGGAGCATGCTCGGCGCGCGGCTGATGAATGGAATTCGACACTGGATGACAGACGTTCCCGGCAGCGAATGGACTGCCTGGCACGTCACACTTGGCGCACGGTGGATGTCGGCGGAGTTGGCGGGAACCTGCGGCCTGCTGGTGCTCGCGATTCTGGCTGTCGGCCTTTCGTTTGGTTTTGCACAGGTTGGATTCCTGGTCTCCTTCAAACCGCTCGCTCTCAAATGGGATCGCCTGATCCCTGAGAACCCGCTGGGACGCCTCGTCTCGGTTGATTCCGGCATCAAGGGTCTGCTCAGCGCAATGAAGGTGACGCTGTTGATGGGCGTCGCGATGCTGCTGCTCTGGATGCGGCGCGGTGAACTCTCCATGCGGAATTTCAGATCCATTGATGAAGTCGCCGCGTTCGGCTGGCGACTTGGTTTGATCATTTGCATGGCACTGGCGGGCGTCTCCGTCTCTCTGGCACTGGCGGACTATCTGGTCAAGTGGTTCCGGCAGGAACAGAAGCTCAAGATGACGCGCGAAGAAATCAAGCAGGAACAAAAGGACGACTCCGGCGATCCCCATGTCCGCGCGGCGGTGCGTAAGAAACAACGAGAAGCACGCAAGCGGCAATCGGTCAAAGACGTTCCCAAAGCCGATGTGATTCTGACGAACCCCACGCACCTTGCGATCGCGATTCAATATCAGCCCGGAAAAATGCGAGCCCCAAAAATCGTCGCCAAAGGCGCGGGTGTCTTCGCGCAGAACATTGTGCGGATCGCCAAAGAAAACAAGATCCCGGTCATGGAACGCAAACCCCTGGCGCGGGCGCTGTACAAGATTGTCGATGTCGGTCAGGAGATCCCGTTCGAGTTCTTCCGCGCCATCGCTGAAATTCTGGCGGGGATTTATAAGGTGAAGAAGCAGGGAATAGGGAATAGGGAATAAGGAAAAAGGATTGGGGATTGGGGATTGGGGATTGGGGATTGGGGATTAGTACAACCGCAGTTTTTCATTGGTCATTCGTCATTGGTCAAAGGGGCCATCATGGACTTTGCAACAATTCTCGGTTTGCTCACGGGGCTGATCATGGTCGCGTCAGCGATGTGGTTTGGTGGTGACGCGTTACCGTTCATTCACGTGCCGTCGCTGCTGATCACGTTTGGTGGCACGATAGCGGCCGTGTTGATTCACTTCCCGGCGAGTCGCGTTCGCAACGCGTTTGCCGTCGCACGCAACTGTTTCGTGGTTTTAATTCCCGAGCCTTCCGAAGTCCTGGAGCAGTTTCAACGTTTTGCCATGATCGCCAGACGCAGCGGGCTGTTGGCGCTGGAACCGCTGGCTGAGCAGGAATCGGACGCGTTTCTCAAAACCGGACTCGAATTGACCGCCAGTGGCTGCGACACGGACACGCTGATCGCAGCGTTGAAACGCGAGCGGCAAGCCATTAGCCAGCGACATGTTTCGGGGCGGCAGCTTTTCGAAGTCATGGCCTCGGCAGCTCCGGCCTGGGGCATGATCGGCACACTCATCGGACTCACCCAGATGCTGAGTCATCTGAACGATCCGCGACAAATCGGCTCAGGCCTTGCTGTCGCCCTCCTGACAACACTCTACGGTGCCTTGTTTGCTCATCTGTTCTGTATTCCCCTCGCAGGCAAACTGGAAACCCGGCACAACGAAGAATCAACGATTCACGACATCATGCTGGAAGGATTTTTGGCGCTGCAGGAAGAACATTCTCCGGGCTTCATCGAAGAGCGTCTGCGAGCATGGATTCCAGCACAGCGACATTCAGATAGTCATTCGGAGACGGCAAAGGCGGCGTAGGTCTGAGTCAGTCAACCCAAGTTGATTCGGCACCACAGAAAGAATCAAAGGTCGATGAATACACTTGCCCAGCGTCGCCCGTCTCAATCACTTTATGCTGCCGCATGGAAGCCCGTCGGCACCGGGATCGTCGTCGCACTCATGTTTCTGGTGAATGTTGCGTCAAGTCACTTAGACGCCCCGCAGATGTCACCAGAAGCGAATTTGAAAAAATGTCTTGCACTGCTGCATGAGAATTCTGAACTTTCCACGCATCGCGCGGTGCGGCTGGAACTTCCTGTGGCCAGCCTGCGTGACAACAATGGACAGCTCAATGCAAACGCCGAATCATTCCTGCTGTTGCTTGCGCGCCGGATGAAATCGCTGTCACTCAATGTCAGGCTGACAAGCGAACCTGCTGACACGGAGTTCGCGGCAACCATGGCGGCAACCATGATGCGGGAAACGCCACTGGACTCTATGCAGCTTAGCATCAGCGACGACGGCAACGCGATGAACGTCGGCACACACGCGGACTCATCGCTGACGATTACGATCATTCGACGAGAATCAGACCGCGGAGAATTCGAATGAGGCAGTTTTCGTCAAACTTCCTGCGTGCTCCGACGATGACGCTTCTGGGTGGATTCACGATCGTCTTTGCCACAACGCTGGCACTGGGATCCATGGCGCGAGACCAAACGGGCAATTCCATCATCGCTGTCTCGGTGGCGTTTCGCTCAGAACTCGATGCAGAATTCCGAGACTTCGAAGCAATTCCCGTCAGCGCGTCTGACCAGTCTGCGTCGGTGGTGACGTCTCCCGTCACGGAAAACAGATTCACAATTCCTCCAGGGCGAATATCTGCAGACAGCGACCGGACCGACGAATTCAGGAACTTGCTGTCCGAACTGCAGCGAGTTGCGGGAAACGCAACGGTGAGTCAGCCCTTCGGTGAAGTCTCAATTGATCTCTTTGGGACAGATCCGGATTCCAGCGCGGAATTCGACGCTTTCTGTCAGGCGCGTGACCTGCTGGACTCTCTGCCCCCGTCCGCCACTTCGCTGCA
>JBBQSE010000559.1:0-5143 GCA_038214195.1 Planctomycetales bacterium
TGGTGGGATGGCAGCGATGACTTGCTCCGCGATCCGGAAGCGGCGCGGCATGGCGTGTATTCCATTCCGACTCGACCCGTTTCCCCAGGGACTTACAAAGTGCGGGGCTTGTGGCACAAGCCGCTGTCGCTCCATTACGAAATGAGTGTGTACAACGCCGGCAAGCCCGCCTGGGAAACTGCGGACAAGACCGGCTGCTGGATGACAACGCACGCGCCGCCGACGAGTGTCGCGGTTGTGCCGGGATCGCGGACGGTTGATGGCCAGCCGCTGGTTTTCATCGGTGCGTTCGTGGCGGAAGGTGGGCATGGTTTGCAGTGGCTCCATGAGGACGGAACCAAGGTCGGCGGACAAGGCTGGGTCGGCGGTAACTGGACCGGCGCGCCAACGCTCACGGTGGATCTCGGCGAGAAAGCCGTGGCCGATCATCTGTGCTACGTCGGTTCGATCTGGGAGGGTGAGTTACGGCTGACAGCAAAGACGCGCACGTTCGGCGACCAGGCGATCCTCAAGCTGAAGCTGGGAGACGAAATCGAACAGCGGCAGAAGGCCGGCCAGTCGGATGCTCCGGCAGTACTCGAAGGCTTTGAAGGGGGTGACAAGATCTCGGTGCTGGGCGGCATCGCGGCGCACAATGGTTTGCTGGTGTGCTCACTCGTGCGGCAGAATGAATTGCTGGTGGTGGACATTGCCAGCGGAAAAATCACGTCGCACATTCCGCTGCAGAATCCGCGTGGACTCGTGTTTGATGAAAAAGGACGACTGTTGGCCCTCAGCGGTCGAGAGCTGGTACGGTTTGCGACACTGTCGGTGAAACCTGAGACCGTGATCGCGAGCGGCCTAGAAGATCCACGGCATCTCACGGTGGATCGAGAGGGCAATATCCTCATCACGGATCGAGGAACGTCGCATCAGGTGAAGCGATACTCGTCGGCCGGCAAATTGCTCAGCACGATCGGCAAGCCCGGCGCGCCCGCCGTTGGTCCGTATGATCCGCTGCATCTCAACACGCCAAGTGGCGTCGCCGTTGATTCGCAGGGGCGCGTCTGGGTAGCGGAAGCGGATAACTTTCCACGGCGCGTGTCACTGTGGTCAGCGAAGGGCGAACTTGTGCGGGCCTTTTACGGCCCGACGGAGTACGGCGGTGGAGGAACGCTGGATCCGCAGGATCCCACGCGATTCTATTACAAGGGGCTGGAGTTTAAGCTCGATTGGAAGACCGGGACGGATCAGTTGGTGCGTGTGTTTTGGCGACCGGAGACGTTGCTGGAGGCGCATTATGGGAATTATTCGCCGGATACGCCGTTGTATCCGGGGACGGGGAAAGGGAAGGCGACGGGCAGGGATGCCCATCCTACGGAGGGCCGACGATATTTTACGAGTTGTTATACGCATACGCCGACGAATGGAGACAACGTTGCGTTTGTTTGGCTGGATGGTGAGAAGCAGGCTCGACTCGTGGCGGCCTTGGGGGATGCGCACTCGTGGTCGGTGCTGCGGGACGCAGAATTCCGCAGTCTCTGGCCGGAAGGCACGAAGCCGGAAGAAGAGAACCCCCGACCGGAGTCACGCGCGACGTTTGCATGGACCGATGCAAACGGAGACGGACGGCCGCAACCTGGCGAGGTGCATTTCTTCAAAGAACGCACGCAGGGCGTCACTGTGATGAACGATCTGTCTTTTGTCGTGTCGCAATTTGGTGACAGAAATGTTCGCTTCGTCGCCATGATCGATGCAAGTGCTTTGCCGCACTATGACCTCACGCAACCGGAGAGTCTTGGTCCTGCAGGGGGACATCCTCAGTCAAGCGGAGGCAATCAATCGCTGACCGAACCCGGTGGATGGACAATCAACACGAATGCGCCAGAACCGTTCTCGCCGTATGGACTGGGCGGAAAGTTCCAGGGCGAACCGCGCTGGAGTTATCCCAGCCCGTGGCCCGGTCTGCACGCCAGTCACGAGGCGGCCGTGCCTGATCGGCCGGGCATGGTCGTCGGGCACACGCGGCTGCTTGGCGGTTGGGTCGATGGCAAAGCCGGTCCGATGTTTTGCATCAACGGCAACATGGGCAACATGTATCTGTTCACTGCCGACGGTATTTTCGTGAGCACGTTGTTTCACGACATACGCCTGAAACCAAACTGGGCAGCACCGGTTGCGACTCGCAACATGGACGTGACCGACGTCTCGCTGCATGACGAAAACTTCTGGCCGAGCATTATGCAAACCTCGGACGGTCGCGTGTTCCTCGTCGATGGTGCCCGCACGAGTCTGGTGCGAATCGATGGACTCGATACGCTCACTCGGCTGCCCGAAACAACGATCAACGTATCGACTGACGACTTGCAGCGGGCTCGCGACTGGTTCGCGACAGCGGAAGCAAAACGACAACAACAACGCGGCAGCGGCGTGCTGAGCGTGCCGCAGGGAAAGACTGCGCCGCAGGTGGACGGACAACTCGACGACTGGCCCGCCACGACTGACTGGGCCTTCATCGACCGTCGCGGAACGCGAGCCAATTTCAACAGTGACTCGCGGCCGTATGAAGTTAGCGCGGCCGTCAGCCTGACGAAGACGCATCTGTTCGCCGCGTGGCGGACGACCGAAAAGAATCTGCTTACGAACGGCGGAGATACACCGCTCGCGTTGTTCAAGCACGGCGGCTGTCTCGACGTGATGCTGGCGACCGATGCCTCCGCTGCAGCCAATCGCACAACACCTGCCCCCGGTGATGAGCGACTCCTCATCACGCAGGTCAAAGGCCAGACTCGGGCGCTGCTCTATCGAGCCAGGGTTCCCGGCACGAAAGAACCAGTCGCCTTCAGCAGTCCGTGGCGAAGTATTCCCATCGACGTTGTGGAAGATGTCAGCGAATTTGTGAACCTCGCCACTGACAACGCGGGCAACTTCGAAATTAGTATCCCGCTCACCACGTTGCGTTGGCAACCGAAGTCCGGCGAAACCTACCGCGCCGATCTCGGCGTGCTGCGCGGTTCAAACGGCCAGACAACGCAGCGTGTCTACTGGAGCAACAAAGCCACGGCGATCACCGCCGATGTTCCCAGCGAAGCAGAACTCACACCCGGATTATGGGGAAAATGGAAGGTCGTCGGGGACTGATCGTTCCGTGTCGTACCCGTTGGCGACGTTTGCGATTCAGGGCGTTGGCATCGAGCGGAAAACAACTGTCTGTACTTGTAGTGGGATTCGCCAGAATTCCATGCAATTGCAGGACTTCTGGCGAAGTCCACTATGACACTTTTTGACCGTTCGATGCCTACTGGTTTGTAGTTGTGTTATGACTAAGTGTAACCTGTAGTTCACAGAGCCTGCCGTTCTGCGTTTGTTAGAGGAGAGACACATGTTTCGAGGACGTTCACGTCGTAGTTTTCTGGCGAATGTAGGCCGAGGGACATTGCTGGCGACACTTGGGCCAGCGATGGTGGCCGATCTCGGATTGGCTCCCAAAGCATTCGCGGATGAATTAGACAGCACGCTGCGATTTGGTGATCTGGAACACCTGGTGTGCGAATTGCAGGAGACGCCTGTCGAGCGACTGCAGTCAGCTCTGGCAACAAAGCTGCGGGGCGGACTGCCGCTCAAGACGCTCGTCGCGGCCGGGGCACTGGCAAACGCGCGGACGTTTGGCGGTGAGGACTACATTGGATTCCATACGTTCATGGCGCTTGCACCAGCGCTGAAAATGTCCACGCTCATGCCAGCCGGTTCAGAGGCGCTGCCGGTCTTCAAAGTGCTGTATCGAAACAGCAATCGGATTCAGGAATTTGGCGGGCGTGAATCGGAAACTCTACATGCGCTGTCGGCTTCAACACCTGTGAATGAAGCGTCCGCTACCGCACTGCATGATGCGATCGTCGCGAAGGATACAAGTCGTTCCGAACACATTCTGGCGGCCTTCGTCGCTGGTGATCGACAGAGCGCGCTGGATGCGTTGATACCCGCGATTCAGGACAATCCGGAAGTTCATCGCACGGTTCTTCCTTACCGCGCCTGGGATATGCAGGAGATCGTCGGCACCGAACATGCGCTCACGCTGCTGCGGCAATCGCTGCGTTACTGCCTCCGCGCGGAATCGCACCGTCGGCCCGATTGGGATGAACACGGCAAGATGCTGGTGACACTGCTGGATGAGTTTCATCTCAACGGCCAGCCACCGGGCACGAAACTCGCTGAGGATGCATTTGTCGAACATCTGAGTGACACGTTCGCCACCGCGTCCCCGCTTGATGCCGCCCGCGCCGCGGCCAGCGCGCTGGGCGAAGGATTTGACCCGAATGCTGTGGGAGAAGCGATTTCCCTGGCGGCAAGTTTACTCGTGCTGCGTGACGGTGGTCGCCTGCCGCAATGGGAAGACAAGCTCAAGCCGCCGGGCAGTGTTCACGGCGATTCCGTCGGCGTCCATGCGAGCGACGCGGCAAACGCGTGGCGAAACCTTGCAAAAGTCAGCAGTGGTCGCAACGTGTTCGCTTGCCTGATCATTGGAGCGTGGCAGGTGGCTCGTGATCGCGGTTATCCCGGCAATTTGCTGGCGAGTCCGCTGCCCACGAAGCAACATCTGGACCAGCTCACGGTCACCGATGCCGATAGCTTGCTGGCAAAGCTGGATGACGCTGTGCAGAACAATCTTCAGGCGCATGCGACGGCGATCGCGCAGCGATACGGCGAGTTGTCACTGCCGGAAGACCGCCTGTTCGGCACGCTGCTGAAATATGCAGTGAGCGAAGATGGAGCTTTGCACGCCGAGAAGTATTTTCACACGGTGTGGGATGATTTCCACGCGACACGACCGTCCGCTCGCTGGCGTCATCTGACATCACTCTCGCGTGTCACGGCGAGTGAATTCGGCAAACCGGCAGCGGGTCAGGCAGAGGCACGCGAGTTATTGCTTGCGAGCAAGTGAGTGATTCGACCGGCTAATTATTGCCTCATCAGCCGCCACGCGCTAGCGTCCGGTTCCTTGAAAACCGGGAGCTAGCGCTCGGCGGCGCGTGAGTTGTAGGTAGTGTAGCTCAATCAGTCAGTTTACTAACGAAAAGGAGAACGAAAAGTATGCGAATCTGATCTAGGCGGGTCCGTACCGGTCTAGAAGTCCTTACCAGAACTTTCTCCACTCAGTGGGGGA
>JBBQSE010000560.1:0-5086 GCA_038214195.1 Planctomycetales bacterium
GGGACAATCGCAAGAAAATCCACAGCATCATTTCTGACCGTGTGACGTATATGCCCCCGCTTCAATTCCTGTGTGACAAGGTTCTATCTATCGCCCGGAGAGGCGACGGGGCCATTTGCTGATTCGAGATTCAGCCTGTTCCTGCTCAATCGTTTCGCCGGTGGCGCTGTCGCGGTACAGGATCTGGATGGTGCGGAAGCCCATAGATTCGTAGAGGCCAACGGCGGCTTCGTTGTCGGCAGTGACTTCCAGCACGCCGATGCCCATGCCGACTTGGTAAAAGCCCAGCAGTGCCTGCTGGACCAGAGCGCGGCCAAGGCCCAGACCGCGGTGTTCGGGGATGACACCGACGTTTTGGATTGATCCCATGCCGCCGCTGCGGGTGACTCCCTGAACGGTGCCGCAATCGACGGCGGGCCAGTTGGCTTCCGGCTGATAGACGACCATCCACGTCGCCGCCGCGCAAAAGGATTTTTGGCCGACGATTTCTTTCATTAGCGACAGGCAGCCCTCAGCGTCCCCAAGACAGGCAAAGACTTTGCCGTCCAGGTCTTCGCGAAACGATCGCCACTTCACGTGCGCGTGTCGATCAAGCAGCAGCGAACGCCAGGGCAGCCAGCGATAGCCTTCCGGCAGGCGCACTGTTTTGGGCGCAACTCGCTTCAAGTCGATCTGCATCCGAAATCGTTTATATGCGGTGGTCGCCATGAACGCTCCTGCCGGGATTCTGACGTACTTTCACGCGCTTCGCCATGAGATTCCAGACGCATGATCCCATTATTTCCCCAGCTCGACCTGATACAACGGCCGCCACGACTTTTCCTGGTCGCCTGAAAGTTCGGAGCTTCCGCCTTTAATCGGGATTCGGATCGCGTAACCGCGGCCTTCGTCCCGCAGGTAGATGAAATCTGCATCGCGACGGTTTTCTTCGAACAGATGACTTTCGTCACTTTGTGTCTTGGATTCTTTCCAGTAGATCTGATCGATCGCATCATACTGCTCGAATGCGCCGCCGGGATAGTTGTAGCGGGCGATCACTTTTCCGAGCTGAAAAAGCGGTTCATCGTTCTCCCGATAAAAGAACGGACTTCGCCGCAGGATCTTTTTGTCGTCGTCGGTGAGATACGTGTGGTCAGGATACTTGCCGTAGATTCCGAGCCACATAATGGCATCGGTGTATTTTTCCGTGTCGGCTGGATGTGGCAGCCCGAACGCGTGGCCCAGTTCATGCCCCAGACCGGCGATCCAGCGGCTCTTGTCCTTTTGTTCCGGATGTTTGCCGACCAGACCCAGCAGATCGTCTTCCGGAAGACAGGCGACACCACTGCCGCCGCGGCCCTTGTTGCCGGGACCGTCCGAATAAAGGATCCAAATGAAGTCGGGATCGTTGTGCTTCGCGCCGACCAGTTGCCTGGCTTCATCGAGTGTGTTGTTGAATCCCCAGCTGTCCTGATCACTGCCGTTCGGGTTCTGGTAGAACCATGTCGCTTCACGATTGCTCTCGACAACTTCAACGACCGGGTCGCTCAGACGAAACGTAGGTCCTCCCAACTGGCGACCATACCATTTCTGCAAATCGCGGATCGCATGTTCCAGTGCTGCCGTGTATTCCATGTTCTCTTTGCGGTCGCTGGAGACAAGATAAATCATCCGCACGGTTCGCAACTTTGGTTTCACTTCGTCATCCGCACGCATCATCGACGAAGTGGTGAATAGCATTGTAAGGGTCAATAGAACCCAGCAGTGACGAAGCATGTGATCAAGTCCAGTTGCGAAGAAACAGGCGGAGACAGCAGAATGCTACTCTTCGATGCCCGACTGAAACAAGTGGGCGACATTTCATCGCGGGAGAGGTATACTGATTTTTGGAATTCCTGGAATCTGAATTGGTAGAGAGATACTCATGCCCATGCACGACTGGACCCGCGTTTCTGCTGGAACGTTTCACGCCTTTCATAACGCCTGGATCACTCATATTCAGGAAGTCCTCAACGCTGGCCTGTTGCCAAACCCGTATTATGCGCTCGGTGAGCAGCGGATGGGTGAATTCGGCCCGGATGTGCTGACATTGAAAGCCGAGGACGCGGAAGAGCCCGCTGATGGATCATCCTTCGCAACGGACAGCGAAGGGATGGTTGCCGTCGCGTTATCGCCGCCTCGGGTCCGTGCTTCGCAGGAAGCCATCGAGGACATGGCGTTTTATCTTCAGCGACAGCGGGCCGTGGTGATACGTCATTCGTCCGGCGACCGTGTTGTGGCGATCATCGAAATTGTTTCCCGAGCGAATCGACACTCCATGCAGACTCTGAATGACTTCGCGGACAAAGTGATCGCTTCGCTGCAGCAGGGAATCCACGTTGTTGTGATTGATTCGTTCCCCCCCGGAAGAAATGATCCAGACGGAATTCATGGACTGATTTGGGAACGTATGATGGCGGGCGAATATCACGCCGTCGATGGACTGCCGCTGACGCTCGTGTCGTACACAGCAAATTATCCCATCAAGGCGTGGATCGAACCGTACTCCGTCGGCGCGACACTGACCGCCATGCCGCTGTTCCTGACAAACGGACACTACATTCCGCTGCCGTTGGAGGAAACGTATTGCCAGTCATGGGCCGGTGTTCCTGAGCGATGGAAGCGTGTGGTACTGACGGAAGCGTAGGCGAGTGACATGAAACGAATTACCACCAGAAGCCCGGCTTCTTCAAGAAGCCGGGCTTCTTTTTGGGCGTGGCACGATCTGCCGCTCGCCTTAGGGCGGGAACGTTTCTCGTTGTGCATTTCGACGGGCAGGAATGCCCGTCCTGCGTTCAGTGGGTCGATTTATTTTTTCCGCTCGTCAGAATGCCGCTATGACGAATCAAGATCGAGACCAGCTTCGCTTTGACCAACCGCATCCTGTGACGTTGCCGGTTGACACACTGCTGCAGCAATGCGATGTTCGCCGCAGTCGGCACAGCGGGCCGGGAGGACAACATCGCAATAAGGTCGAGACCGCGATTGAATTGACTCATCGACCGACGGGCATCATATCGTTTGCCGCCGAACGGCGGAGCCAGGAACAAAATCGGCAAGTTGCAATTTCGCGTCTCAGAATGCTGCTGGCCGTGCGAGTGCGTTCCGTTGGGCGTGCCGAGGTGGTTCCTTCGTCGCTGTGGACTTCTCGGTGTCGCAATCAGAAAATCGCGTGCAGCGAGCGTCATGACGACTTCCCGGTGATGATCGCGGAAGCGCTCGACGCCATCGACGCGAAAAAATTCGACGTGCGTACGGCGGCTGCAGCGCTGGGCTGTTCGACGTCGCAACTTGTTCGCTTCATCGCTCAGGTGCCGGAAGCACTCGAGTCTGTCAACAAAGAGCGAATGGCACGAGAAATGTTTCGGCTCATGCCGTGAAGCGAACGCCGCTGTCTCAATGGTAGTCATTTTCGCAAAGTAGGCGTCATTCTCTGAGTAGAGCAGGCCGCAATTACGACATTCGGCATTTGGGAATTCGGCTACGTGCGGGCACCATATTCTTAGCGGCAGTCTGCCGATAGCGACACACGCATTTCATTTCGAATGAAAGTTGAGTCAGGGGGACTTGAAGACTTCGCCGTCTTTCATCACAAAAATGACAGACCGCATTACGCTGATGTCGTCGAGTGGGTTGCCGTTGACGGCGATGATGTCGGCGATCTTGCCGGGTTCTATCGAGCCCAGACGGTCCGTGACTCGCAGCAGCTTTGCTGCTTCAATGGTTGCCGATTGAATGGCTTTCATGGGCGACATGCCGCCTTCGACCATCAGTTCGAATTCGTGGGCGTTCTCTCCGTGCGGGGAGACTCCGCTGTCTGTGCCGAAGGCGATTTTGACGCCCGCGTCCACAGCTTTGCGAAATGTGCCGCGCATCGTGGGACCGATCGCGGCGGCTTTTGGGCGGACGATTTCGGGGAAATAACCGGGTTCCTCGGCCTTCTTACCAACCCATTCGCCCGCCATGTTGGTTGGCACAAGATACGTGCCGCGTTCGATCATCATGGTCATGATTTCTTCGGTCATGTACGTCCCGTGTTCGATGGAATCGACCCCGGCTTCAACGGCGCGTTTCATGCCTTCCGCTCCATGCGCATGGACGGCGATGGTCATGCCGTAGTCCTTCTCGGTCTCAACGATTGCCTGCAAGTAGTCCGGTCGAAACTGCGGATTCTGTCCGTTGGCCGCCAAACTCAGCACTCCGCCTGTTGCTGTAAGCTTGATCAGATCGGCACCGTCTTTGTATCGCTGACGGACGGCCTTGCGGGCGTCGTCCTGTCCGTTGATGACGCCTTCCAGCGGACCCGCGTCGTGGCGATAATCGCCTCGAAGTGCGTTTGTTGGATCGGCATGTCCACCCGTTGTTGCGATGGATTTTCCGGACGTGTAGATTCGCGGCCCAATAACCCAGCCTTCGCTGATTGCCTTTCGTAGTGAAATTGAGTTGATGCCGTTGTCACCGAGATCGCGAACGGTGGTAAATCCAGCCATAAGTGTCGCTCGGGCGTACATCGTCGATCGCAGAGCGTAATCGGATTCTTCCATGAAGAATCGTTCCGTGTACGACTCTTTCGAATGCTGAGACATCAAATGCGTGTGCATGTCCATCAGCCCCGGCATCACGGTCTGGTCTTTCAGGTCGATGACTTTTTCGCCATCGGCGGGCTTTTGGTAGCCGTCCACAACTTTCGCGATCTTGCCGTCTTCAACAACGATCGTCATTTCGGTGCTGGCGACATCGTGAATGCCATCAATCAAACGACCGGAATAGATCAGCGTTGCGGCCTGAACGGAATTCCCAGTGAACACGATGTTGACGATGATCAGGGCGACAATCGATCGCATGAAAATGCTCCGAAAAGATGTGCTTTCATTTTTGGACGCTTCTCTAATCATTCAATCCCCACGAACCATCCCAGCGGACAAAGCCTTCGATGGCCTCGTATTCCGCCAGACCGAGTTGGTCGTACTTGCGGGCTGTATCCGCATTGCGGGATTCGGCTCGCTGCCAGAATTCCCGCATGTCGGCCCCCGGAAACAGAGCGCGGTCTTTCTGAGATTCGTGCTTG
>JBBQSE010000561.1:0-5079 GCA_038214195.1 Planctomycetales bacterium
ATTGGAGTCATCGTTCCCAGGAAGGAGATGATGGAACTCAACAAACGACTCGAACGCTCCGAAACTCTCGCCAAATACGATATCCTCATCCGGCCAGCAATCCCTCGCGGCAGGTAATTCATTTCCTGCCGCTCGCCTAAGCATCGAGCGAAAGGCGACTCTACAAAACGGCTCGATGCTAATCCGGGCGGTGTCGATAAAATTTTTGCCTAAAGCACTTCGGTTGTTGCCGGAGGTGTCGGGCTGGACTACTCTGGCGGGGCCGCGAAAGCTGCCCCGCTTTCTTTTTTTCCGGTTCTTCGAAAGTTTGTTGTGGAAACTGATCCTGTTACTCCAGTGCCTGCTCCCAAGCGATCCCGATTCGCTCGGGTTGCGCGCCGAGTCGGTTTCGCGGCTCTGAACGTCTGGCTGGTGTATCATGTGTTCTCCGTGTTCATCGCTCCCGCTTTCATGCCTCCGGTATCACCGCTGCTGCTGGATGGGCAGCGGTTGTCTGCCCGCTACAACGAACTGATGTTCCTGGACCACGGTTACCATTTCTTTGCACCGGATCCTGGAGCGAGCACGCTGACGTCATTCACGATGCAACGCGCTGGTGACGTGCCGCTTGTCCGGCGAATTCCTGACATTGAAATTCGCCCGCGCTTGCTTTATCACCGCTACTTCATGCTGTCCGAGAATATTGCTGGCTTTCCCCAAACGTTCCAGGACACTGTTTATCCAGCCTATGCAAGGTATTTTGGCGACCAGTGCAATGCCACAACGGTCGCCGTTAGTCGCGTGCTGCATGAGCCATCTGGGATCATTCGTATTCAGGCAGGAGGCCAACTTGACGACGCCGAAACGTTCTCGGAAGAACCAGTCGGTATTTATCAACTCGACGCGACAACGGAACCGCGTGAAGGCTCTCACTGATTTGAAATCGCTGTCAGCAATGGAATTTGACAGTCGATTCCTCTTGATCGCATTCCAATGTTCGCCGTTCTTTTCCGCAGTGTTGTGTCGTCGTTGCGAAATACAATTTTCGCCGCAGTCGAGGCATGGCAGTCGTTCTGGTTTACTCCCGCAGACCCGTTCCTGCTTGGATTGATCCGGGTCCTGACCGGCTGGATGCTGACCTACAACCTTGCCGTCTGGTCACTCGACCTGGAAGCCTTCTTTTCCGCTGACGGACTTCAGCCGCTGGCAGCGGTGAATGAGTTCCAATCCGGACGCTGGATCATCTGCTTCTGGAAATGGGTTCCGGACAACTGGATGTGGACGGCTCACTGGACCTGCCTGGCAATCGCCGTTCTCTTTCTGCTGGGTGTTGCCACGCGTGTCACATCGATCCTGGTGTTTCTAATCACGATTTCCTATTCCCAGCGGGTACCAGTCGCCAATTTTGGATTAGATCAGGTTCTGGGGATGCTGTGTTTGTATCTGGCGATCGGACCATCGGGCGCGGCGCTTTCGCTCGATGCGTGGTTCCGGAAGAAACGGCTGGCGAGGAAAGGCTTGCCAGCCGCGCCCGTGCTGAGTTCTTCGGCCCGTGTCGCCCTGCGATTATTACAGCTGCACCTGTGCGCCGTGTATTTCTGGGCCGGATTTTCAAAGTTGAAGGGACCAACATGGTGGACTGGCGAAGCCATGTGGAATGTCCTGGCGAACGCCGAGTATCAGACGATCGACCTCACATGGATGGCGTGGATTCCCTGGCTGCCGTTTCTAATCGCGCATATCACGATCGCCTGGGAAATCTCGTTTATCTCGCTTGTCTGGAATCCCCGCCTAAGACCGCTGATCCTGACGATCGGCATGCTGATGCACCTCGGGATCGGGGCGTTTCTCGGGATGTGGACGTTTGGACTCAGCATGACGTTTGGCTACCTGGCATTTGCTGATTCCGCAGCGTGGCGACGACGAGCCGAACTCTTTTTTCTTCCGAGATCCAAGTCCGTTTGATTGGTGAAATTCTCCTGCCATGCCAACCTGCAAAAACCTTGTCCTGCCAATTTGCTCTGTCGCCACACTTTGGCTGACAACTCTGTTTTTGGCTGGCTGCACCGCCAGCGCGGACGCGCCTGAGGTCACTCTGGAACGGGCCCGAATTCATGTGGAACGAGGTGAATTTGCCGAAGCCGTTCCGCTCTATACCAAAGTCGTGGAGTCCTCTCCGCAGCGCGTGGATGTCTTCTACCTTCGCGGCGTTGCCTATGAGAATTCAAATCTGCTGGAACGCGCTCTCGAAGACTATGCGACGTGCATTAAATTGAATGCGTCGTATGCCGAAGCGATCAATAACTACGGTGTCGTGCTGGCAAAGTTGAAACGTTTTGAAGAAGCGGTCGAACAGTTTTCTCGGCTGATCAGCCTGAACCCGGACGACGCATTGGCGCTGCGAAATCGCGGGCTTTGCTTTCACGATCTGGGTGAAACACAAAAGTCCATTGACGATTACACAAAGGCCATTGAGATCTCTCCGCAGGATGCCGAGACGTGGTTTCAGCGTGGAAACCTGCGTCTGGAAACCTCAGACTACGTTGCCGCCGAAGCCGACTTCTCACAAGCCATTGCGACGGAGGAGCGGCATGCAAAGGCATGGATGAATCGCGGGATTGCCAGGTTGCGACTCGGTCGTCGTGATGACGCTCTGCTCGATTTGTCGAAGGCACAGGAACTTGATGGAAACATCATCGTACCAGATCTGGACCTTCTTCAGGATGTGGCATCAACCGATTCAGACAAGTCGTGGCAGTCGTTCCTTGACGTCGCGAAAGCAAAACTTGCTGAACGCGGTTTTACGGAAGTAAGACAACTCGCAGCCAACGCGTCGCTGCGTTTTGCCATCTACACTGGTCAGCTCGATGGTACCAGCACGCAGATTCTGACAGCCGGACTCGTCGCCAACGACGACGATCCGCAATCACGCCAGATCCTTGTGCCGCAGGAGTTTCTGGATGCCCCTGAAGCAGCAACAGAGCCGCGTCGATCGCGAACCGTGTTGATTCTGGAAGAATCGAAGTCCGACGAGCATTCATGGAACGTCCTGGACATGATTTCCGACTGGCAGCCCGACGGGAAGAAGATCCAGCCACACATCATGCGCATCGCCATTTGAGCATCGTGCGGTTTTTTAGAGTCGCCTTTCGCTCCGCCACAGCAGGGTGTCGGTTTAGTCCAGAATCGTGAGCGGCAAGGCGCTAGCTGCCGGTGAATGCTTGCACATCAACCGGAGAAACCGGCGGCTAGCGCCTTGCCGCTCACTAAATCGATAGCCTGACAGAACCGGTGGGAACCAGCTCTTATCGAGGCCCCGGCGCATTGATGGTGGACGCGTTGCGATCTTCGCCGGGAGTTGTGCCGCGATGGTCGATATCTTTCATGTGGATCTGATCACCAGTTTCACGGTGAAAGGCATCTGTTGACAGGTGCTCCGGCACGCTGTCGCCAGTCTCGTCCATCCACTGCTCCATCACTTTTTCGAGACGTCTTTTGACATCGACGTAATTCGGATCCTCTGCGAGGTTCTGTAGCTGGTCCGGATCGTCCTTCACGTCGTAGAGTTCAACGGCTGGACGAGGATTGAGGAAGACGTCAGCCTGCGCCGGCGTCAACTTTTTGGTGTCGCGCAAGGCTTTGAGTTGCGTGTGTGACGGCGACCGCACGGAATCCGCAGGGCCTTGCCAGGCTTGATGAGGTCGGAAGTTGCGGATGTAGAGATAGCCATCCATTCGCAGACTGCGGCCGTGTGCTTCGTAGTCATGCCAGTTGTGTTCTGAGAATGCGACGTTACGAACCGTGGCCGTTGCATCGTCGAAGAGCGGATGAATGTCCACGCCCTGCATCGTCTCCGGAACTTTGACGCCCGCCAGCGTGAGAATCGTCGGCGCGAGATCAATCGCGCTGACCAGGCTGTCGCAGGATACGCCCGTTTTTTTTATTCCGCCGGGCCAATGCGCGACGAGCGCTGTTTTCATTCCGGAATCGTGCAACCTTGTCTTCGCACGCGGAAACGGCCGACCGTTATCCGCCATGACGAGGATCAACGTATTGTCGAGTTCACCCTGTTCGGCCAGCGCTTTGGTAACCTGACCGATATAATAATCGTATCGCGTGACTTCGTTGTAATACGACGCGAGATCCTGACGCGTCTCGGGGTCGTCAGAAAGAAATGGCGGCACGATGACGTCCTTGGGCCGATGCTTCGCGCCGTATTTGTCTTCGTCCCATTCATTTTCAACTTCCCATTCGCGATGGGCATCGTAGGCCGCAAACCAGAAGAAGAATGGCTTGTCCTTCGGTCGGTCCATGACGGTCCTGACCCAGTGAGCGTGCCCGCCACTATTGCCCCGCACGCGGCTGGGATCGACCAGGTCAAATGGCGTCGCCTGATTCGACTCGCCCTTTGGAGCGACCGCCGATGTCATGTGATATTTGCCGACGATGGCCGTATAATAGCCAGCGTCACGCAGCAGCGCCGGGAACCACGGCAGGTTCCATGCAATCGGCTGGTGCAGTTCCGCCGCTTTACCATTGTTGTGCGGATAGCGGCCCGTGATGATGCTCGACCGACTGGGACTGCAACTGCTTGCTGTCAGATACGCCTGAGTAAATCGCAGTCCGTCATGGGCAAGTCGGTCGATATTTGGGGTTCGCGCGGCTGTGTTGCCATAACAACCAAAATCGTTCGAGCTAATATCGTCGCCGATGAACAAAATGACGTTGGGCCGGGATGGGTTCGCCGCGTGGACTGACGCACAGCTGGCGGCAACACACGCGACAATCAGAAGTCGCTTGATGAGCTGTTGATTCATTTTTTGCCTTCGCATCGAGCGGTCAATATGTGTAGTTCGACTGTCCCATATTGTGGTTTGATTGTTGTGAGCAGAGGGTCGGGAGTATTTTTCGGACGGAAACGTCAGCGTTTTTCAACAAGCAACTCTCCGAAAAAGACTCCCGACCCTTTCCGTCATCCCAGAGCCGGGTACAGTATCAATCATGCGGCGAATCTCGCCCAGTCTCTGGGTAGCGTAATCGGCTCAATTTTGTCGATTGTTCGCGGCGAATCGCGGCTTTGCGGCACGCCTCAGAATGTAT
>JBBQSE010000562.1:0-5073 GCA_038214195.1 Planctomycetales bacterium
GTACAGCAGTTGCGGCTCCAGGAACGGCATCGTCAGATCAATGGCCTGTTCGACGACCGCACGATCATGGCCAGTGGTGTCAGTGACATTCAGCGGAGCACAGCTCGCGAGTCGCTTGATGACCTCCTGCACATGCACTCCGGCTTTGCGGATCTCCGGATGCAGGTCCTGCTTCTTTGCGGTGGTGATCACCGTGCCGATGCATTCGGCAAGTTCCTGAAAGGTACGAACATGCGGGAAGGCGTTGAGGGCGTAATACAGCACCGCGGCATTCGCGGAGCTGTAGTAGCCCGCTCCGTAGTCTGTTCCGTACGTCAGACCATTGGCTCCGCACAACCTGCATAAGTCTTTGTGAATCGTTGAGAACGTGCAAATAGCTTCTTCCCCGAATTCATTCAACAACCGTTCCTTCAAGGCCCTGCCGACCGCTTCGTTGACTTCCGTACTGATCACTCTGGAGATAGACTGCCAACTCCTTAGGCCGTTCCGGAAAGAATTTTGTCGCCTGTCGATGCGATGCAGAACACCATCCCATGAAAGAAGCCACGGCGCGAATCAAGATCAACAAGCTTCTGGAAGAGGCGGGCTGGCGATTCTTTGCTGATTCCAGCGGGCCTGCGAACATTCAGCTTGAACCAAGCGTTACCCTGAAGTCTCATGATCTGGATGCACTGGGCGAGAACTTCGAGAAGGTAAAGAAAGGCTACATCGATTTTCTGCTGCTAAACGAAAAGGGATTTCCGTTAATTGTTCTGGAAGCAAAGGCGGAAACCAAAGATCCGCTATTCGGCAAAGAACAGGCGCGGAAATACGCGAAGTCTCAGAACTGTCGATTCGTCATCCTTTCCAACGGCAATCTGCACTACTTTTGGGATCTCCAGTTTGGAAATCCTTGTCTCATTTCCGCACTCCCGACGCCAACTTCGATAAAGGGCTTTGGAAAGACCGTTCCTGATCCACAACGATTGGTCAATGAGGTCATACAGCCCGACTACATCGCACTGACTCAAAGGCCAGGATATGCGTCTGAAGCCGCGTGGAAAAATGAGAGTGAGCGAGAGGGGTTCATCACAAAAAATGGTCTCCGGTTCTTGCGCGAGTATCAGCGAAAGGCAATCTTTGCCATACAGGAGAGCGTCGCTAAGGGAAACGATCGCTTCCTGCTTGAGATGGCGACTGGCACCGGGAAGACTTTGACCTCCGCCGCCATTATCAAGCTGTTTCTGCGAACCGGCAACGCACAACGGGTCTTGTTTCTCGTGGATCGATTGGAACTGGAAGATCAAGCATGGAAAGCATTTCGAAAGGCACTTTCAAATGACTACAAGTGCGTCATCTACAAGGAAAGTCGTGACGAGTGGCGGCGAGCCGAAATTGTCGTGAGTACAGTTCAGTCACTACTTTTCAACAACAAGTATCGACAGAATTTTTCGCCAACTGATTTTGATCTGGTTATCTCAGACGAAGCCCACCGGTCCATCGGTGGCAACGCTCGTGCGGTTTTCAATTATTTCATCCGGTACAAGCTGGGACTTACCGCGACGCCGCGTGACTATCTAAAGCAGTACAACAAGGATGAGCCGACCAAGAACGATCCGCGCGAGTTTGAACGTCGGTTGCTTTTGGACACCTATCGGACATTTGGTTGCGATGATGGTCAGCCAACATTTCGCTATTCACTGTTGGATGGGGTCAAGGAAGGCTTCTTGATCAACCCGACGGTTGTAGATGCCCGAAGCGAAGTGACCACCCGTCTGCTGGCAGACGAAGGATTCGTTATCCAATTCAAAGATGATTCAGGACAAGATCAGGAAGAGACGTATCGACAACGGCAGTTTGAAAAGCGATTCTTTTCGCCCGCGACGAACCAGCTCTTCTGTAAGACGTTCCTGGAGAATGCCCTTCGCGATCCGATCAGCGGTGAGATCGGGAAGTCTATCATTTTCGCTGTCAGTCAGGGACATGCAGGAAAACTGGCTCAAATTCTGAATCAGATGGCTGACAGGATGTTTCCCGGAAAGTACCAGTCAGACTTTGCCGTTCAGGTTACATCCGACGTGGATGATCCACAGCAACAGACGATCAATTTCACGAACAACAACTTACTCGGGTCCGGGAACTTCATTCCCGCGTACAAAACCAGCAAAGCACGAATCTGCGTAACCGTCGGCATGATGACAACTGGTTATGACTGTCCCGACATTTTGAACCTTGGCCTATTCCGTCCTATCTTTTCGCCGACCGATTTTATTCAGATTAAAGGACGAGGAACTCGAAAGCACGACTTTCGCGAGCAGCTCTTCGACGACGCTATCCGGGAAGGTGTGAAGGAGCCGAAAAAGACACAGTTCAAATTGTTCGATTTCTTCGCGAATTGCGAATACTTCGAAGACACGTACGACTACGACCAGGTCATTCCCTTGCCAAAACCTCGATCAACATCGGACGGCACGGGTGGCGGTGAGGCTGGCCCCGTCGGCCCAGGAATCGGCACCTACGAGCATCTCGGCCCAGACATCATTGCTTCAATTGAAGAACAAACGATCGGTGCTGAGGGTATGAAGATCGATCGGATGTTCTACCAGAAATTTGAAGAGAGCATTCGAGAGAATCAGATCGTCGCTGCCAGCGTTGAAGCCGGACATTGGGATCGTGTCATCGATTACGTGACTCGTGAAATACTCGACAAGCCGACAGAACACTACACTTTGGACAAGTTGCGGCGAGCAGCAGCAGTTGATCGCCGCCTGACTCTTCGGGAGATCCTTGAAAAAGTCTTTGGCTTGATTCCTCGTTTCAAGTCCAAAGATGAATTGCTGGAGGAAGAGTTTGCAAAGTTTCTGGCTGACTACAACCCAGAAGAAGTTGAAGCAATTCCAGCCTTGAAAACATTTTTCAAGGCGTACGCCACCAGCGATTTGATTCGCCACATCATTGAATCGGGGCAGTTAACTGAACTTGCCACCAATCCTGTCTTTTCAACTAAAGACCTCAAAGCCGTTCCCGTCAAGTACCGAACGCTGATCCCTGAGTACATCAAGGACTACGTTTCTCTGAATCAATTCGCTGTATAACCAGGTCCAATGCTCGACACTGAAACCAAACGCCGCATCGATACTGCTCGGGATATTCTCGTCGGTAAAGTTCCTGACCCCAAATCCCAGGTCGAACAGATCACAATCGCGTTGATCTACAAGTTCATGGACGACATGGACGCCGAGGCGGAAGAGCTTGGCGGCAAACGCAATTTCTTCACTGGCGAATTTGCCCGCTTCGGCTGGGCTCAAATCATGCGACCGGAACTCGGCGGCCATGATATGCTCGCACTTTATGCGGAAGGCATTACGAAGATGCCGGAGAATCCCGGTATCCCGCTGCTGTTCCGCGACATCTTTAAGAATGCATACCTTCCGTATCGTGATCCTGAGACGCTGAAAGCCTTTCTGAAGATCATCAACGAGTTTACTTACGATCACAGTGAGCGGCTTGGCGATGCGTTTGAATACTTACTCTCTGTCCTTGGCAGTCAGGGTGACGCTGGTCAGTTTCGCACGCCCCGGCACATCATTGACTTTATGGTCGAGGTACTTGCTCCTCAAAAAAATGAAACGATTGTCGATCCAGCCTGCGGCACGGCTGGTTTTCTGATTTCGGCCTACAAGCACATTCTGAGGTCCAACACCGACAAAAAAGGCAACAGCACCCTCACGCCGGATGAAAAAGGATCGCTCGCTAAAAACTTCAAAGGCTACGACATTTCGCCAGACATGGTTCGACTCTCGCTGGTGAATCTCTACCTGCACGGATTCACAGATCCACACATCTACGAATACGACACCCTCACCTCCGAGGAACGCTGGAACGAGTTCGCCGATGTTATCCTCGCTAACCCGCCTTTCATGTCGCCGAAAGGAGGCATCAAACCACACAAGCGTTTCTCGATTCAGGCCAAGCGCAGCGAAGTCCTCTTCGTGGACTACATGGCCGAGCACCTCACGCCAAACGGCCGCGCCGGGATCATCGTCCCTGAGGGCATCATCTTCCAGAATCAAGACGCCTACAAAGCGCTGCGAAAACTGCTCGTCGAAACCAGCCTCGTCGCCGTCATCTCGCTTCCAGCGGGAGTATTTCAGCCCTACTCCGGCGTGAAGACTTGTATTCTGATTCTCGACAAATCCCTCTCGAACCAGGCGCAGAACATTGCTTTCTTCAAAGTGGAGAATGATGGTTTCGGCCTCGGTGCCCAGCGCCGCGCCATCGTGAGGAACGACCTTCCCCAAGTGCAGACTGAACTTGCTGAGTACCTCGCGGCCCTTCGCGGCGGCCAGCTCACGGACGAACTGCAACCAATCTGTGGCCTCATCGTCCCCAAAGAAGAGATCGCGGCGAATGGCGACTACAATCTGAGCGGCGAGCGGTACCGTAAGAGCACGGCATCCACCGCGCATTTCCCTCATGTCACACTTGCTGAGGTCTGCGAGATCAATTCCGAAACGGCAAACCCAGCAGACCTCTATCCGGACTCCTATTTCAACTACATCGACATTTCATGCGTCGAAAACGAATCGGGGAAATTTC
This sequence comes from Planctomycetales bacterium, assembly GCA_038214195.1. Classification (GTDB taxonomy): domain Bacteria; phylum Planctomycetota; class Planctomycetia; order Planctomycetales; family Planctomycetaceae; genus SXXK01. The sequence goes on from JBBQSE010000562.1 coordinate 4,579, forward strand.
TCGGCGCGAATAGAGTTCCCACAGACGAGGCACCAAGCAGAGCACGCAGAGTGGTGAAACAAGGCGACGTCATCATTTCGACGGTGCGCCCGAACCTAAAAGCCTTCGCCATACTTACAGATGTGCCGGATCGAGGCATTGCTTCGACTGGCTTCGCCGTTCTACGAGCAAAGGAGGGCCGACTGCTCCCCGGCTTCCTTATCAACGCGCTCCGGCACGAAAAATCGGTCGAACAAATGGTCGGCATGAGTGGGAAGGGTGCTTATCCAAGTATCAACCAGTCAGACGTGGAAACGATCCAAATCCCCCTTCCGCCGTTGGAGCTGCAGAAGGAGATCATGACAGAGATCGAGGGCTACCAGAAAGTCATCAACGGTGCCCGCGCCGTCCTCGACCACTACCGCCCCCACATCCTCATCCACCCCGACTGGCCGATGGTGCAGCTCGCCGACGTTTGCGAAACTATTACTGACGGCGACCATCAACCACCGCCCA
>JBBQSE010000563.1:0-5038 GCA_038214195.1 Planctomycetales bacterium
GGCCTGATGGCCTTCGGTGCCCGAATGGCGGGCGGATGCACGAGTGGTCATGGCATCAGCGGAACGTTGCAACTGGCGATCGGTTCATGGATCGCCGCCATCTGCTTCTTCATCGGTGGCATCATCACAGCGATGTCCATGTTTTCGGCCTAAATGGTCAATGAAATCAATTCTGCGGAGAAAAACAATGGCTACAACACTTGAGAAACCGCAACAAAAGATGGCCCCCGCCGAAGGAACGACAATCGCGCCAGCCGCTCCCGCGAATACGCTGGTTTTGGGACTCATCTTTGGACTCGTCTTTGGGTTCCTTTTGCAAAAGGGCGGAGTTGCTAAGTTCCATGTGTTGATCGGTCAACTGCTGCTGCAGGACTTTACAGTCGTTAAGGTCATGTTGTCAGCAGTCGTCGTTGGGATGCTGGGAATCCATCTCATGCACCACTTCAAGTTGGTTGAGCTGCATATAAAGCCGACGCGAATTGCATCGAATATCATCGGTGGCCTGATGTTTGGAGCAGGTTTTGCGTTGTCCGCCTACTGTCCCGGAACCGGAGCTGCTGCCTTGGGACAGGGCAACTTCGACGCGGTCGCGATGGTCGTGGGAATGATTGTCGGGTCGTACGTATTCGCGGAAGCCTCGGGCTGGATAAGCCGAAAAATCGATCCCATCGGCGACAAAGGGAAGATCACCCTACTTGACGTGCTGCCAATGAATCGTGCTGTCGTCGTGCTTGGTAGCGCGACACTTCTTGTGGTCATCTTAGTGACCCTTGAATTCTCAACCGTTCGGTGATTGAAATATTCCAATGGATCTGACCTCTGACAATCCGTTCTGGGCGACCAGGAACGGTCTCGTAGCGTCCTACCCACCCCTGCGGAATGACGCATCCTGCGATGTTGTGGTCGTTGGTGCTGGAATTACCGGGGCGTTGGTGGCTCAGCGTTTGACAGCCGACGGACATGGGGTGATCGTTATCGATCGACGCGATATCTGCACTGGCAGTACATCGGCGAGCACAGCTCTGCTGCAGTACGAGATCGACATTCCGCTGGTCGAATTGGCGGACATCATTGGTCGCGAGCAGGCCGAACTAGCATACCGGATTTCGCACGAGTCGATCGATGATCTCACAGAATTAGTTTCGTCAATCAAAGCAGACTGCGGTTTCCAGCGAAAGACCAGCATCTATCTTGCTGACGATCGCAAATCGGCAAAGCTCCTGGCGGACGAAGCCCGCGCCCGGCGGTCAATTGGTCTGGATGTTCGCTATCACAACGAAAAGGCAGTGCAGTCCGACTTCGGACTAAAAGGTGTTGCGGCGCTTTCCACTCGGCAGGCGGCGTGCTGCGATCCGTACCAGCTGGCTCATGCGCTTCTGAATGATGCGATCAAGCGCGGAGCCGAGATCTACGACCGCACCGAGGTCGTCAAATACGACTGCAGTGATACTGGAGTGCGACTTGAAACGAATCGTGGTCCGGTCATCACGGCCCGACATGCGGTGATCGCGAATGGCTATGAATCACAGAACATGCTGAGTGAGAAAATCGTTGACCTCGATAATACGTATGCATTGGTTTCTGAGCCGCTGCGAAGCGTCGCGCCGTGGAATGCCGACTGGATGATGTGGCAGGCGAAGAATCCGTATCTCTACCTGCGTATTACAGACGACAATCGGTTACTTGTCGGTGGCGAAGACGATTCGTTTCACAGTCCCACGAAGCGTGACGCGAGCATTACACGGAAAGCGAAAACGATCGAGCAAAAAGTTCGCGAGCTAATTCCGGATCTCGATTGGGAAGTCGCGTTCGCCTGGGCCGGCACGTTCGGCAAGACGAAAGACGGCTTGGCTTACATCGGCAAATCGCCGGAATATGCAAGCTGCCTGTTTGCACTGGGATTCGGAGGAAACGGCATCACATTCAGTGCCATTGCGGCCAACCTCATCGCCGATCTGGTGCGTGAAGTGCCCAATGGCGATGTCGAGTTGTTTCGATTTGGCCGGTAAAGAAATGTCGGATTCCCTGGGCGACGCGATATCTCTGACAATCGGGTTTCTTCCGCTCGCCTTAAAAAATGGCCGAATTTCAGGACTTGACGTGTTTCCCGCCTGGAGTGGGCTCCGATACAAGCCAAGTGGAGGATCGCTCAGGCGGATTGAAGTCCGGGATGCCGAATATGCAAACGTGGTTTTACGCCTTACTTGCTTTGACTGCGGCAATTGTCGCTCCAAAGTATGCGCTGAGCCAATCGACCAGCTCGCCAATGCTTGCTCGCCCACTGACCGATGATCGGCATGTATTGCCGGAGAGCAGTCTGCCGGCGCTGCCTGAGATGCCATCGGGATTTGTTGATTTAAAATCACAGGGCTTCGATGCACAAACCGCACCGGCCTATACGCTGGACTCAGTGCTGGCGATCGCGGTGGCTCACAATCCTACGGTACGTCAGGCGGGGCTTCAAATCTCTGCAGAAACGGCCAAGGCCTTGCAAGCCGGTCTGTATCCGAATCCGTTGTTGATGTATGTCGGTGAGAAAATTAATAGCGACGGAAGCGCGGGAGAGTTTCAGGGTTTCGAACTACAGCAGAGATTCGTGACGGGAGGAAAGTTGCAATTGAGTCGCTTGAAGTATCGGCAACGGGCGCACGTCGCCGAGCATCTCGCGATTGCTCAACAGTACCGCGTCAGTAATGACGTTCAACGCCACTTCTACATGGCGCTGGCGGCGATGGAGCGGGTGACGTTGCAAAATGAATTGCTCAAGACGGCTGAGGATGTGGCGGTCACTTCGCGCGAATTGTTCAATCAAGGCCAGGCCACTCTGCCCGATGTTCGGAAAGCTAACGTGCAGTTGCAGCACCAGCGTCTGGAAGTACTCAATGCAGAAAACGAGTATCAGGAGGCGTTTCGTAAATTGACTTCAGTGATTGGCTGCCCGATGGAAATGGGCTCAATCACTGGTTTGTTGAGACCGGAAGTCGCCCTGCCTGATTTTGAAACTCGGTATGCCGAATTGATCGCGTCCAGTCCAGAGGTGCTTGCTGCGAAAGCCAAACTCGCGGCCGATTACACAACAGTTCAGCGAGAATCGGTCCAGTGGATACCGGATATCGTTGTCCAGGCCGGACCTGGCTACAACTTCTCCAATAACGATCCAGTCTACAATGCAAGTGTCCGGCTTGAATTGCCGGTGTTTGATCGGAACCAGGGCACGATTATGCAGGCTCAGCGTGACCTGCAACGGCAACAAGAGGAGATTCGACGCACGGAACTGGACCTGCGTGCGCGGCTGGCGATGGCCTACCGGATGTACGCGACTGCCTTGCAACATGCGATCCAATACGAGCAGGTGTTCATTCCGGAGCGAAAGGCCGCGTATACGGAATTGCTTCAAAGTTACCAGGACAACCGGGTCAACTGGGAAGACGTCTTGCAATCCCAGCAGGAGTTCTTCACAGCAAGGCTTGAGCAAATTAGTCAGTTCCGTGACGTCCGCGTTCAAGAAGTGATGATCAATGGATTTCTCCTCGAAGGCGGGTTGAAGGCTGCGAAGAATCCAACCCCGGAAGGACACATTGACGCGGTACCGAAGCCAAGGTAGTCAGTCCACTCACGAATTAAACCAGGTACGGCAATTATGACACACTTAAATCAGCGACGACAATTTCTGAAAGCCGGTTCAGTCGCAGCCGCCGGGACGGTCCTGAGCGGCGTACTTGGACGCGGCGCGGAAGCCCAGGATTTGCAAACGGCGAACTCGGATGCCACGCCACCAGAGCAAGAGCATAAGCATGGCGAACACCCGAAACCGACGATCCCGCCGAACTCCGATGTTCAGGTTGAGATCGATGGTTTTTCGCGATTCAAACCGACTCGCGGCAACGATCCTGATTCAGATTACTACCTCGGAAAGCGAATGCCTGGTTTTCGCAGCGTTGAAGCCGGGCCTGCACCGTTCATCGCTCCGGATTTAGAGAAGCTGCCGTGGAAGCTGGTCAATGGAGCAAAGGAGTTCCACCTTGTGCCAATGTCGGTGCAGCGTGAATTCCTGCCCGGCTACCAGATGAATGTCTACGGCTACAACGGGAGTATGCCAGGCCCGACAATTGAGGTCACACAGGGTGATTGCGTGCGGATTATCGTGGATAATCAGTTGCCTGAAGCGACGACCGTCCACTGGCATGGATTCGAACTGCCGGTTCAATATGATGGCAGCCACACTTTAACTCAAAATCCCATCGAGCCAGGCAAGTCCTTTGTCTATGAGTTTGATGTGCATGAGGCTGGCACGTTTTTTTACCACTCCCACGTCGCAATGCAGGAGGCCTTCGGCAGTGTAGGCTGGTTCATCGTGCATCCGAAAGTGGTGTTTGATCCACCGGTCGATCGTGATTTCGGTCTGATTTTCCAGAACTTTTTCGTAGACAACAACCAAACAATCGCCGATAGCTGGCGAATGGATTGGAACTGGCACACTATCAACGGTCGCAGCGGCCCTTACACGACGCCGTTGGTTTGCAAACACGGCGAGCGCGTGCGCGTCCGATTAATGAATTTCGCGCCCATGCAACACCATCCGATTCACCTGCACGGACATACATTTTGGGTCACCGGTCATGAAGGTTCCCGAGCGCCAAAGTCTGCCTGGATTCCGAGAAATAACGTACTCGTTGGAATTGCGCAAGCGACCGAATTCGAGTTCATTGCAAACAACCCCGGCGATTGGATGTTCCATTGTCATATGGTTCACCACATGATGAATCATATGACCCGACAGGTCGGCCCAAGAATTCGCCAAAACGCATCGGTCGATCAATACCTTGCCAATGTTGACTCACGACCGCCCGTGGATGCTTTTCGTGAGGATCGCGGGTTTGCGACCCCCGGATATCCGCAGGAAATGAAGGGCATGAATATGTCCGACGCGATGATGAAAGCAATCTGGAATCGTCGCGAGGTCCAGGGGATGCGAGCAATGTGGCCAATGTCGATCATGGGTTTGATGACAGCGCTGCGTGTGTTGCCTGATGATCTT
>JBBQSE010000564.1:0-5028 GCA_038214195.1 Planctomycetales bacterium
CTCGCAGGACTGCTCTTACGGCGCGCACACGCAATTCAAATGTTGAATTCTTTCGCTCATCCATGATGAGCGAGTTATCTGATACACGAAGCTATCGAGTCAAGATGATTTGTTGCATTACTTTTGCGGCGAGCCATAGCAGCCCGGCAATCGCAGTTCGATCGCCACTTTGTCACCAGCCGCATGAATCTGCAGATGATTGCCTGTGGTCCTCAGCGTGATGCAGGGGGCTCGCCGTGCCGTAATTCCGAGCGATTGCCGGATCGTGGTGCGAACGGCACGGATGTTCTTTCGGGAGAGTTCAATCATAAGAGAGCTTTCTGTTGAGAAAAGAAAACGACCGCCCCTTGCAGAGCGGTCGTCGTAAGAAACAGGTTTGGGATCAGGTGGCACAGAGCCAGTGTTCCTGCAGCCAGGCTTCTTCGGCCTGCAGAGCTGCGGTTCTTGTTGTGAACGGTCCCAGCACAGGACCGTTCACGGGCGACAAATCGGCCGTCCACTGGCCATCCGGTGTCGGTTCAACGTGTGAACCCCGCTGGATCGACAGCCGACCCAGCTCTTGAAGGTTCAGCTGTTCGCTGTAGACACAACGGATGCCGCCAGAGGTTGATACATGCAATTGCATGGCAGTGTCCTCGTGCAGAAGATTTCCCGCCGACGGAGCGACGGGTGTACCGTAGAGCTGTCGCTCCGCCGACAGCATTCGCCTAAAGCACGCGTCAGCTACTGCGGGCGACGCAGGATGTTGCGGCGGGGACGATCGACGAGCAGGCCGTCCAGTGACGACTGCACACTGGCCAGCTGATTAACCACACGCGAACGCAGGGCCGCACTGTCACGCAGTTGCTGGGGTTCGACGCCGCCAATGACCTGTTGAGCCCGTGCGACCAATTCATCGAGTTGTTCGCTGGACCGCACATTGAGCGTACGAAACCGTTCGAAGAACTCAGTGAGATTCGTCACTGCGGAATCACGAAACACGCGTGGCTTGCCGTCGTCCTGACCGCTGAGTCGTTCGGTGATGTGATCCACCAGTCGGACCATCTCATCCAGAAACGCCTGTTCGGCCAACTGGACTGCTTCGTCAAACCGCGACTGAACTCGGCGGCATTCCTGTTCGTACAACTCAGGGTTGAGTTGCCGCAGATAATCAGGCGGCTCGACCGACGGATAGTCGTGTTCGATGGCGAACAGTCCAATCAGCGTTGGTGGATAGTCGCCGGCATCAAACAAATCACCCAGCCGCCTCCGTGCGGCCGATCGCAGTTCGTCGTAGTGACGATCCAGGACCTTCACAGCGTTATCGAGTTCACTGCGGAGGTCAACGACCTGCTGATCAAACTGCGTGATCACTCCCTGAGGAATCAGCCGAATGCCGGGTTCCGGAAACGGCAGTGACACGCCTTTCCAGTACGCAATCATCCGCCCACGAATGGCGGTCACGGCTTTGAATGCCGGATGCGACGTGTCCAACAGCTTTTTACCAGCCGAAAGGAACTTGGCTTCAGCACCGAACGAATCAGCCGCCTGGCTCTTTTGAGCCAAGGTCAGTGATTTGCTGACACCGAGCCACGTGAAACTCAAGCGGGCCGCCGCCATGGTGGCTCGCAGTCGATCGCCGGGCTGAACCGTGGGTCGAGTGCGAGGTGGATCCAGTAATGTGCTCATAGATTGAAATCTCCAGAAATGAAACAAGCCGGGACGCGACCAACGCAGTCACATCCCGGCTTGAAATGAAAAGTGTTTGTGAAGCAATGCTGCTTCTGTCAATAAATCAGTTCAGTTGTTGAACAATTCGCGATGGACGCGCCGTCGCAGCTTGTTGCCAGCACCATCACGCTGGTAGATTCCTGGCTGCGACGCCGACAGACACCGACCGCTGGCCCATGTCCGCAATCGTTCGACCGATTCGCTGGCTGTCACGGCCACCGGCACTACGTTCTGTGCCGCCTCCAGTAGTGACACATCCAGCAGAGCCGACAAACGACAACAGGCTTTGATCTCCGCACCGGTCCAGTCTGTGTCGTCTGGCATGGGCTGTTGCTGGTTGATCGCGAACAGATCGAGGTAAATCCCCCAGATCGTGTCCTTTTCTTCCTGACCGGGCAGGTCCAGAAAGAAGATCCCGTCAAAGCGTTCGGACCGTCCGAACTCTGGTGGCAGCTTTGAGACGTCGTTGGCAGTACAAACCACGAACACATCCGATTCATGGTCATTCAGCCAACTCAGGAACGTCCCGAACATTCGAGCAGACACGCCAGAGTCCCCGCTACCGTTGACTCCGGAAAATGCCTTCTCGACTTCATCGATCATGACAACACACGGTGTCATCGCATCAATGATCCGCAACGCCTGCCGGGTTCGTTCTTCGCTTTGCCCGACCAGCGAACCCATCAGACTGCCGACATCCAGAATCAACACCGGACGATCGACTTCCCGGCCCAGAGCTTTGCAGAACTGCGACTTGCCACAACCCGGCGGTGACAAGAGCAAGACACCGCGTGGACGCTGCAAAGAATTCTCCGGATCTCGCAGATGCATGGCTCGCTGACAGAAGGATTTCAAGGAAGCCAGACCACCCAGTCGGTTGAAATCGTCCTGCCCTCGGTAAAGCTCCAGTGAACCGGATTTCCGGAGTGTCTGGGTTTTCAACTCCCACACAGCATCCGGAGTGATCCGGCCATGCCGCACCAATGACAGACTGAAAGCGTTTTCTGCCTCCAGACGCGTCAAACCAGCGGCAGCGTCGAGGACTGTGGTCAGCTCGGCACCTTCCGGCAGTTCAGCGTCTTCCGTCGCAATTCCTCGGGCGATCTCTCCCAGCTGCTCACGGTCCGGGAGTTCATGTTCCAGCACCACAAACAGCTTGTCGAGTTCTACCGGCAACTGGACCACCGGAGACAGAATGACCACGATCGTGCGGTTCTGTTTTCCCGCGATCACCTGCTGCGAAAGAGCCTGGACGATCTCCGCCGACTGCAGGAACCTGTGGAAGTTCTGCAGCACCAGAATCGCGGTCCCTTCGTTTGTCGCAAGTGAGTTGATGGCACGAATAGCAGCCAGCGGATCACTGCCCCCGGCTTCGATCGCCGTGCCTTCCACGCGCAAGCCCTGTTCGATATTCCAGGTCGCCAGCCGCCAATGTTCCTGACGGCAGAGCTGTGCAATGGCCACGAGCGCATCCTGATGCTCGTGACTTTCGATCCAGAGTCCAGTGAAGCACGCTCGCACGTATTCACTGAACCGTTCGATAAGTGACATAGAGAGAATTCCTTTCGAGGAAGAGTGATAATGAAGGATTTATTTCGGGCTGCAACACGCTGCGTGTCACTGCCCCTGTTGAATCTGCTGCTGAGCTGACGCCGACTGGTGAAACTCGGCCTTGATGATTTCACCGGTCTGCAGGCCAAGGGCTTGCTCAATGAACCGGCTGGCTTCACGGCATTCAGAGCCGGTGAATCCCTTCGTTTCGACTTGTGTTTGACCGTTGGCAGCGACGATGATTTCGATGGTTTTCAAGTGACACCTCCGACACGAATGGTCAACTTGATAGATCCATCCGCCAGCGGCTGTTCAAAAACCGTATGCCCTTTCTTCCTCGCTTCAAGTTTTGCCTTTTCAACAGCATAACTCTGCAGAAAACGATCCAGTTGCTGAGGTGTACCCCAGCGGCCTTCGTAGTTGTCGAACGCGATCGTGGCGGTGTTGACATCGCAGACAACGGGGTACTTCCACTCCGGCAGCTGCACGGCCCAGCCAGTGGCGGACGTGCTGAACAATTTGACTTCGCCGAAGACAGGTTCGGGCAAAGCCAGCCGCTGACAGGCCGCACGAATGGCGACCGGATCACGGATTTCGGTTTTGATCTCCACAATATGGGACACGCGATATTCTCCAGACAAAGAGTTGGTAAAAGCACAGAAACGCGGGACTGACGATCAGCCCTCGTGTTCCAACAAAAATGCCCGCCATCCCCGATAAGAAGATGGCGGGCGTCAGGTTCAAATTCGCGTGATGAGATTCACGCTACCGTTTGTGTTTGGCGGTCAAACGGTTTCCTTTCGAACAGAGTTCCCGCGCCAGGCATCACACTGCGTGCGATAGCCGCACGAAGGGCATTGCATGGGCGACGGAGAGGGGTAGAAATGGCCCGCCTGAATGGCCGACCAGACTGTTTCAAAGACTCGTTTCGTTCTGTCCAGTTTGCCTTCATCGAAACTCGCTTCGAGCAACTGGACTTTGGGATCTTTAGCCTTGGTGATCACGGCAAACTGCAGTCGCAGCTGTTTGCCGGGCATCACCTTGCGGACCAGATCGGCGTACAGCAGGAGCTGATCCGACTGGTCTGTGGCCTGTGCCTGGTCCCACGCAGAGCGAGACGTTTTGAAATCCCGCACGACAATCGCGTCGTCGGTTTCCAGCAGCAGATCGACATAGCCGAGCAGATCTGGCAGCCCCGGAATCAGGACTCCCCGAAACTGCTCTTCAATACCGATGATGCGGCCTTCCGGCTGAGTCAGCTCACTGGCCAGAAACTTCTGCAGCATTCGATCGGCCATCCCGTGCAGCGAATCCGCTGTTTCGGATTTGCCGAACTCAATGTTGTCCTCCGATCGGTCCCGCCAGCTCTGCTGATAGACATCCAGCAGTGTGTCGAGTGTCGGCAGTGATTCTCCGCTCAGCTGCTGCATGAAGTAAAACTCCAGAGCTGAGTGAATGGCACTGCCAAAGATCAGACTCGATGACACGCAGTCTTCGGCCAGCCCGTCAACGTACCGAAACCGATATTTGAGCGGGCAGTTCTGAAATGTACGCACTGCGCTGTACGACAAGTAATCACGGATCACTGGTTCGGTGGCCGTGATCATGAACGGACCTCCGAGCGACCGCTCTTGAGTTCGTCGATCAAGGCACTGGCCTCCCGAATCGAGAGATCATCCATGCGGTGAACCCGATACTTGTCACGAACCAGGGCATTGGGATCTACGCCCTGCCGCTTGGTAATGGCAAAGATGGCCCGGATTTGAC
>JBBQSE010000565.1:0-5007 GCA_038214195.1 Planctomycetales bacterium
TATCATCACAGCAGAACGGTGGAGCCTTGATGGCTTCAATGAACAGCTCGCAGAATTGGTGCAGGTGGCAACTGAGAACCAGGCCGAAGACCAGACTGCCTGGCAAAAATTGGCAAGGGAAGAGGTGGCACTGGAGAAAGAGAAAGCCAATGTACGGGCTGTCATTCAACAAAGTGGTTCCCACGGCATGCTCTCGGAGATATTGCAGGAACTCGAACAGCGAGAAGGCGAGTTGATCCGGCAACGACGATTCCTTCAATTGCGATCTCAAGAACGGCCCCAACTGCCACTGACCGCCGAGGAGTTGAGGCGACAATTCGAAGAAGCCGCGCGGGATCTGGCGACCGATTCCATTGAGTTCGGAAGCTTGCTTCGGTCAATCGTATCCGAATGCTACGTTTATGCCGACCGCTCCGTTTCCGGGGTGGTCGCTTTGATTCTTGAAGAAGGACTTTGGATTGAAAGTCATGAGCATCAGGATGTGCTCGTAGCCATTGCACAGCTCTGCCTGGCGGCTGGCCACATGGAATGTCGAACAGGGACTGCGAGTGGAAGGTACCGCGATCGAAGCGGGCGGAAGCGATCCGCTGGCTGCCATTCGTGCTATCAATTCGCTCTCCACGAACGAAGGAACGCGATTCTGGTTCTCCAGAACTTTCATCGGTTCCCGCAGTCGGCCGAAATTGTCCCGGCACTTTCGCAGCAAGTGATTGCCGGAAAACAAAACCGCACGATCGTGGTGGTCTTGTCACCGGTGGTCCAGTTGCCGGTAGAACTCGACAAGTTGTTTGTGGTTCTGGAGCATGACCTGCCGGATCGCAAACAACTGGAAGAGATTGCCCGAGGCATTGCGACAGAAGACGCTGAACTGCCGGACGGTGCAGAGCTGGCCAGCAATCCTCAGTTGGGTTCTGCTGGCATTCAGTATGCAGCGTTTTCGGGAGGTGATGCTGGGCGAATCCGCATCACCTCCCTCTCGAACCACCAAACCCAAAAAGGAAGTCCCTTGATTAAACTCACGCGCAAAAAGATCTGTTTCATTCGCTCGACCATTCGTCAGGCACTGGGCATCACATCGGCGGGCCGGGCTCCGGCAGGCACGTTTTGCGCGACCCCGACCGGCATGATGATTCGGGCTTCCGTTTACCCTGGAACGATGATGTGCTGGTCGCCGCATCCAAAGCCTTTACTCGTTCATTGCAGGTTGATCTTTTCAGATCGTCACGGCCGTTTCATTCATCGCTTTCCGACTTCAATCGGAATTCTGCGAAATCAAGATTTCGGCCAAGGAGTTTCCAGTGAAAATGGACATCATGAATTTCACTTTGAGAAATCAAGACCGCTATCTGCATCGGGCGCGCCCAAAATACGGAAATTGAATTTTCCGCTGCTGTCAGGTGTTATTTCTGCGAGTAGCGAACCACCGTCTTTTCTTTCAAGTACCAGAACATTTTCTTCGACGGCGTATGTGCCTCCGAATTCCTGTGCGGACTGCCCTTTGAGAGAAAATCTCCATGTGAACTTGCCATCGTCTGTCATGTTGAGTTGGAATTCCGAACCATCCGGCCGTGTCGCTTTCCAATTGCCCACAAGTGTCTTTGGATCGACAGGTGAGATTTGCGGTGGTTCCGTTTCGGCAGCAGGAGGGGTTGAATTCGATGCGGATGTCGAATCGTCTGCTGGCGGCGGCTGAAGCATTTGCAGTATGTCCGCAGCGACTCGATCATTCGGCATTAGCCTCACGACATGTTCCAGATGACGAATTGCGGCATCGTTATGCCCACATGACAGATAGTGGTACGACAACAGAAACTCTGACGCTGCGTCTTGAGGATTGGATTTCGTGAAGGACTCCAACGCTCGAAGCTGAGTCGTATAAAGATCAACGTTGGAGTACATGCCACTCATCGTCGTCCAGTCCCAACCTGGCCCAACGGCAAGAACCGAATGAATCGTTGCAGCGGCCTGTTGATAATCCTGTTTTGCAAACAGCACCAAGGCCCGGAATTCATGCAGCACGGCGTCGTCTGGAGTTTGCGTGATACCCTTATTGACGATATCCAATGCAGCATCGTAGTCATTTCGCTGGAACGCAGCGACAGCGTCATCCATAACGGAATCCGACGCATCCGGTGTGGTCGTCGAATTGTCAATCACCGCTGTCGGCGCTGTGTAGGAAACCTGAACCGGCTGTGAGTAGTTGTAGCCGCTCCAGCCGCCGGAGGTGTAGTAAGGATTTGAGTAACCAAGATAGCCGCTGTTGTAGGCCAGCGATCCAAGTCCCCATCCACCAAGTCCCCAACCCAATGGACGGTAGCCGTAGCGGCGGTTCACACCACGATAACCGTAGCCACCACCGTATCCATATTGGTTTCCGTATCCATATTGGTTTCCGTAACCTGATCGGTTTCTGTAACCTGATCGGTTACCGTTTCCAAGGCCCCAGCCGTAACCAAGGTTTGAGCCAATGCCATAACCGAGGCGGGATGCCAATCCATAAGCCAGTCCAGACCCAAATCCTGAGCCTCGATTTCCGTTCCAGGATCCATGGTAGTAATTGGAATGCCGAGAGTAGGCTGGACGGTACAGCCTGTTGGCGAGAGAGATTTGACGATTGTTGAAGTTAAGGCCGTTGCCGTTGTAGTTGCGATTCGCAAACCCTGGCAAACGGTTTCCGTTCGCAAGTGCCGACCCTACGATGCGACCGATGTTTCGATTATTTACGCCGTTGAGGCCAGCACCACTTCCGTTTCTGACACCGACGCCCGACCCATTGCCAATTCGGATACCGCCAGCATTGCCGATGCTGTTAACGCGATGATTTACCGCAGGATTGTGATTAATGGCAGCTCGGAGACTTCCTGGATTCGGATGTGAGATTGATGGCGTTCGGTTCGGAATGGCAATATGACCATTTCGGATTGCACCGACACCAGCTCGAACGCCGACACCAGGATTACTGTTACGGATTACTCCGCCACCGTTGACGTGCGGCGCACCGCCGTTATTTCGTGGCCTGTTGATGGCTGGAGCATGAATTCCTCCACCTCCTTGAAATCCGCCTCCCGCGCGTGCGCCACCGATGTGTCCGGCACCGCCCACATGAGGTCCGCCGCCGCCGACATGACCGCCGCCGCCCGCTCGAACTCCTCCGCCCCCTCGTTGCAGGGGACTCGCAGCACTCGCTGTGTTTGATTCAATTCCGCTCGAATTGCAGAATGACAAGGCTACTCCGAGGAGTACAGCCATTTTCCATGTAGGTCGTTTCATCTTATTTGTCTCCAAAATGTCGCGATCAGTTCCGGCTGAGCCAAATCAGTCTGGCGTTGATTGAAATCCATCTACCGCTGTTCAGCGGCGGCTGACGTGGCAGGCGCCGGGGCCTTACGAACGATAGTTACAACGTCACTGTCAGGTTGATGCACTCCCGCAATCTCATGATCAACACATTGCCAATTCACGGTGTGATCGTTAATGACGGTATAGACGCTCGTGCTGGATGCAGCTTTTCCGTCCGCCATCACGCCCGAAATTTTCAAGATCCAGCGCTCGCTGGTATTCGACGTCGCTTGCTCATCAGTCGGCGTCTCCGTGTCATCTTCAGTCGTGATGAACTGAACCGATTCGCGATACCATGTTCCTTCGCCGAAAGAACCAGACGAATCGAAAATCCAAGTTCTCAGCTTTCCAGAGAGTGGATCCCAACCGATTCGCTGAGTCCCCCTCATCGATTCGTGTCCAGCGATCTGTATGGAAAATGAACGTACCAGGAAATTTCCGTTATCGACAGGTTCACATGCAAAATGCACAACGGCCTCGTGCCCTTCATCCACCCAGTCGCCTTGTAACCATGCGAGTTGCTCCAGCTTCAGGCTATGCTCTTTCAGGTCATGTGCATCTCGATCATGCACGCTGGCTACCAACCACTTGCCGTCGGTTCTTACATGGACAGTGGTGTAACGACATTCAACACAAGACGACTCATCGGCACAAGTACATGATGTTGAACCATCTTCGATCGCGACACCGGGACTGACGAATCGGATCGAATCGATTTCCTTGACAAGTTTGCAGCCAGGATTCGCCTTGAAGAATTCCGTGAGCGATTCCTGAATGGCGGTACGGCCACGGCAGGTGACATTGGAGTCGTGAACATATTCGGCGTCGGTAGCAAAGTGTTCCGCAAGAGCTTTCGCATCTCCTGATGCGTATGCCTTTGTAAAAGCCGCACCGTTCATTCGAATGGCATCTTCATCAGCGACGTGCTCTTTATCGACAGCACTCTCGCCAGTATCAGTCGTTGTCGTCGTGCCGGGCGTCTTCTTCGCGTCCTGTGCTACGACTGATCGATCACCGTTGAGTACCAAAGAACCGGCCACAAGTCCGGCGAGTAAAGCCACATTCATTGTTCGCATTTTATTCTTTCCTCTCGCCATCAGTGACGGCTGCAATAGGTTTAGAGCTGTCAGAGCTTATGCTCAAGCAACGGTCGCGTCAGATCACCCACCCTGCCAATCTCAGTTCCATGATGACAGCTATTCATCGGAAGGGGATAGACACATTTGCTGCACTCCCCCGTCAATTTGATTAAATGCGAATGCCGTGCCAACGCCTAAAAGGTGCTTGGATCTCGCAACACAATTGCACCTCAGCAGCAACCCAGCCTGTGAGGTAATTTTGAAATTGGCTGCACAGCAGCCACGTTGAACGTCTGCCGACCAAACCTACAAAGCTGCCCCCATTGGAAGACCTCCACTTACGACACGACAAGACCCATGCTTGTCCGGAGTCTGCCGTTGCCGCTTCGCATGGCAGACGCTTTCCACCGCCGAAAGCGAATGTGAAAAACGGTATAAACATTGCTATACCAAATTATTTGACCTCCAGCATTCGCGACGTGTCGTTGCGTCAAAGGCGGATTCCACACAACAGCCAGGCCAGGACCTGCAAGGAGAACACTCATGCTCGGAACCATTCTCTTGATCATTTTGATTCTGATGCTACGCG
>JBBQSE010000566.1:0-5000 GCA_038214195.1 Planctomycetales bacterium
GCGCCTCAGGCCCGCGTTGCTTCGCGTCAAACGGCACGATACACCACGCGACCAGCTTGTCCCGATGGAAGTTTTCGCCACTGCCCGAAAGGTCGTCAGCCACGGACAAACTCGACAGGATCGACCACGCGACAATGCAGACGGCGACACGAGTGACAAGATACGTTTTCATGGGAGGCCTGTCTAAGAATCGATTGCAAAGCCGGGCCAACCCCGAGTGAAGCAGACATGATATCGGGTTCGCCCTAAAACACCAGCCCCGCCGCCAGCACGTAGTCGGACGGACACGTCTGCCCGTCGTGGACTGTGACGGGCAGAAGTGCCCGTCCTGCGGTAAAATTGTTTCTGCCGCTTGCCAGATGGTGTTGTCAGTCGCGGGAGGCATCCGGCGGAGAGGTCGGGGCCGCTTGCATCGGGAAGGGTGGGGTCTATACTGGCGGGCGGAAGAAATGGAACCATCGGCAGGACGATGGTGGCTTCGGGAATTGGTCCGGAAGCTTCAATGAAATGCGTATTTGGTCAAACCGACCGCAGACAATGACAGAGGATTTTTCGATGAGTGTTCGCGTAGGACAAACGGCCCCAGGACTGGATCTGGCACTGAAGGCGTACGATCGCACCAAAGACAACACGGACGCGCAGTTTCAGGACTTGAAACTTGCCGATCACAAGGGCAAATGGGTATGCCTGTATTTCTATCCGCTGGATTTTACCTTCGTCTGCCCAACCGAAATTGTGGCTTTCGACAAGGCACTGTCAGAATTCAAGGATCGCGAAACGGTCGTTTTGACTGCCAGCACAGACAGCGTCTACAGCCACAAGGGATGGTGTGATTCTCACAAAGAACTGGGACAACTGCGGCACCTGATGATTGGCGACACCAGCCATGAATTGTCCAAAGCCTATGACGTTCTCGACTGCGCCAAAGGGATCGCCTACCGCGGGGTCTATTTGATCGATCCGACAGGTGTGGTGCGCTGGCTGGCTGTGCATGACCTTGGCGTTGGCCGGAACGTCGATGAAGTTCTGCGGGTTCTGGACGCGCTGCAGACCGACAAGCTGTGCCCCTGCAACTGGAAGCCCGGACAGCAGACGCTGAACTAAATTGAGTTGAAAGTTTGTTATGTCAGCAGTCTCTGATCGGCTTGAATTTGCGTTAAAGATGGCGTCAGCGGCCAGTGAACTCATTCTGAAACACTATCAGGTCGATGGTCTGCTGGTGGAATCCAAGTCTGACGATTCACCCGTCACGGTGGCGGATCGCGGCGCGGAACAGCTCATCCGAAAGATGCTGGCGGAAACGTTTCCTCAGGACGGAATTCTGGGCGAGGAATTCGAATCGGTCCAAAGTCAAAATGGTTACCGCTGGATTCTCGATCCGATCGATGGCACCAAAGCATTTGTGCATGGAGTGCCGCTGTTTGGGACGTTGATCGGTATCGAATCCGAAGGACGAATGGCCGCCGGTGTGTGCCGATTTCCAGCGCTCGACGAAGTCGTCTATGCCGCTGAGGGACAGGGATGCTGGTGGCAGATTCGAAATCAGGCGGTTCGTCGCACTAAAGTCAGCGATGTGACGTCCATTAGCAAGGCTCGATTAATGTTCACGGAGCCGACGCACTGGCTCACCACCGGGCGTTTTGATTCCATCGTGGACGTGATGCGTCAAGTGAAGATTGCAAGAGGCTGGGGCGACTGTTACGGACACGCAATGGTTGCCACGGGGCGTGCGGAAATTGCCATTGATCCCTTGATGTCACCATGGGACATTGCGGCGCTAATACCAATTCTGCGTGAGGCAGGAGGCTCCTGCACGGACTGGAAAGGCGTCGAAACGATTGCCGGCGGAGACGGCGTTTCCGTAGTGCCGGGGCTGAAGGATTGTGTGATTTCGATACTGAAGAATGCGCCTCTGCTGCCGACTTCATAAGTAGACCAAATTCACTATGAAAACAGGTGTTTTGAAACGCTTCGCCGTTTGACCCGAGCCAACGGCGAGGATTTCCGCATCGCAATGCCTCGCCGCTGGCTCGGGTTAAACGAGTATCAGGAAACTCCGCTTCTTATTCTGAACTTGGTATGTCCTTGTTCCGAGGCTCCTGCCTCGGAACACACTGCTCCCGAGGCTCCTGCCTCGCGAGATTGTCACTGGAAGCAGGAGCCTCCAGTGCAGTGCGTTCCAGGGCTGGAGCCCTGGAACGAGAATTGACAGCCTCATTCCAGGCCGCGTGTGGTTAGTTCTTGCCAATCTTGTTCTTGCTGAATTCACGTGAAATTATGATACGAACGACTCTCAAATTGATGCTGGTGCTGTTGAGCATGGTTCCAATGCTGTCAGCGGCAGGCTGCTCCGACAACCGGAGTGCTCAGCAAAAGGCACTTGATGAATCGCTGGCAAGAGCCCAACAATTGCGGGAAAAGGCCAACTGGGACACTCCCAAACCTCCGCCGGCGGCCACAGCAGTCGATGCGACTGTGCCGCAGACTGGAACGTTTGTCGTGAAAGTGGAATCGTCAACGGGCGATTACAAGATTGAGGTTCATCGCGAATGGGCTCCGATCGGTGCCGAACGTTTTTATCAGCTCGTGAAGGATGGGTTC
The DNA here is from genome assembly GCA_038214195.1 of Planctomycetales bacterium. GTDB lineage: Bacteria > Planctomycetota > Planctomycetia > Planctomycetales > Planctomycetaceae > SXXK01. The sequence goes on from JBBQSE010000566.1 coordinate 2,602, forward strand.
TATGACGACTGCCGTTACTTCCGCGTGATGCCTGATTTCATGGTGCAATTTGGGATCAGCGGCGATCCAGCGGTTCAGAGCAAGTGGGATCTTCCTCTGAAGGATGATGCCGTGAATGAGCACAACAGGAAGGGTTACGTGACGTTTGCCACGTCTGGCCCAAACAGCCGCACGACGCAGGTCTTTGTCAATTTCGTCGATAATTTTTCCCTTGATGGCCAGGGTTTCGCTCCGTTCGGAAAGGTGATCGAGGGCATGTCAAATGTTGAATCCATCAATTCAAAGTATCGTGAATCACCAAACCAGGGTCGCATCACGGCGGAAGGCAACGCCTATCTGAAGAAAACATTTCCTGATCTGGATTATGTGAAGAAAATGACGCTGGAGGGCGAATCAGCCCCGTCAATCGATGTCGAAGCAGAGCAGAAATCACCAGGGGAAGCACCGTAGCGGCTCTTCCCGTTTTTTCGTTTCGGTTGCAATGCGGGAACCTGGGATTCACAATCGCCGCAGTCATCCACTTCTCTTCAGGAGTCCCACCTGTGAATCGTTCCTCGAATTCTTCTCGCCGTACGTTTCTGCAGTCCACTTCCGCAATCGCCGCGTCGCTGTATGTCAGCGGCATTCCGGCAGCGCCGTCGAGGCAGGAGAAGCTCCGCATCGCCGTGATTGGATGCGGTGGTCGAGGTGGCAGCAACATGCAAAATGTGTCGTCCGAACACATCGCCGCCCTCTGTGACGTGAATGCCAACAATCTCAACAAGGCGGCCGAACAACACACGCAGGCCAGAAAGAATACCGACTTTCGCCGCGTGTTTGATCATCCCGATGAATTCGACGCGGTCGTCGTCAGCACCTGCGAGCACACTCATGCGTTTGCCACGCTCCCGGCTCTGCAACTCGGTAAGCATGTGTACTGCGAAAAGCCACTCACCCACGGGATCTATGAAGCCCGCGTCATCCGTGAGACGGCGGCGACCGCTGGCGTGGCGACTCAAATGGGCATCCAGATTCATGCCGAAAACAACTACCGACGTGTCGTGGAACTGATTCAGACCGGCGCGATCGGCAAGGTGTCCGAATGTCACGTCTGGGTCGAACGCGCGTGGGGACTGCAGTCCGCTGAGGAAGCAAAAGCGCATGGCGATATCGTGGCCGTGCAGGATCGTCCGGCCACTGCGGATCCGATTCCGCCGGAACTGGATTGGGATCTGTGGCTCGGCCCGGCTCCGGAACGTCCGTATAACAACGTTTACTTCCCTGGTCCAAAATGGTATCGCTGGTGGGACTTCGGCAATGGCACGATGTCAGATCTCGGCAGCCACTGGGTCGATCTGCCGTTTTGGGCATTGAAGCTCAAGGCTCCGAAAACCATCGAAGCCTTTGGAGGCCCGGCGCACAAGGAGCTGGCTCCCGCGTCGATGCACGTCCACTACGAATACGCCGCAGAAGGCGAACAGCCGGAAGTGTCGTTGTGGTGGTATCAGGGCACGCATCGTCCGGAGATCCTGAAGACCGCCGGGATTCCGAATTGGGGCAGCGGTGTGCTGTTCGTCGGAGACAAGGGCATGCTGCTGTCGGATTACGGCAAGTATGTCCTGCTTCCCGAAGAAAACTTCAAAGACTTCAAGCCGCCTGAGCCGTTCATTCCGCCATCGAAAGGACATCATCAGGAATGGATTCACGCCTGCAAAACGGGCGATCCGACGACCTGCAACTTTGAATACTCAGGCTGGCTCACCGAAGCCAATCACCTCGGCAACATCGCGTATCGCGTCGGCAAAAAGCTGGAATGGAACGCCGCCGAAATGCGCGCGACCAACGCACCGGAAGCCGATCCGCTCATCAAACGAGCGTACCGCAAGGGCTGGGACTTGGCGTAGCGATTCAGCAGTTTATACTTCACGGGGTGCGGATTGATGTCCTTGTTCCAAGGCTCCTGCCGCGGAACACACTGCTCCCGAGGCTCCTGCCTCGCGAGATTGTCACGGGAGGCAGGAGCCTCCAGTGCAGTGCGTTCCAGGGCTGGAGCCCTGGAACGAGAATTCCCGGCCGCGTGCATTATCACGCCATTGGCGTGGGCGCAGCGATCCGTCACCAGCCCCGCTATTTCCCAGCGTCGCGGCGTAATTGTTCCAGAAACTCGAACGTGCCTTCGCCGTTGATGCTGTGGCCGCCCTGGAAGAATTCGATTTCGACGCGGTCGGCCATGTTGAACTGAGCGTACAGCCAGCGGACTTTGGCGAATTCATAGGCGACCCACTGATCGCGACCAACGCCGTCGTGGTGGCCGCGTTCGACCATGAACGGACGAGGAAACATGAGGTACGCCATCTCGGCGTAGTCGAATGTGTGCCCGAGATTCCAGTACGGCATTTCCCATTCGATCGTGTTCATGA
>JBBQSE010000567.1:0-4998 GCA_038214195.1 Planctomycetales bacterium
ACGGACGCCTGCTGTCTTCGAATTCGGAGGCCGCGCATCTCAAAGTCATCGGACTTTGCGATGTGAGTTACGCCGTCGCAAATCTCGTCAGCAATGCAACCGGCGCGGAACTCTCATTAGCCTCATCCGCAAAGACGAAGATGGCCAATGTCGTTGTGAATGCGCGAGTCGCAACTGATCCCGCTGAACTGGAGATGATTGTTCGTGAAGAACTGGACGCAGTCTGCTCGGCCCGCAGCCTGTGTCATCAGGTTGTTTCACTGCAAAGCTTTCGTCCCGGGCGCCCAGTGCCATCGCATCGAATCACGTCGTGAATGCGGCGATGCGGCGGGCTGCTGGAGAATCTGGTCGCGACCTGGTACGGCAGGTTTCAACCAGTGCAGGACACAGGTGAGGTGGCAGTTTCCAGAACGACCAGCAGTTCTCCCACCGGGGTTGATTTTATCTGCTCGACGAGCGTACGGTTCAGTTCAGTTCGTCGTCCTCGCAGCAGTGTTGTTCCGGAATCAAGTGTGACCTGCGGGAAAGGGCCTCGGTAGATCACCGCCACCAATTCATCGGTTGGCGCGACCGGCCTGGTGGCCTCAATCTTTGTTTCCCGCAGCTCTGCTTCTCCCGCGGTGAAGCACGCTCGAGAACCGTATTTTGTCAGTCTAATGGATTCAAAGCCGGCGGCTTCGAGATCATCCATCAGGCTGTTCAGGCAGGGAACCGCTTTGACCACTGAAGCCGGTCCGGGAAGTGCTGGCAGTTCATCGACGTGTCGGTCGGCAGTCAGGCAATGCAGCAGGACAGTGCCGCCGGGCTTCAGGCGATCAGCAACTTCGCTCAGAAAAGCGCCAACCTGAGATTCCGTTCCTGCTCCGTTGAACGTTCCCTGGAGCGACACTTCGTCCAGTGTGCCTTCCAAATACTCGGTGGGAATCGTCAGCGGACTTCCCAGTCGATGTGACCACTGCTGTTTTGGCTCGGGGGTTGCTTCAACGTCGCTCAGAAGTGAAAGTTGAGGGAGCACTGCGGGGGGCTGACCCATCAGGGCTTCGGCTTCCTGACCGGCACCGCGATGTTCAATGTCGCCCTCCAGGACATACATTTCCCACAAGGTTCCGTCTGGATCATGCAACCAGAATTTCGTTTGGCGCGAATAGCAACACTCAACGCCCTCTTCGCGTTCGCTGCGGATGCCTGCCATTTCAAGGCGTCGCTGCACCTCAACGAGTTCAGAAGGAGACTGAAACTTGAAACCAACATGATTGAGCACACCGCGTTCGGCCGGGTTCACCGGTTCAAGGGAAAACGTCAACGGCGGATTTTGAAGTTCAAACTTTGCGTAATCTTTCCGATGCTTGGCTGGAGCCACACCAAACACCTTACTGAAGAACTCTACGGAACGGTCGATATCTGACACGTTGACGGAAAGGTGAAATGTCACTGGGGTATTTGAGAGGATGTTCATGTTCAGTTTCCAGTAGATTGAGGTGTGAGTCGTCTGGGAAGTGGCGTGAGCCACGCGGCAATTGCAGTTATCAATACGATTCCCGCCATAATCCAGATGAGTGGAAGATACGAGCCCGTCATTTCCCTGGACTGAGCAAACACCAGCGGGCCAAAGGCAGAAGCGATGACCGTCAGCATTTGGGCACTTCCCTGAATTTTCCCGAGGTGCGTCCTGCCGTACAATTGAGGCCATGCGGAAAAGAAAAGTACAGTCAGGACGCCTCCTGCCACAGCATTGATCACGACATAACCAACCACGTCTCCGTAGCTCGACAGTTGTGTCAGCCACATCAAGGATGCGGTCAGCAATAACAGAGCGAGAGCCAACAGTCGATTCACGTTCCAGTAGAGTCCCAGAATTCCTGCGAGCAGTTTGGCCAGCACGCCAACGCCAGTGCCCAGAGCCAGCGATTCATAATAAACCTCCTTGCGAAATCCCTGGTCTACCAAAATGGATTCATTAAACAGGGAGATGCCTGAGGCGATCATTCCGTACAGCGAAATACCCATGGCGCATACCCAGAACATCGGTGTGGTCAGTGCCTCTAAATGCGTGAAGTCGTCTGTTTGTGCTGATTGCTGCGGTGCAGATTCCCTTGCATCGGCAACCGACCGCTGCCGATCGCGAGCGAACAGCGTCAGCAGGATCGCCAACCCGACGACAGTCCAGCCGAGGACTCCCCAAAACGTCCTCCAGTTCAGTTCCGAGTACTCACGCCCTAGCAGCGCTGCGCCGATAAACCCGCCTGCCATCAGAACTGAGTAGATCGCCATCGGCCAACTGACATTCCGGACAAACCATTTGCCAACAATGGTGATGCTCACAACCGAGAGCGAACTTTGCCCGAGACCTCGCGTCATCAGAATCCCCACGAACAGCAGCGGCATCGACGACACCTGCGTCATCGCCAGGACGACTCCGCCAAGAGCAAACATCACCACGCTCAGTGTCAGACGAATGCCGTAACGATCAATGCTCCTGCCCATGCCAATACAAAACAGCGAGCCAGCAAGCGTGGCCCACAGGTTGATGTGACCGAAACTGGTTCGCGACAAGCCGAGCGATGAGTCATTCAGCAGCCGTTCGGTGATCATTCCCAGTCCGTGCGTCCGGCCGGGCAGCGTCGCGACCATCGCCAAAGCGGCAACGATCACCATCACCCAGCCGTACAGATTGCCTGAGCGCTCATTCAAACGCGGAGAAACTGAATCGATCCCAGATGTCATACTCATGGACGTTCACCGAAAATACGTGTCTGCAAGTTGATGGTCGGCATAGCGTTTCCTCAGATACTGATGAAACTCGACATAGTGCGCGTCCCGCTGATTACCTCCGTCGGACAGCGCGTTGTAACTCAGATACAACTGCCGCCGCCACGAATCCGAAAGATTCGGACTGGATCGATGCGGAGTGAACCCGTCAAACACAGCAATATCACCAGGCTCAAGGACGAGCGGCACCGCTTTGCTCACATCGACTGCGTCGTCTGGAAGAGCATGGTACTGACCGTCCTGTGGAGTTATTGGTCCCTGTTGATGATAGCCCGGAAAGACTTCAGTGCAGCCGTTTGCTTCAGTTGCCGCATCAATCGGAATCAGCACTGTCAAAAAACTTCGAGGGAATCCCGGCCATGAAATCCAGTCCTGATGCAGTTCGTAACCTTTGGTTCCCGGCTGTTTAAAAATCAATTTGTCCTTGAACAAGCAGGCTGGTTCCCCGTACAGATCCTGCAGAATGAAAAGCAGGCGACGATCGTACGCAAATCGCCCACACTCAGGGCTCAAGTCGATCACCGGATCAAACGTTTCCCACAAGCAATCCGCATGGTCGTGAGTCTCACGAAACCGACACCGAAGGTTGCGTTTGTCGATGAGTTCTCTCTGGTTCGTCAATCGCCATGCTTCGTCCGACAGTGCTGCCATTTCTGCCGACGAAAAGACGTTCCTCACGATTATAAATCCATCGCGAGTCCATTGGTCAAGATCCACTTCAAAGTGAGCGCTCTGAGAACGTGTGGAGGGCATGTGAATCCCGCAGCAAAATCGTGGCATGAATCAAGGAAAGTCGAAGGTTTCTAAAACTCACCAATAATTTCACCGCCCGATCGTGTTCCCAGATTGTGCCAAATTCCAATATCGATGCTGTCGCTGATGAATCGAACGGAACCGTCACACAGCATCAGGTTCACCCCGCCCGTATGCTGACTCCGAGCCGCCTTCCAACCAGATGCGATGTAACCCAGCGTCGCTGGCCCGTTGGCAACACAGTCAAAGTTCTTCGTGTTTGGGCCGTAGTAGTGGTTGTACGACGCGCACCGAATTTCGCCGGAGTACCACGAAAACTGTCGCGGATCAGCGGAGTTGTATGTGGTCGCCGCTGCACAATTGGCATCGCTGATGTTCAGCCCAAAGGTCAGGTTCCTGTAGACCTTCTTCTCCGATGCTGGCGGAGTCGCTGCGTCAGTGACGGTCACTCCCTGCCCCAGCAAGCTCTCGGTCATGCCGGCCGTGTTACTGGAACCGTCGGTGAGATCTGCAAAGCGAATCCGCGAGTCAGCGAAGAACACACCATCGGCATTGTACGGCGAACCATGATTGACACTGGCAGGATCAATGCCGGTTCCCATGTTGGCACAGAAGTTGGTCGGTCCAATGCCTTCCGTTACTCCCCAGTTGCTGGAAACCTTTTGAGACGAATCCGACGGGCACAGATACAACGGGACAATCGTTGAAGCGGCCTTGCGGTTGTTAGCGTCCGGAATGATCCACGAACCGCCCACATTCTGGTAAGTCGGTGACTCCAGGTTCAGCAGGCCGTAGACGGCGGTCTGCTCAAGGAATGGAGTCAGATACGCCATGACTCCCCAGTTCCCCTTCGAATAACCAATGTACCCGCCAGAGCCAGGCAGGCCGCCAGGGATCAGATTGGGCGGAAACGTGTTATGCACGTCATGGTAATTGTGGAGAGCAATGCCCAGTTGCTTGAGATGGCTCCTGCATTGCGTCCGCCGAGCCGCTTCGCGCGCCTGCTGCACCGCAGGCAACAGCAGGGCAATCAGGATGGCAATGATCGCTATGACAACCAGCAATTCAATCAGGGTAAACCCGGTGCGATTCACTTTCAGCATTGGACTTCCTCGCATTCGACTCGATAATCAAACACACAATCTGACGATCGTTAGAATATCAGTTCTATTTGGCAATTCAACCACGCCTCCTGAAAGTCTTGAAATCCAAAAGTCGAGTCTCTCTCGCAGGCGTCGGTGCAGGTCCCCGTTGCCTTTTCGCGAAAAAAGTTCTCGGAAGTTAAAGCAAAACAATGCTTCGGCGGCATCGGCCATCTCGGCGAAACACCTAACCCCAGCGCGCGTCGGTCGCCCAGACCGGAGCGTCCAACATGGTTTGTTCATTGCGCCGGTGTGCGCCACCGACGCGTGCAACGGCACTCACCAAACGTAACAGTTTAGTCCCTCATCTATAGATCACACTTGGTCGAACCCA
>JBBQSE010000568.1:0-4991 GCA_038214195.1 Planctomycetales bacterium
TCTCCTTCCTGCAGGCGAATCATTCGCTGATCGTCTTCAGTATAGCTGGAGGACATGGTCTACAATCTGCCTTTACGGTCCACGCCGGTCGCGGTAATCCAAATGCCCCTGCCAGCCAAGTTTTCGGTGCAGTGTTCCATAAAAGCTGTGTCCCGCAAGTCGGATCAGCTTAAACGTCTGCTCAGCCCGCCGTATCACAATGCGGTCCTTTGAATCCACAGTTCGGCTGATCTGCCCGTCGATGACCAGCATCACGCCTGGAGGAGCGTTCGGGACGGAGAGTTCAAAGATTCGCTCCGCCGAATCAACGATCGGCCGGACTGTGAGCGTATGAGGACAGATGGGAGTGATCGCGAAGCACTGCAATTCCTGTCTGAGAATCGGCCCGCCTGCTGAAAGATTATGGGCGGTCGAACCGACCGGAGTGCTGATGATCAGCCCGTCGCAGTTGTACGTCGTCACATCCATGTCATCGATCTTCAGATGAATGGAGAGCATCTTCAGTGACGCTCCGGCGGTGACATTGACTTCATTCAAACCGAGATCCGTGATGACAGTTCCGTCGGCCCGATGGTGCTGACATTCGAACATCAGATGTTCGACGGTCTGAAACTGACCGCGCTTCAGCCCCGGAAGTCCTTTGCGAAATTCGGCAGGACTCAGGTCCGTTAGAAAACCAAGGCGGCCCAGATTCACGCCGACGATCGGCAGTTGACGGCGTCCCAGCTGACGGCATCCGCGCAGTACGGAACCATCTCCACCCAGCACAACGACAATGTCACCAGGCAGGTCTTCCGGGATAGATTCTCCGCCGGAAAAGACACCGACCAGATCAATCCCGCGCACGGATTCCAGATAGGCGCGCAAGTCATTCCATGCCGACAAAATATCGGGACGGTCGCCGCCAGTGAGGACGATGAGTCTAAGGTCTGGATCTTTCATGTGCTCTTCAGAAAACTCATCTGTCGGATTTGAAGCATCACGGGCTCTGACGTAATGGTGCCCATGGTAGCATTCTACAATCGACGGCGACCTGACAATCTGCCAGGCTCCTGAAAATCTGCTCAAATCCACCACGGCTGTACAGTTTCAACGGAGCATTTGTTTTCATGGCGATACCACCGTCCGTCCCCGAAAAACTCACCGTCATTGTCACGGGCGCGTCAGCCGGACTTGGCCGACGCATCTGCCAGCGGCTTGGAGCAAAACGGTTTCGACTTGTGCTGGCCGCGCGGTCTGTGGACAAACTGGCTCAACTGGAAGCCGAACTTGTCGCTGCCGGATGTGAATGTCTCTCGGTACCGACCGATGTCGCTGATCCCAATGCTCTGGAAGCACTCGTTAAAGCGACGATGAAACGCTTTGGACGGATCGATGTCCTGATCAACAACGCCGGAATCGAATGCTTTGCTGAATTTGATCAGCTTCCGCTGGATCAGATTTTGGCGACGATTGAAACGAATCTGACAGGTGCCATAGTGTTGACGCGACACGTGGTTCCCATCATGCGCCAACAGGGTTTTGGCCGGATTATCAACATGGCGTCCGCAGCCGGAAAACACGGCCCGGCCTTTGGCGCTGTGTACGGAGCGACGAAGGCTGGCTTGATCGCATTCACTCAGGGATTGCGAGGCGAGCTGCTCAGCGAAGGAATCACGGCGACCGTAATCTGTCCGGGCTTTGCCACGGATGGCGGCGTCTACGACGAAATCGTCAGGTTAACCGGTCGAAAGACCCCTTTCCTGGTCGGTAGTACCAGCGCTGATAAGGTCGCGGCGGCGGTAGAAAAGGCGATCCGTACGGGGCAGCCGGAAATGATCCTGAATTTCCCCGCGCTTCGTCCCGTGTTTTTGTTTCGTGATTTCTTCCCTCGGCTTGGAGAAAAACTCATACTGGCGACTACGTTCAAGTTCCTGCGCCGCATTGCGACCGCACACAAGGAGCCACCCAAATGAAGAAGTTGATGCAGATTCTGTTATCTCTCCTGGCGATGTTCCCGGCACCAGCGTTCGCTCAGGACGACTTGCCCGAGCAGGCGCGAAACGCCATGCAGCGGGCGACGCAGTTCTTTCATCAGCAGGTGACGGTCCACGGCGGCTACGTCTATGAATACTCACTTGATTTGAAACAGCGTCAGGGAGAAGGCAAAGCGGCAGACACTGAAATCTGGGTTCAGCCACCGGGAACTCCCACTGTAGGCGTGGCTTGGGTCCGCGCTTTTGAAGCGACTGGCGATCAGCAGTTCCTGACAGCCGCCGTTGATGCCACTCAGGCTCTGATGTTCGGGCAACTCGAATCCGGCGGCTGGTCGGGCAGCATCGATTTTGATCCAAAGGGGCCTCATTCCGATCGCTACCGGAACGGCAAGGGACGAGCGAAAGGGAAGAACTATTCGACCCTGGACGATGACAAGACACAGGCGGCTGTCTGCCTGTTGATGCAGGTGGACAAAGCCCTGGGTTTCAAGGACGCTGAGATTCATGAAGCGACGATGTTTGCGCTCGATTCCATCCTCACGGCCCAGTTTGCAAACGGCGGGTTTCCCCAGGGATACAAAGAGCCGGTTACAAAACAGCCGGTGATCAAGGCATCCTTTCCAAAGTACGATTGGCGTACCGAAAATCGCATCAAAGACTACTGGGACTACTACACGCTGAACGATGGTCTGGCGGGCACGGTCGCTCGCACGCTGCGTTTGGCACATGAGACCTACGGCGACGAAAAGTATCGCCACGCTTTGCTCAAACTGGGGGACTTTCTGATCCTCGCTCAGATGCCGGAGCCGCAGCCAGGCTGGGCTCAGCAATACAACTTCGACATGCAGCCGATGTGGGCTCGCAAGTTCGAACCGCCCGCCGTGTCCGGGCGTGAATCTGAGGACGCCATCGAAACCCTGCTGTTCGTGTATGAGCAGACGGACGACAAGAAATACCTTGCCCCGGTCGAGCCCGCTCTGGCGTGGCTCAACCGCTCGAAACTGCCGGACGGACAGGTCGCGAGGTTTTATGAGCTGGAGACCAACCGACCGCTGTATTTCGTCCGCGACACCTACGAACTGACTTACGATGACAGCAACATGCCAACGCACTATAGCTTCAAAGCGAAACCTCACATCGAAAAGATCGGGGCACGGTTCGAGGCTCTTAAGCAAACTGGTACGTATCGCAAATCCGTCAGCAATTTGAAGACGCTGACTCGCGACGCCCAGCGAATCATCGGCGAACAGGATTCCGAAGGTCGCTGGCTCTCGAACGAAAAGGGTGAACCCGTCACAGCGGCCACGCATCTGAAGGGCGATGCGCCAGCCATTTCCAGTCAGCTTTTCAGCAAGAACATGGAACGGCTGAGCGAGTACCTGACTGCCGTCAAAGCGGCGCAATAAGGCGATCGGGATCAACATGACCATGACGAGACAAAACGTCGTGCTGCTGGGTGCCAGTAACCTGGTGCTGGGATGGCCGAATCTAATTCGCACGCTTCGCGAAATCATCGCTGAACCTGTCGATCTCAGCATTGCGATGGGGATGGGGCGATCCTACGTGACCAGCAGTTCCTTCTGTTTTCGCAAATTGCCCGCCATCCGCAATTGTGGTCTGTGGAAGCAATTACCGCAGGATTTGGAACGACCCCCGTATGTCCTGATCACAGATCTGGGCAACGACATCGTCTATCAGTTTGAGTCCAAACAGATCGTCGCCTCCGTACGCGAGTGCCTGAATCGAATTCGCGATTGGCATCCGGACGCCCGGATCGTGATGACCGGTTTACCGATGGCCTCACTGGCGTCGGTGGGGCGATTGCGATTTCTCATCGCTCGAACAATTCTGTTTCCCGGCTGTCGATTGACGTTGCCGCAGGTGGTTGAACAAGCCCTCTCGCTGGAAAAGTTGGCACGAGAGCTGGCGACCGAATTTGGCGTCCCGATCGTTGAACCGGAACCACATTGGTACGGCCTTGACCCGATTCATGTCGTACCGAAATTTCGCGAAGATGCATTTGCCCGGTACTTTGCGGCGTTTGGCCATTCGGCCTCGGAGCAAACGACCGCAGACGGTCCCCCAGCCTCGCTCAAGATCAGACGTCCTACTCCTGCCGAAAGCGTGAAGTTCGGATCAAAACGAACGGTGGAGCAACCCGTGTTTCGGGCTGAAGAATTCACGGTTTCCGCATGGTGAATCGATGCTCGACACGTCAGGCGATGATCTCCCGGATTGGCTTACCGTAGTCGATCTCCAGCCGCTTGTGTCCGGGAAATTCCATTCGGTGCGGGTCCAGTCCCAGTTGGTGAAGCAGAGTCGCGTGAATATCGGTGACATAGTGCCGGTCCTCGACAGCGTGGAAGCCGAGTTCGTCGGTGGCACCATGCACGATGCCGCCTTTCAGGCCGCCGCCAGCCATCCAGACCGAGAAACCATACGGGTGATGGTCTCGACCATCGGATTTTTCCGATCCAGGAGTTCGTCCGAATTCCGTCGCCCACACAACCAGCGTTTCCTCAAGCAGGCCACGTTGTTTCAGATCTTTCAGCAGGCCCGCGATCGGCTGATCCACCGCTTTGCATCGGGTTGAATGATTCTTCTTCAGCTCAGTGTGGGCGTCCCAGCCATCGTCGTAGATTTGGATGAAACGCACGCCGCGTTCGACCAGTCGCCGAGCCGCCAGGCTATAACGTCCCATGCGTTCAGTGGCGGGATCATTCAAGCCGTACAATGCCTGAGTCTGTTGTGTCTCGTCACCAAGCCGCACGACTTCCGGCACCGACATCTGCATTCGAAACGCGAGTTCGTAACTCTTGATCCGGGCTCGCAGCGCCGGGTCGTCGGGGTAGTCAATGCTGGCAATGCTGTTCAAATTGTTGAGCAACTGAAGTTGTTCTTTCCGCTCCGCGATCGACACGCTGTTGCCGGGGGTTCCGAACGGTAACGGGTTGTTGGGATCCAGGGCCATGTTGACTCCGGAATGTTCCGGCCCCAGATAACTGCCACTGTGAG
>JBBQSE010000569.1:0-4988 GCA_038214195.1 Planctomycetales bacterium
CCTATTGGCGTCGTGCGCTCCGCTAACTAAACGGTAATCCTGGACGCGGGGCCGTTTCTTTCCCAGAGCCAACCACGACTATTTAACGTCAGGAACTCGCCCCGACGCAAAATTGTCTTTGAAGTTCGCCAAATCGCGCCGGTTCACGAGATTCAGAATGAATGTCAGCTCAGCGCGTAGCGGGCCGCGTCCCACAGAGTCTGCGGCGACACGAACAGGGCAAGTGTCGCAATGGCACAGAGGCAACCGGCAATGAGGGCGGCTGGCTGGCGGGAAGTTTCCGACACCGTCGTGGACTGTTCGAAATAGATCGCCGAGATCAGTCGCAGGTAATAGGCTGCCGCAATTGCCGCGTTGATCGCGAGCGTGATGGCAAGGATTTGGCCTTCAATGGATCCCTGGGACCATGCCGCCAAAAACAGATTCAACTTAGCAATGAATCCACCTGTTGGCGGAAGGCCGCTCATTCCGAAAATGCAGACCGCCATCATAATCGCAACGGCGGGTTGCCTGCGGCTCAGTCCTGACAGATCAGACACTGAACGCAGAGGCCGGGCAAACGTACCGGCAGCGATGAGGAGCGCAAACAGACCAATTGTCATGATGCCATACATCGACAGATAAAACAGCAGCGAAACGGCACCGCTGGTTCCGGTCGATGAATTTCCGACCGCCAGCCCAACCAGCATATAGCCCGCATGGGCGATACTCGAATACGCCAGCAGTCGCATCAGATTGGTTTGCCGCAGGGCGAGCAGATTGCCGATGAACATCGTCAGAATGGCGAGGACCGTCAACAGGATTTGCGTCGCGCCTACGGGGATCCAGTTCGTGAAGTTCGCGGCACCAAAACAGACAGGTAGTAGTCGCAACAGTGCCGTAAATCCGACCACCTTCGGAATAAAAGACAGCATCGCCGCTAACGAGGTCGTGACTCCCTGAAAGACGTCGGGGGCGTAGAAATGAAATGGGACTGCGGCGAGTCGAAAGCTGAGTCCGGCGACAATCAGCACGATTGCCAGGCGAAACATGCCAAGGTTTGTCGTGAGCGGAGTGTGGGAGATTTTTTCTGTGATCGCGGTGAGATTCGTGGTTCCGACAATGCCAAAGATCCAGCTCAGACCATACAGCACAAAGGCGGACGAGAAGATACTCAACAGAAAATACTTAATTGTCGCTTCGTTCGTCATCCAGTCGCGGCGCGGGAGATACAGCAGGATGTAAGTGGGAATGCTGACCAGTTCCAATCCCAGAAAGATGCCCACAAGATCGTTGGACAACGCGACAAAGTTGACTCCTGCGAGGATCGCCAGGAGACACGCGTGGGCTTCGGCAGCGTGGCCATCGTCGATCTGATCCCACAGAACCAGCGTAAGCAACATTCCAAACAGCAGCGAAACTCCACGGACGAACCAGACAAATTCATCTGGTCGAAACGGCCCTGCGCCAGCTTCCAGCACAGGGGCCTTTGACCAGGCATACGTCGCTGCTGCCAGGGCCAACAGCGATAGAATTCCCCAGCGATGCCTCAGACCTTCCGGTGCCTTTCCGGTTTCGCTCACCAGAAACGGGCCAGCCAGAAACATGACGCAGACGGTCGCCAGTAAAATGATTTCCGGAAGTATCTGGCCTGCAGCCTGATTGATTGCTTGATATGGTGGCACGGGAAAATCTCAGAAAGAAAATGTCAGAATTCATTATTTGGCGAGCGGATGGGCGTCAGCCCACCGAGAATTCCCGGCGACCGGTTTCCGAGTGTCACTCGGAGGGCTGACGCCCTGCCGCTCGCCGAAAGACTTCGGGCGAAGCCCGCGTCATGGAATCAAATGCGTCTGCGTCTGAACGACCGCCACAGCTTCACCTTCCGGAGAATCTTCAAACACTCGAACGACAGACCTGATGTCTGGTTCAATAATCGCAATCAATCCTGCTGGTCGAACGCCGATCCACAGGCAAAGAATCATCAGCGGAGCAAGCGCCAGGAACTCACGAGGATTCATGTCTTCGATTTCTTCTTCGTCGTGACCCGCGTGATGTGGCTCGCGCAACGTTCCGAAGAAGACGCGCTGCACGGCGGTCAGCAGATACCACGCGCCCAGCACCACGCCGGTCGTTCCCAGTGCCGCGTAGAGCATGTTGGCCCGGAACATGCCGGCAAGGGACAGGAATTCACCGATGAAGCCGTTGAGCCCCGGCAGACCAATACTGGACATGGAAATAAACACCATGCAGCAGGCGATCATCGGCAACTTTGACGCAAGACCACCCAGATCATCCATCATGCGTGTGTGGTAGCGCTCGTAGATCATTCCGACGATGATGAACAACGCTCCGGTAGAGAGCCCGTGATTGATCATTTGTAAGACGCTGCCAGTAATGCCTTCGGTATTCAGTGCGAACAGCCCCAGCATGCAAAATCCGAGATGCGCCACGGAACTGTACGCCACGAGCTTCTTGATATCCCGCTGGGCCAGGGCACACAGGGAACCGTAAATGATCCCGATCACGGACAGCAGACCAATGATGGGCAGACCAAGTTCCAGACAGGCGTCCGGGAAGAGTGGCAGACAGATTCGAAGAAAACCGTAGCTGCCCAGTTTCAACAGGACTCCGGCCAGCAGCACGCTGCCAGCCGTTGGAGCTTCCACGTGTGCCAGCGGCAGCCAGGTGTGAAACGGAAAGACGGGCACTTTGATCAGAAATCCCGCTGAAACCGCAAGGAACAGCGTCATTTGCATTTGCGGCGGCAAGGGATGACTTACCAGCCACGCGGACAGTGCGGGAAGCGATGTGGGATTAACCAGGCCACCCTTCGAAGCATACAGCACGACGTAGATTAACCCGGACAGAGTGACCAGACTTCCCGCCAGTGTATAGAGAAAGAACTTGATGGCTGCCCAGCGTCGTTCCGGTCCACCCCAGATCGCAATCAGGAAGAACAGCGGAATTAGCGTCATTTCAAAGAACACATAGAACAAGACAAGGTCAAACGAACAGAAGACGCCGATCAGTCCTGTCTCCAGAATGAGCAGCGCCGCGTAGAATTCAGACGTCCGATCTTTGATGGCCTCCCACGAAATCAACACACTGCAGACTGTGAGCAATGTCGTTAATGCAATCATTGTGACGCTGATGCCATCGAGCCCGAAGTACATTTCGAGTTGCATGCGTTCGCCGGTCTGCAGCCAGGGCTGGCGGTATTCCACTTTCGGCTGAATGGCCGACACGGGATCAACAGACGAGACCAGCGGCGTGAGACCGGATTCCAGGGGGACAATGGTCTGTGCGCGATATTGCACAAGCAGCATTGTCGAAAACAGCAGCGCTGCCACCCCACCACAGCACGCGAGCCACCGCGCGCTGGACTGATTCAGTGACGTGCGAAACAGCATCAGCATCAACGCCGTCACCGCAGGAATCGCAAGGGTAATAAACAGAAGAGCGATCATGTGAACTCTGAACCTTTAGAACACCGTCAGAACCAGAACGATGGCTGCCACGACACCAACCCACATGACACCGGCATACGATGAAACGACTCCGCCGTGAAGCTGCTTTGGAATAATGCTCAGACCCTTCGGCACCTTCCCCAGCGTGTCCACGATGCCATCGATTACATACTTGTCAAAAAATGTTGCCAGGTGAGCGATGCCAATCAGAGGCAGCACGATCAGGACCTTGAAGATTTCATCAAGGAAGAACTTGCCCTGAGACAGCTGATAAAGCGGCTTCAATGTTTTCGCAACCGCTGCGGGGACACTTGGTGAGGCAACATAAAACATCCAGGCAAAGCCGATTCCGGCGATCGCAATGATGCTGCTCATCACCATCACATCCCAGTGCGGGCCATGAGTTTCAGCGTGCGACAATCCCATTGTGTTCTGCAGGTAACCACCGAAGAGATGCGTCGGCCCAACGATGAGTCCAATCCCAGCGGCGCAGATCGCCAGGACTCGCAACGGCCACGCCATGACGGGAGTTGCTTCGTGGGGATGGTGGCCAGCTTCTTCGGGGAATTTTTCGGGTCCCCAGAATGTCATGAAGTAAGCACGGAAAGTGTAAAACGCCGTCAGGAAAGCGGCTCCCATCGCGATCGCTCGAATGACGCCGAAAAACAGCTGGTGTTCGCCGACATGTGACGCTTCCTGCAGCACGGCGAGAATGTCGTCTTTGCTCCAGAAACCCGCGAGCAGCGGAAAGCCTGCCAGCGCCGCAGCACCGACCAGAAATGTCCAGTGCGTAATCGGTAACGCATGTTTCAATCCACTGAAGCGTCGCATGTCGATTACATCGCCCATCGCATGCATAACACTGCCTGCAGCAAGAAACAGCAGAGCCTTGAAAAAGGCGTGCGTGAACAGGTGGAACATTCCGGCAGTCACCGCCGGAGTGACAAGTTCAGCACTTGCCGCACCACAACCCAGAGCCATGAACATGAAGCCCAGTTGGCTGACTGTTGAGTACGCGAGAACACGTTTGAGGTCTGTCTGAGTCAGTGCGGTGAGTGCCGCTATCGCCGCAGTAATCGCTCCTATTCCCGACACGGCCATCTGAGCATACGGGGCCATCACAAACAACGGCGTACATCGCGCGACAAGGTAAACTCCAGCCGTGACCATCGTTGCCGCATGGATCAAGGCGCTGACGGGCGTGGGCCCTTCCATCGCATCAGGTAGCCAGACCTGCAGCGGGAACTGAGCCGATTTACCCATGGCGCCCAGAAACAGGCAGAAGCAGATCAACTGAATCCTGCCAGGATCTTTGCTGGCGATCAGCGCCGGATCACCGAGCACCGTAACAAAATCCAGCGACTGAAAAGTCTGCCAGATGAGGAAGATGGCCATGATCAAACCAAAGTCGCCGATGCGGTTGACGACAAACGCTTTCTTCGCGGCAGCAGCCGCTGATGGTTTCTGGAACCAGAATCCGATGAGCAAATAACTGCAGAGCCCCACGGCTTCCCAGAACACAAACAACAGGATGAAGCT
>JBBQSE010000570.1:0-4977 GCA_038214195.1 Planctomycetales bacterium
AACAACTTCCTGAAAAGTACGTCAGGCTTTCCAGCCTGACAGTAAGAACACTGAGTCAGCCTAGAAAGGCTGACGTACTTTGTTTCTGCATGCGTCCTTAGTCAACTGCGCGAGGCCGTCCGCGAACAGAAACAGAAGGACGCACAGTCGAAAACCACTGAGTAGTTTCGGCGTTTTCTGCCTGACAAAAGTGAGTTGGGGTAAGCTGCGGTGCCGACACCCGGTGCAATCGCTGCAGTTGCTCCGGGCGAACTATTGGGTTTAAGTCTTCAAATCGCGACTTCCGATAGACCGAGATGTGATGCTGCGCGGAAAGACGCCGCGCGCTGATCGGGAGATATCGAAGGGGGATGAATGTTTCGGCGACAGGAATGACCGGGTATGTCTGCGAAGATCAGCCAGATCTGAAGCAGCGTCCGTCGAAATTCCTGACCGCTTGAAGCATTTACTTGCATCGCCTGCTGCTGAGTAAACCTCAGACGCATGGTGAATACATCCAGCGAGGGAACGCAGGGATGACCATGATTGATTTTCTGAAATCTGTGAGACGCGGTTGGTGTCGATCAACATTGCCAGTGTTCGTGACTGGCGTCGCCGCCGTCGCGTTTCCGTGGAATGCATCGGCTGACGAAGCTCTTGTGACCAACGTCGGACGGTTTGAAATTCCGTTCGAAGTCGAAGCCGATCCCGGCAGTCGCCCTCAGGGGTTCGCCGTGCTGTTCGGTTCTCAGGACGGAGGCCTTACCTGGGACAGGCTGAACACCGTGCCGGCCGCAAATGGCAGCTTCACGTTTTCGGCTCCCCGCGATGGACATTACTCTTTCGCAATTCGCACAACCGACACGCAGGGAAATCTGCAGCAGGCAATCCAGGGCAGCGTTCCGGAACTTGAAGTCATCGTCGACACCGTCGCGCCGGAAATCCGCCTCGATTTGCTGGATGCCGGCAATGGTCAGTTCCAGATCAACTGGATTACCAGAGATGCGTCAATCGCCCCGCAAACGCTGGTCATCGAATTCGCAGACGGCACGGACGGACGCTGGAAACCAGTTCGATTAATACCCGCATCCAGTGGTCAGGCAACTGCGCAGGCTCCGGCCGGTTCTGTGGTTTCCGTACGAGCTTCTATTCGGGATGCAGCGGGCAATCAGGGCGAATCGACTTCACAAGTAGTGCTTCGCGCGGCAAGCGCGGCCGAAATCCTGGTGCCGGGAAATCCGTATGTAAATTCCACTACATCGGCACCAATGGGGCCATCGCCGTTCCCTTCGCCGAATTCTTTTGCCAATCGTCCGGCACCGCCTTCGAACGGGCTGACGATTCCGACGACTGAATATTCTCCGAACGTTCAACCAGCCCAGCCGGTCCGCAATGAGTTTCCATTGCAGCCGAATTTCGCTGTGAATCCAGGATCCGCGTATCCGCCTGTGGCGAATCTGATGAAGGAAGTGTCGTACCAGCCGGTCGCCGGAGCTCAGGTCGTCAGTCGCCATATCTTTGATCTGGAATATCAGGTCGATGATGTCGGCCCTTCAGGTGTCAGTGCCGTTGAACTGTTTGTCACGGAAGACGGCGGCGCGAACTGGTTTACGTATGGCAACGATGAAGATGTCCACAGTCCGGTGTTGATCGACACACGCGGCGAGGGCACATTTGGATTTGCGGTACGCGTCCGTAACGGACTTGGCTTCGCAGACGATGCTCCGCAGCCCGGTCAGACGCCCGAAATGGTCGTGACCGTTGACGAGACACAGCCTACGATTGAAATGTCTCAGCCCGTAATGCGAACTGACGGTTTTGGCACAATTCAACTGTCTTGGCGCGTCACTGACAAGAATCCGGCTGCCACGCCGGTTCGGCTCGAGTACGCCGCAGCCCCGAATGGTCCCTGGACGCCCGTCTTTGACTGGCAGTTCGATCAGAATGGGTATCAATGGGGCGTGCGGCCCGGAACTCCAACGCAGTTGTACTTCCGCCTGCTGGCGCGCGATGCCGCTGGCAACGTTGCGTCATCTCAAACGTCGCAACCAGTCGTCGTCGATCTGCGACGTCCTGTCGGTCGATTGCTGCGTGTGCAGCCCGTGTCCCAGCCAACGAGATAGAGTCAGTCTGACACTGATCGAACGCTGGGACTGTCCGTCCGAAATTTTTAAAAATTCTCTGCGAAGTCCCAACCTGACACAGCCTGAATTCGATGCGATCGGACTCGGTCCGTGAAAATACCATCGCGCAGCCCGCGCCGGCAAGTTGCATTTCGCGCATAGCTTCCACAAGCGGAGTGCGTGGTCCGGCGACGATAAACGGAGGAGTGTCACTGTCAGCGTCAGGCTGTTCATCAGAGACCGCTCCAAACGGATGAACGACGTTGATTGCTCGTCCGTCACTGACGACTACTGTGACGCCGATGCCGGCGAGCGTAAAGGCAACAACGTCAATCGGAACGCCAGGCAAAACGTACTGCGCGATGTGACCAAAACTGGCTCCGACCGTCGCTCCCAGGAACATGGCTGGCGAGAATGCATCGGAGATCACCGCAGGACATCGCGCCAAAATCGATCATGTCAGGGCCTGCATGTCGAATTGCCTGTACGGGCTGATCGTTCAGTGGAAATCCACCGTGATCTCATTCTTCACCGCCCGTACACCAGCAACGCGTTTCGCCGCGGTTTGAGCAAGTTGCTTCAAATGGTAAGTCGGGACAGTTCCCCGCAGCGTGACCTTGCTGTCTTGAATCAGGCAAAGTATGCTTCGCAAATCTGGATATCCCAATCTTTGCAAAGCCTGCTCGACTTCCTCTGCCGTTACTGACACAGCAGAATTTGTCGGCTGATTGGGCATTTCGCTATTCGGCTCACTGTGATGCGTCATTTGGTTCTCGCCCGGATCTGCTCTCATAACAATCAAATTCTTTCAATCGTCGCTTTTGATCCAGTCGGCCTGTTCTGCAACGGTAAATGTCATCTCGGTTCTCTCTGGTTTAAAAGTGGGTCGCTCAACTAGTCGCTAACACACATGTGAGGCCGCACTTTCCGTTCCATTCGTTTTCTCGGGCGGCATACAATTCAACAGTATCGAGCCACAGAAGCGGCGGACCGACTCCGGCGTTGAATGCCCGCGTTTGGCGAGTGCGCATGTTGTGTCTCCATGTTGTGTCACTGTGGCACATCACAGCGCACAGAACAAAATTTCTGCTTGCTGCACGTGGAAATCAGAACGGAACAAGCACTATCCCGGCCTGGCACGGTGATTGCAGCGTATGAAATTGGCGCACGGCTCATACATTCGAGGAAGCTGACGCGGAATTTGGAGGACTGCATGATGAATCGATCCATCCTCACCGGGATTGCATTGACAATTTGTACCTTGGAGCAAATGCTCTGCGGCAGCTTGGCACTCGCGGCTGAAACATACGAACCGTCGCTCGCGGCACAGAACTCAGCAGCTGACGAGCCACAAAACTCCTCATCACGATCTGCTCTGTCCGACCGAGAAATTCGACTCGCCGTCGAAAATGAATTGCTGGCATCGGCAGCCATCAAAAGCCATCGACTTCAAGTTCTGGTCGAAAATGGAATTGTCACGCTGGCCGGGCGTGTCCGAAATCTCCTGGATGAAGACATCGCCGTCGGACTGACGCAGCGTGTGCGTGGTGTTGTCTCGGTCGTTGATCAACTGGAGATCAATGGCCCCTATCGCCCTGACGCCGAATTACAGAAGGCCGTTGAAGCCGCGCTCGACAGCGATCCCGCGACTCACATTCTTCCCGTTCATGTTGTCGTCAAAGACGGCATTGCGACACTCGTTGGCGAAGTGGCTGGATATGGCGCAAAAACTCTGGCCAGCGACATCGCCCGCAGCGTCGTCGGTCTGGCGGATGTCGAAGATAAGATGACCGTGGATTCGAAATTCTTGCCGAGCGATGCGGAATTGAAAAAGGAAATTTCCGAACTGCTGAAATACTCTGTGCAGCTGGATCAGGTTCAGCTGGATGTCGTAGTCAACGCCGGGACAGCGGTTCTAAATGGAGCCGTGACGACGGACTTTCAGCGATCTGTGGCGGAACAACTTGCGCTGCAAGCCGGTGCGAAAGACGTAGATTTGCGAGGAATCGTCGTCGAATGGAACCTCGCGAACCCGGAATTACGAACGTCGCGGTATCAGAAAGCCACGGATGAAGAAATTCGTGACGCGGTGACACGAGCCCTGAAGTACGATCCGCGAGTGCTGAGTTTTCAGCCGGAAGTGGAAGTGAAGAATGGCGTTGTGACACTGACCGGGACGGTGGGTAATCTGGCGGCCAGGAGAGCCGCCGAGCGTGCGGCAAGGTTCACGGTCGGCGTGCGGCAGGTCAATGATCACATCAACGTCAACTGGTCAGAGACAACGCCAACGGATGAAGAAATCGCGGAATACACGATTGCCGCGATTCACCGCGATCCTTATCTGCACGATGAGGAGATCATTATCGATTGCGAAAACGCCCACATCGAACTGCATGGAATCGTCGAGACAAATTTTGAAAAGAGTCACGCCGAATGGACGGCTTCGCGACAGAAGGCCGTCGTCCATGTGGACAACTACCTCGCGGTTCGCGCCAAATGGGTCCCAAAGACGGACGAAGCCATCACCGCAGATCTGAAGGATCGTCTGGAGTTGATGTTTGTCAACGATCAGGAAAACGTGGTGACCTTCAAGGTGAGTAATGGCGTCGCGATCATGGAAGGGTCGGTCGAAACATGGTTCCTGTGGCAGAACGCTCTTGACGAAGCGATGGCCGCCGGAGCCCGCGAGCCACACATGATGATCGAAGTCCGCAGCGGCACACCGGCCTCGCTGCGGTACGCCGGGCCACACGATTACGTGCCACAATAGTTGAAGACAAAGATTATGTGGTTGATGAAATCGGCAAAGGGCTGAAATCATTGGGGCATGGAATCGCTTCTCTGGGACAACGCATCGAACGTAAGTGATTTTCCA
>JBBQSE010000571.1:0-4932 GCA_038214195.1 Planctomycetales bacterium
CCGGCCGAAGCTACAAACGCAAGGCTCACCCAAGACGTCCCAAGTCCACAAAATTCATGAAGCTCGAAAACCAAAAACAAGAACCCAATCCAGAACAAAAGCCGCCAGACAAACCAAAGTGAGTGCCATTGGGCGCTAGCCGCCGGTGAATGTTTGAACGACGTTGGAAAAGACCGGCGGCTGGCGCCTTGCCGCTCACGATCCTGGATTAAATTAACATCTGTTAAAGCCCTTCAGATCCTTCGGTAATTCGACTAAGCTGTGGTCTCTGATATCTCGCAAATTTGCTGCCCCGAAGCGCGCCCGTTACGGAGACCAACATGAATGATCGCTATGGCATCTCGATCGCAAGGATTTTGCATCCGACTGATTTTTCGCACGGCAGTGACGTCGCGTTTGTGCATGCCCTGCGACTGGTCTGTTCCGTCCAGGGATCACTCTCGATTTTGCATGTCGATAAGGATCGGCGGCGGCCGGACTGGACTCAGTATCCTTCGGTGCGGGAAACGCTCATTCAGTGGAAAATGCTGCCGCCAGACGCCGCACGAACGGATGTCGCGAAACTAGGCGTTCAGATCGCAAAATCCTCGCTGACAGACGGAAGTCCCACCGATGGCATCCTGCATCATCTGGAACATTACCCGGCAGATCTGCTGGTGCTGGCCACTCATCAGCGCCATGGGCTTGATCGCCTGCTGCACAATTCAGTTGCCGGCCAAATCAACAACCGCACAGACGGGGCAACTCTGTTTATTCCCTTTGGCAGCCGTGGTTTTGTTTCAGAAGCAACGGGCGCGTGTCAGTTGAAGCGGATCCTGGTGCCCGTCGATCTGGATCCGGATTCTTCGCCCGCCGTGGAAGTCACCACCGATCTGATTCGAGCGTTGTCGGACGGCCCGTGTGAAGTTCGTCTGCTGCACGTCGGAGATGCCGCCGCGCAGCCAGCTCTGCGACTGCCAAACGAAGACAAAGTCAAATGGAAATGGGTCAACCGCAGCGGTTCAGTTGTGACCGCAATTCTTGAAGAATCGCAAACAGAATCCGTTGATCTGATTGTCATGACAACTTCGGGACGGCACGGGTTTTTTGATGCTCTGCGAGGCTCCACAACCGAACAAGTCGTCGAACATGCTCGCTGCCCGGTGATCGCTGTCCATGCGTGGTCGGACTAAAAGTGACTATTTGCCAAAAATCTCGCGGAACAATGCACAGGGATGGCGTTTATCACGTGTCTCCATGACTCTTTTCTAACAGGAACGTCTGATGCTTCGCTGTGTCAATTTGCTGTTGATTCCGTCCATTTTAGTAGCGTCCATTTTAGTAGCGTCCATGGTTCTGTCGACTGCTCGAGGGCAGGACGGTGCGGCGAAGTTGGAGCCCGTTGCGGCGGCGGAGCAAGAGGCGGATGCTGTTGCCCCACTCGTCACAAAATTTTACGACGTTTCTCTCCTGGTTGCATCGCAACAGCCGCTCCTGTCAGTGAACAACACGCCGCCCGACAGCGGGCTTGCTCATTTGCTGCCAGGTGGTCCTGGTGGCGGTGGCGGTGGATTTGGCGGCGGCGGCCAGGGCGGCGGCGGAGGCTTTTTCAGCGTTCCCATTGAACCGACGCAATTTGGCGGCCAGGGCGGCGGCATGGGCGGCGGCGGTAATTCGGCGGGCGGAGTTTCGGCCGTCCCGTTTGTGCAAAACACGTCGGCTGGAAATACGGTTGGGGCGGGAACTCTCGTAGGCACCATTCATACAATCGTCGCGCCCGAAACATGGAGCAGCAACGGGGGCACCGGCGACATCACGTCGTTTGGCGACATCTTGATTATTCGGCAGACTGCGGCTGTGCATGTTGAGATCGGCGAATTTCTAAAATCGCTGACAGACATGGCTATTCAAAAGGCCTCTTACCAGTTGGAAGCCTGGTGGCTGCCCCTTGATGAGACCTCGCAGATTCAATTGAAAGGGCTTCTGGACGGGCCGCTTGATGAATCCAAAGTCGTTGAACAGCTCTCAACACTCTGCCAGAACGAGTCTGGATATCACGGAACGATGTTATGCCGCGAGCATGTTGCGACCCGTATGTCGTCCGGTAAAGAAACTCCGATTATCACTGGTTCAACACCGGTTGTTGGAACTGGATCCAGCGGAGACAGTCCGCAGGTGCGGATTCTGCATCTGGGCCTGATTCTCCAGGCGAGAATCAGCTCACTTCCTGGCTCTCCTTCTGCGGTCGAGAAAACGGATACTGTCGAACAACTCGATCTGAACTTCGGCTCTCAGATCACCGGTCGCGACGCAAAGATCCAGGACTGGGACCAGGCTGGCAAGATTGATCGCTACATCCTTGGCAAGGACAATGCGGAAGGTTTCTGCCGCTTAAAGATCGGGAAACCCACACTGGTAGCGTCCCTCACGCAATTGTCGGATTTCACTGATGACGCCGATGGCCTGTCAGAGCTGCAATTGGTTGTCCGAATTACACGGGTGGACGACTGAAGTGGCCACGACGACCCTTGTCTCTTCGGATTGGTGAAACTGTATCGATCCCAGAGGATGAACTCGTCGTGATTCAGGTGATTGCAATGTTCGCCGGGACGTGGCGATAACACGCCCTCCGATAGTTACATCAGGAGGAATTGCCGACACTGGACGTGCTGACTTCCGCCGCAACGGAACTCGGAGAGATTGCAGACCAACTGACGCCAATTGCGAGCGAAATCCGCGCTGAGATGGATGCGTGGCTGGAACGGCTCCATCAGGAACATGAACAGCTAACCGCTGACTCGACTGACGATCAGCGCAGCGAACAGGATCGCAGGCAGCAACTGGCCTCGCGACTCGACGAGATCCTTGAGGAACTCGACGAGGACGCCACGTCCAAAACCGGGCGTTGCTGGTCCAGTCGCAAGCGTCGATCGCCGACCAGCAAACTGCAGCGGCGCTTGATTCACTCAACGCGATCTCCGGCAAGACGCTTCGGGAACTGCTGACGGATCTGTTTGTGATTCAGACGCAGGTGCGCGTGTATCTGGTCGATGTCGCGCCGGTAAAAATTACGGAAACCCGTGCGCTGTGGATTGCAGATCAGAACCGACTGGATCTGCGAAATCAACTGGCGACGGTTGTCGATGCGTACCGTCGAACGGAAGTGGCGGCGGACCTTCTTGAGGCCGATCTGGACCTAAAACTGCAGGCGGATCTGGCGACCGACCCTGGTCATCAGAATCCACTTCGGCTGGACTCTTCCGCCGACAGACTGAGTGGTGGATTGCAGTTCGACGGTCCGCTGAATCGAATGGCGGAACGGAATATCTACCGATCGACGCAAATTGCCTACCAGCGGGCGCGTCGTGATTACATGGCGGCAAAGGACGGGATCGCCTTCGAAGTTCGCAACAATCTTCGTGTCCTGAATCGCGAGCGATTTCAGTTTGAAATTACTCGACAGCAGTTGATCGCAGCCGCTCGGCAGGTCGAAGAGGCCCAAATCAAGCTCCGCAGCTCAACGGAACCAAACTCCAATCTGACCCGTGACCTGCTGGAGACGTTGAGACGAAGCGTCAGGAACTGGAAGTCGCGAAGAACACGGGTGAAAGTGAGATCGCAGTTGCCGATCTTGAATTGACACTCGCAGTGCTGGATCTGGAAAAATACGAAAAGGGTGACTATCAGGTCACGCTGAACGATCTGCAGGGAAAAATCGCGCTGGCATCTGTGGACCTTGAAAAGGCTGAGAGCACGCTGAAGAACACACGCGACTTGCTGAAGAAAGGATTTCGCGAACCGGAGCAGGTTCGTGTTGCGGAACAGGAAGTCGCCCGCGCCAAGTTCTATTTGCAGCGCGACGAGGAAACGCTCAAGGTCACCGAGACCTATGACCACAAACGCAAGCTGACCGAATTCAAGGCCAAGGCCAATGAGTCCGAACGCAAGCTGGTCCGCTCGAAGAGCACAGCTGAGGCCAATACTCGAAAGGCTCAGGGCGCTCTCGATGGATCCGAGGCGGAGTTTTTGATTCAGAAAGAAGAAATGGCTGAGGCAGAAAAACAGAAAGAACGCTGCGAGATCAAAGCCGTTCAGGGCGGAGTTGTCGCGTATGCAAACGAAGAATGGTGGAGCGAGTCGCGTCGCATCCGCGAAGGTGGAACAGTGTACGAGCGCCAGATCGTGTTCTTTATTCCCGATATGGAACTGATGCAGGTCGAAGTCAAGATCCATGAGTCCGAAGTGAAACGAATCGCCGCCGGTCAAAAGGCTCTGATCCGCGTGGACGCGTTCGCCAATCAGTCGTTCACCGGAACCGTCAAGAGCGTGGCTCAGCTGAGCAAGTCGGATGGCTACTTTGGCGGTGGTGTCAAGGAATATCAAACGGTCGTCGTACTGGATGAGCGATCAACTGTCGCCCTGCGACCGGGCATGACGGCCGAGGTGGAAATTCTGGTCGATAATATGAAGGACGTCATCGCGGTCCCCGTGCAGGCGGTGGCCGAACATCGCGGGCGACACTTTGTCTACGCCCAGACACAAGGACAGCATCGAACGCCGACAGGTCGAAGTCGGTGCCACAAACAATCGCATGATCGTCGTCAAATCCGGAGTCGCTGCCGCCGATGTCGTGGCCCTTGATGCACGCAGCCGAGCGGCAAAAGAATTTCAGAACGATGAAGATGCTGAGAATGAAGACGTGACGAAGCTGGCTGCCGAGATGGCCACAACAGAAGCGAATGCTGTGGATGCCAAACCCGACGCACCGGTCGATGCGTCCCCCGAGGCTAAAGCTGAGGCCGCGACCGCGCCAGCGCCAACGGCGGAGCCGGTGCTAACCGCGGAGCCGGTGCCAACTGCCGAGCCGGCAACGGAGTCCAATCCTAAGCCTGAAGAACCGTTGAAAGTTGAAGCCTCGGCGGCAACACCGAGTGAATCGCCGGGCGAAACAGA
>JBBQSE010000572.1:0-4911 GCA_038214195.1 Planctomycetales bacterium
CTGGGTCACCGATGGCGATGGCATGACACACGGTTGGGTGGATGACGCAACTCCGCTGATTGCGCTCGAAGGCGAGGCGGTCGTCGCGCGGTTGCTGCCTCGCGGCTACCACACGCACGCGCTCTCTTCCAAGCTGCCTGGAGCATTGCGGATGCCGCAGCAACACTTAGTCCCGCACAAGTTCGTTAGTTTGCAACTGGCGGGTGGAGAGTTTGGCGGCTACTTGCAGATGGATGAGAATTCAATTCTGCACGAAGGCGTGGGCATCCTGAATCAAGTCCAGCCCACGTGGCGCAGCTTCGGCGATACCGCCATGAAGGGAGGTGTCACGAAGGTCACGATCGACTTCGTCACGTCGTCTCTCAACCCCAATTTCCCAGCTCGCGTCGGGATTGTGCCGGGCCTGGCCAGCACTGATCCTGGCTACGACAAACGGAGCTGGCTCAGCATCACGGGGATCGTGGCGCACAACGCAGGGGGAACTCCGCAAGACACGCTGGATTCCTTTGCATCTCTCTACGATGGTCCGGCCCCCAGGACACTCGACGAAGCGGACGAGCGAATCACGGCATGGTTTTCTGCAGCCGTCCAACGCTGGTGCGCAGGTCAGTCTCAGCCCGGTGACCGCCAGCTCATCGACTGGCTCCTCACACACAAATTTCTGCCGAATCAAGCGCAGGTTGACAGTCCTCTCGCCGCACTTCTGGCCGAGTATCGTCGTGTCGAACAGCAAATCGCCTTCCCCCGTGCGGTGAACAGTATGGATGAACGCGAATCGGCGAAGACCGGCCTGTATCTGAACGTGCGAGGCAATTTCGATTCCTTAGGGGAACAGGTGCAGCCAGACTTTTTGCAGATGTTCGCGGGCCGCAACACGGTGGCGCAAAGTATCGGTAGCGGGCGAATGGAACTCGCCGAATCGCTGTTGCATCCGGAACATCCGCTGACCTCGCGAGTCTATGTGAACCGCGTCTGGCAATGGGTCTTCGGAACGGGACTCGTCACCACGCCGGATGATTTCGGGCGACTGGGCGATAAGCCGTCGCATCCGGAGTTGCTCGACTGGCTGGCACGCGACTTCATGCGTCAGGGCTGGTCCACCAAACAGCTCGTCCGGCAATTGGTTCTCAGTGAATCGTTCCAGCAGTCGGGCAAAGTCAGCGAAGCCGCTAAGCAGATTGATCCGGCAAATCGACAACTGCATCACTACCCAACTCGTCGTCTGGAAGCGGAAGCGATTCGCGATGCCATGCTCGCAGTCTCGGGTCGATTGGACGATAAACTTTATGGCCGTTCCATCAATCCGTTGAGACCAACCGAAGACGCCGCCAAGCGATTGTTTTCCGGTCCTCTGGATGGTGACGGGCGACGATCGCTGTATCTGACGATGTCGATCATGGCACCCCCGACGTTCCTGATGAGTTTCGATCTGCCAGACGTGCGACTACCCACTGGTCGGCGGAATGTGACCAACGTACCCACTCAGGCACTTCTGTTGTTGAACGATCCACTCGTCGACTGGCTCGCGCGGCACTGGGCCGCAGGTCTCATCAAGACACCTCACACGAGTCCGGGGGAACGCCTCGGAAGCATGTTCATCACGGCTTTCGGGCGTGCGCCAACGGACCATGAAAAAGTAGCTTGGATCGCTTTGCTCCAGAACGTAACGACGCTGCCAGATGTCATGGCGGATGAAGATGCGTGGGCGCAGTTGGCTCATACGATCTTTAATTCACAGGAATTCATTTACTACCGATAAACTTGCTGCCTGGTTTCGATAGATCAGCCGCCGGGCGCTAGCCCTCGGTTCAAACCGGACGCTAACGCGTTCCGGCTGATCCAAACAACCAGCTATACTGTTTTCAACAGGCTGATCAGAAAGATTCACATGCACCAACAATCTCACCGTTGCCCCGGCAGCATCACACCGTCAACAACACGGCGGGGTTTTCTCCAAAACGCATCCGCTGGCTTTGGCTGGCTGGCGTTGCAGGGATTGTTCTCCGGCCAAACGATCGCCGCGCCGCTGTTCCGACCTAAGGCGAAGAATGTCATCTTCTGTTTCATGGACGGCGGCCCGAGTCACGTCGATACGTTCGACTACAAGCCGATGCTCAAAAAGCACCAGGGCCAGCCGATTGGGCCGAAGTGGATTTCGAAACGCTCTGACAATGGCGCTGGCCGAGTCTGGTTGGGCAGCCCTTGGGAGTTCAAACAGCGTGGCGACAGCGGCCTGTGGGTAAGTGATCTATTTCCTCAACTGGCACAAGTCGCCGATCATCTCTGTGTGGTCCGGTCGATGGTAGGTGAACTGCCGTTGCATGGGCAATCGAATCTGCTGCTTCATACGGGACGTGTCGGTGGCCAGGCTCCCAGTCTGGGAGCCTGGATTTCGTATGGCTTGGGGACGGAGAATGCGAATCTGCCTGCTTATGTGCTGCTCAATAATGACTGGGTGCCCAATGGCGGACTGGAAAACTTTGGCAGTTCATTCCTCCCCGCCAGCCATCAGGCCACGGTGATGCGGTCCAAAGGAATTGCCGTCGATAACATCACACCCCGAGACACGGAGTCTCTACAACGGCGGAAGCTCGCGTTGCTGGCCGAGGCAAATGCGGCATTTGGCGCACAGACATCCGATCCGCAGGCCATCGAGGCCGCCATCGCGAATTACGAGACTGCCTTCCGGATGCAGAGTTCGGTACCCGATATTGCAGACATCAGTCGTGAGCCGGAACATATCCAGAAGATGTACGGTGTGGACTCGGCTGACGAGCATCAGCGGTTTTATGCCACCCAGGCCCTGCGAGCCCGACGACTCGTTGAGGCCGGTGTCCGATTCGTCGAGATCACCTGCCCAAGCTTCGATGGCAACAACTCGCCATGGGACCAACACACGCATCTCAAAATGAATCACGAAAAGAACGCCCGCGTGACAGAACAGTCCGTTGCGGCTCTGATCGCAGACCTTCATCAACGCGGCCTGCTGGATGAGACCATCGTGCTGTGGGCCGGCGAAATGGGGCGCACGCCTGCCGTCGGTGCCATCAACGATGTCACTGGCCGAGATCATCATGTCAGCGGCTACACAGTTTTCATGGCCGGCGGCGGCTTTAAAGGCGGCATCACCTATGGCGAAACCGACGAGTTCGGCACCAATGCCATTGTAAATCCGCTCACCGTTCACGACCTGCACGCGACGATCCTGCACCAACTGGGCATCGATCACGAACGACTCACCTTCCGCTACGGTGGACGCGACATTCGATTGACCGACGTGCATGGGCATGTTGTGAAGGAGATATTAGTATGACTTTCCGTAAACCATTCGAAGCCGCAAGCCGTGTCCGATGGTTGAGACTGAGCTTGGTGACAGCATGGCTGTTAGCCACCGTCGTAGGCTTGTTCGGTGCAGAATCGCCTGTTGGGTTTGCCGACGAGAAGGCACCGACGACCGGCGAGTCGCCTCTGGGGCGTTACCTGCTCGTCGCCAGCGAAGGTCTGTATGTCGTCGAGCCGGATGGAACCTGCTCGTGGTCGTATCACACCGAACCCTACAAGGGGCAAGGTTGGGGCGAGTACGACGACCTCATCTACGACGGCTGCGCATTGCCCGAGGATCGATTCCTCTTCGCCACACACCGTTATGTGCGGGAAGTCGATCGCGATGGTAAAACAATCTGGGAATACCGCGTCAAGGGGACCGCCGAAGTGAAGGCCTGTCTGCCATTGCCGGACGGAAGAGTGGCGATTCAAAACAGCGAAGACCAAGCCATTCTGGAACTGGAACGTGGTACCGGAAAAATCCTGCACCGCATCCCCGTTCCCGCACAAGGCACGAACCATACCCGGTACAACTCGATGCGTCTCACCCCGGAAGGCAATTATCTGATCGCTTTGCGAGCAGAGAAACGTTTTCTGGAAATCACCAGGGACGGAAAGGAAATTCGATCCTTTCCGGTCGATGGGCTCCCCTGCGGTATTCAACGGCTGGCGGCAGGCGACACCGTTTGTACCGGCGATTTCGGTCTCACCCGCTTCAACGCGGCGGGAGAAAAGGTCTGGTCGTTCACGAGGGAAGACGCTGCTCCACATTTTCCGATCATCTATGCCACCGGCATCCACGAATTTGCGGACGGGCGGTTACTGGTCAGCAACTCCGACTGGCATTACCTCGAAAAGAACCAGAACCGCGTGCAGGCGTTCGTGATCGATGCCGACCGGAACATCACATGGACGATGCCAGCGACAGCGTTTAACGCATGGAAGAAAAGCGAAACCGAGCCGAGCACCGGCTTTGCGGAACACCGTGTCTGCCTGTTTCAACCCCTTTCGAAGTAAGTCAACAATGATGATGGCATCCGACGTCCGTAACGGAAGTGAGAAATAATGCATCGCCACTGCGACATTGCTCCGCATTTTACTTGCCTGAAGACTCTTTTCAGGCTGGTCGTCGTATCTTGCTTGGTAACTCCTGGCAGCCTCGCGGAAGTGAGCGCACAGGATGGTTCGGACAACGCCGCGAGTTTGGGGCAGGAGGCCGAGACTGCTGTACATCAGTCGTTGAACGTAACTGAAACCATCAACTGTCCATAGGAGTTCCGATATGCACCGTTATTCTTTCTTTGTCTCCGCTCTCACCACACTGATGATGTTTGCCGCAATCGCTCACGGAGATGAGGCGGCGAGGGTCAAGGAAACGGTGGACAAGGCCATCAAAGCTGTTGGTGGCAAAGACAAGCTGTTGACGCATTTCCGTTGGAAAGAGAGATACTACATCGGAGAAAGCAAGGATGGCGTTTTGCGAGAAGCCACGATTACTCCCCCCGATCACTGGTGGCAAGGCGAGACAGACATCGCCAAAGGGAATCCCGACCGGAGCGAAAAGACCTATCTGGTCTGGGTGTGGAC
>JBBQSE010000573.1:0-4900 GCA_038214195.1 Planctomycetales bacterium
GTGGAAATCGTGATGGAAAATTCGCCAGAATCGAGAGTCATCCGCCAGCGCATGGAAGAGGTGCGTGGTGATCTGGATGTGGGATTTCAGGGAATGGTCAAAGACGCTCATGATATCGGCGACTGGACCTATTACGTGAAAACGTATCCATGGACTGTGCTCGCGGTCTCATTTGTCGGGGGATACTTCATCATGTCGCGGCTAGGACTCGGGGTGCAGCAAAACCGCAGTACTGCCGATGTGCCCGCTGCCCCGCACATCTCACCTGCTCCACCTTCACCGGCGAAGTCCGACGCTACCGGCAAAGTTTTGGGTTTTGTGGGCAATCTGGTGATGCGCGGGCTGACTGCCTACGCAGTCCAAAATATTGACAGGCTTTTGCCTGCGAGGGGCGCAGGTTCAGCCTCAAAAGATCATCCATGACGAGACACTTATTTCCCGCACGATGATAACAGTACGGCATTTTGTACAGAGGTGTTTCTGGCGTGGATGATCAAACGAAAGCAGACAATCCGAAGGGCACTCAGCAGAGCGCATCGCGAGGCTTCGCAACCGGCGCGGGTAATGTCGTTCACGATGTACTCACACTTGCAGAACTGCAGGTGCAGTTGCTTGCCATCGACGTGAGGGAATGTCGCGCGCGGATGACGGTGCCCGTCCTGTTGCTGCTCGGTGGATTTGCGATCGCCTTCGCATGTTTTCCAATCGGGCTGGTGGCTTTCGCGCTGTGTCTGATTCAGTTCTTCAATACAAGCTATGCCACAGGATTTCTGATAGCGTTCCTTGTGGGAGCCATTTTGGGCACTCTGATGAGCATCGTTGGCTGGCGTCGGGTCAGCAAACGCATGGCTGTCCTGAAACGTTCGCAGCATGAATTGGCCCGCAATTTGCAATGGATCAAGAAAGTGATCGACCATAGCCGCGCTGAATGATTTGCACGAACTTCTATTCACAAATCCCGGAGATTGATAGAATGAACGACAAGCAGCATACCTGTTCAACACCCACTGTTTCGGGGATCCATCAGCCGGGCCAGCCGCTGAAACCAGTTCATGACGTTACCGAATATATGCGCGAGTATGCGAGGGAGAAGCCTGAAGTGGTTGCACTCTGGTGCGTTGGGATTGGTTTTGTCCTCGGGTGGAAACTGAAGCCGTGGTAGGCGTACAAACAAGGTGAATGCTGTCCCATCGTCAGACCAGGGTTTCTCGAAAACCGAGGTTTTGCGTTTAACTCGTTCCAACGGATTTAACGATGTCTACTCGCGGCCGGGAGGCGGCGACAGGGAGGAGAATCCATGAGCCCCCCGGTTAGGCTTTCCAGTTTCTCATGGATCCAGATGCCGGCATCGATCGCCATCATTATCGCGGGGGTCTATCTCGCCAAAGGCATCCTCGTTCCTTGTACGCTGGCGATTCTGCTGAGCTTTCTGCTGAGCCCTGTGTGTGACTGGCTGGAACGCTGGAGACTCGGGCGAATCCCGGCGGTGCTCGTGACCGCGACAGTCGGCTTTGGTATCCTCGGGGCTTTAATCTGGACGGCGGCTCTTCAGGTGAGTTACCTGGCTCCGAAGATTCCCGAGTACAGGGACAATGTGGAGGCGAAGCTGAACTCCGTCAATGAGTACGCCCTTGCTGAGCTGAGTAAACTGACGACAACAGGCCGGAAGGCGGAGGAGGACTTCGCGCCTGTGGACGATGTCAGCGAGCCGCGCGGAACGGAGAGGCTGCCGTTTTCCGTTCGAGTCGTGACTTCACCGACGAGTCCTCTGGAAATCTTTGGAGGAATGTTTGGCACGTTGCTTGAAGTGCTGGGCACGACCGGAATCGTGATCGTCTTTGTAATCTTCTTTCTGATTGGCCGAGAGGAACTGCGTGATCGATTTATTCGCCTCGCGGGACGCGGCCAGGTGACTGTCACCACGCAGATGCTCGAAGATGCCAGTGCGAGGGTCAGCCGCTATCTATTAGTTTTTTCCCTCCTGAACGTGACTTTTGGAATTTCGATTGGCATTGGTCTTTTTCTCATCGGGATCCCCAATGCCATTCTGTGGGGCATTCTCGCGGCGGCATTGAGGTTCATCCCATACCTTGGACCCTGGATTGCCGCGTCGATGCCGATTGTTCTGTCGATGGCGATTTCCCCAGGTTGGGGACCGATAATCCTGACTGTCTTGCTCTTCGTGGCGATCGAGTTATTGAACAATAACCTGCTTGAACCTTGGCTTTATGGGACAAATACCGGTGTCTCGGCAGTGGCCGTCATCGTAGCTGCCGTCTTCTGGACGTGGTTATGGGGACCAATGGGGCTGCTGTTGGCGACACCGCTGACTGTATGTGTCTTAGTGGTTGGCAAGCATGTTCCCCAGCTTGCGTTTCTGAATGTGTTGCTCGGAACGGAGCCAGTGTTTGAGCCTAAGAAGCAGGTCTATCAGC
The DNA here is from genome assembly GCA_038214195.1 of Planctomycetales bacterium. Classification (GTDB taxonomy): domain Bacteria; phylum Planctomycetota; class Planctomycetia; order Planctomycetales; family Planctomycetaceae; genus SXXK01. Next base: position 2,436 of record JBBQSE010000573.1, read on the forward strand.
GACTGCTCGCGGGCGACGTCGAACAAGCTGCTGAGTTATTTTCCGACAGTCTTCAGGACAAATCGCTGGTCGATGTTTACGACTCTGTGCTGATTCCAGCTCTGGCAATGGGAGAAATGCATTGGCATCTGGGAGAGTTGAATGACGTCAAGCACAAGTTTATCGTGCAGAGCCTGAAGGAGATGATTCAGGACTATGGCGACCGTCGGCACGAGAAGCTGGCGAAAGAGGCGATCTCGCCCACACCCGACAGTGCGGAGGTTTCCGCTGGCACTGAGATCGTTCCAAACCTGCGAGTAAGAATTCTTTGCCTGCCTGCTCGCACCGAGGCTGATGAAATTACGGCCATGATGCTGGCTCAGGTTCTTGAGGCCGCAGAATTCGATGTGCAGGCTGTGTCCGTGACGTCGCTGGCGAACGAGATCGTCGATATTATCGGCCAAAAAACCTCGGATGTTGTGTGTGTCTCTGCCACGCCTCCCGCCGCAGTAATGCATGCTGGTTACCTTTGCAGGCGACTCAGTGCTCGATTCCCCGGAGTGAAGCTGGTTGTAGGATTGTGGGGAACTACAACCGACATGACCAGAGCGCGAGATCGCATCGGCGGCGGAGCGATTCTGGTTTCGACCATGGCGGACGCACAGAAAGAGATCTCCATGTTGACCGCGCCGGATGCGTCTGTGCCCACACAACAAGAATCAATGCAATCCTCGTCGCCGATCAATTCGGCTTCCACCGGCACAGGGCCGGGATCGAGCGATTAAGTCGATGCCATTCGCGATCACGTGCGAATATGCACAATACTGTGCAACGCTGATAATCCCGTGCCCAATCGCCTCTCTTCGCTCAGGCAAATTGACAGCAGGGAATCTGCCTGCAACTCGAGCCTTTTCCCAGTGTTATGGGGATAGACTGTTGCTCGCAGCGGTTGATGCATCAGTGAACTGTCGTGCGACATAGTGCATTGGCATGTCAGTTGCGTGATGCACGTCACGACGAATTGTGAATCATGCGGGCTGGAGTTGACTTCAGGCGAAAACCGTGTGGGAGTTAGTCGCTAAGAAAAAGGGTCTTTCAGATGCTTGGAACCGTTCTGCTTATTCTTCTGATACTGATGCTTCTTGGTGCAATTCCAGCATGGCCGCACAGCAGAAGTTGGGGCTATGGTCCGAGCGGCGGCTTGGGGCTGGTGGTGCTGATTATCATTATCCTGTTACTGTTGGGACGCATCTGATCCAGTGTTGCAAAGGCGTGGAGGTTTTCTTCCGACGGAGCCTTATTGACCATTTTGAAGTTTTGCCACTGCCGTCCAAATTACTGTGGATCTGCAACATGCATGTGCAGGGAGAAATTACGATGATGTTACGAATGTCGTTGGTCCTCATGCTGGCCGTTTTTTTCGCTTTCACTGGATGCGACCGGCAATCCACTGCGCCGGGGAAAGTTACATCCGAAGACGTACGGCGCGATACCGGCAGGGCCGTTGACACCACCGCCGAGTTCGCTGAGCAGAACAAGGATGAATTTCTGGCGAAGCTGAAAGCCCGACTGAAGGAAGTCGATACGCAAATCGCAGTGATTCAGGAAAAAGGGCGTGAGTTGAAAGACGATGCCAAGGCTCAGCGGGATGAGAAGCTGGCCATGCTGGAGGCGAAACGGGATGCCGCCAGAGCCAAGTTCGACGAGGTCCAGGACTCCAGTGCAGAGGCATGGAAGGATCTTCAGAAAGGTGCCCGGTCGGCATGGGATGAGCTGGACAAGGCATTCCAGGAGGCATCCAGCGAATTTTAATGGATCACGTGTTTGTCAGGATCAGATTTACTTTTGAAATCAGGAGTCATAGCAATGGGTGGGAAAATCGATGTCGCCAAGGGGCGAATTAAAGAAGCGGCTGGTGCATTGACCGGAAATGACGCGCTTCGCGAAGAAGGCAGGACAGACCAGGCGGTCGGCGAAGTTAAAGAAGCTGTTGAGAAGGCTACCGACAAGGTCAAGGACACTGTAAAAAAGACGAAGGACGCTGTGAAAAAGGCATTGGAGTGATGCCGTCTGCAGTCTTTGAATCGGTCTTTCACAGGCGCTGATTTTCAAGCCGAATCATCGCGGTGAGCGGATAGCGCCTGAATTCCACTCTGCGGCACACCATTTCCAGCCCCGGTGGCGGTCAAAGCCAACTCACACTGGATTCGACTGCTGAGTTGCCTGAGTCAAATGTTGATCACGGCGACGTGGCAGAGGCGTCTTCATGGACTCACTCACTCAACGCAGGGAGAAGTGCAAATGCTCTGGACAATCTTTGTGATACTCTTGATCCTGTGGCTGCTCGGAGTTGTGACATCGACAACTCTCGGCGGATTTATTCATCTGCTGTTAATCATCGCCATTGTGGTCGTACTGATCCGAGTTATCCAGGGCCGGAGAGCGATCTAGCCAGCCTTGCGCACCGCGTCTCAACAGAAAAGCCT
>JBBQSE010000574.1:0-4896 GCA_038214195.1 Planctomycetales bacterium
ATTGTCTGCCGATTACCACCTCGACAAACGCACCGACTGTACCACGTGTCATCGATGATGGGACCGAACACTTATGTCACGTGAATTTATTCAACTCGGAGGCACAACGCCCAAACCAAAACCGTCGCCTGATGGTCAAACATGGTGGCGCAGCTTGGAAGAGATCGCGGATACTCAGGAATTTCGCGACTACCTGTATCGCGAGTTCCCGGAGAATGCTTCGACATGGCTGGGCGGTTCGCGACGTGACTTTCTACGGCTCATGGGAGCCTCATTGGCACTGGCCGGACTGACGGGCTGCGATATTCGGCAGCCGCAGGAAAAGATTGTTCCCGTGGTCAAACAGGCCGGGCATCTGCCGCCCGGAACTTCGCAATTCTTCACGACCGCGATGGAGGTTGCCGGACAGGCGCTGGGATTGGTTGTCAAAAGCGATGCGGGTCGCCCGATCAAAGTCGAAGGCAACCGCGAACATCCGACCAGTCGAGGTGCCACGCACATTTTCGCTCAGGCGGCGACGCTGGATCTGTATGACCCCGATCGACTGTCAACCACCACCCGGCGCGGGGCGATTGTTCCGCGAAAAGAACTGCTGACGGAACTGGCGAGTCTGACTCAGCAATTTGACAAGACCAACGGAGATGGACTGAGGCTGCTTCTGCGACCGACAACCAGTCCGACCGTCCATCGTTTGCTGCACGAGGTGACTCAGCGATGGCCGAAGGCGCAAGTGCATGAGTACGATCCCGTTGCGACGGGGAACACGAATGCCGGAATGCGAATGGCGTTCGGCGACGACGCTGCCGATTTCCAGCCCGTGTATCACTTCGATAAAGCCAGCGTCGTGCTGAGCATCGACTGTGATTTCCTGGCCGCGAATTCACGGCCCGTACACGAGGTCGCTGACTTCATGTCGGTGCGGCGAGTGGCCGGTCGCGACGGTGCTGCGAACCAAAATCCGTCAATGGTTAAACTTTTTCATCTGGGATCGATGCCGACTCTGACGAGCGCCAAGGCCGATGAAAAATTGCTGGTTGGTCCGGCTGATATTGAAGCGGTGCTGGTTGAGGTGGCGAAGCGGTTGGATGTTCTTGGGGTAGCGGAACTCGCCAAGAGTTTCGGCGTCAACAGTGCGGACGCGGCGAAAGTCTTGGCGACTTCCGCGACGAAGAGCGCGGACTGGATTGATGCCCTTGCCGCCGCGTTAAAGAACGGGATTGATTCGCAGTCGGCCGTGATCGCGGTTGGGGACGCGCAGGCGCCACGCATTCATGCGTTGGCTCACGCGATCAATGCGGCCATCGGGGCGGAAAAGAAATGCATTGAGTTTCGACCGATGCCAACGTCTGTACGATGGCCTTCCCAGGCCGTCGGCCCTGCAGAAACAAATTCGACGGCCTGGAAAGGCCATCGTACGGGAACACAATCACCGCCTGGTTCTCTCGTCGCTGACATGGCCGCTGGCAACGTCAGCACGCTTTTCATTTTCGGAGGTAACCCGGTTTTCGACGCGCCGAGTGATCTGGAATTCACTGCCGCTCTGAAAAAGGTGGCTGCGACGTATTCACTGTCTCGACTGCCATCGGAGACTACGGAACAGTGCGAATGGGTGATCCCCGAATCGCATTTTCTCGAAGCATGGGGCGATGTGACGGCTCATGATGGAACGGCTTCGATCGTGCAGCCGCTGATTGAACCGTTGCACGATACTCTGACGACGGTCGAGTTGCTGTCCGGATTGCTGAATCCCGCGATCGCGCCATCGGGGGACTTACGTCCCGCCACTCGCCGCGGCCATGACGCTGTTCGCGAAACGTGGCGTCAACGCTTGCAGGCAGAGGACTTTGAGAAAGCGTGGATGGATGCACTGCGGCGCGGAGTGATTGATCTTGCGGGAACTCCTCGGGGGACTTACATCCCCCGCTCGCCTTTGGAGTTACCGAAAGTCTTGGCGACTTCCGCTACACCGGCTTCCGACTGGACCGTGCTCTTCCGTCCCGATCCGACAATCCACGACGGACAATACGCCAACAACGGCTGGTTGCAGGAACTTCCCAAGCCCTTGAGCAAACTCACGTGGGACAACGTCGCGTGGATCAATCGCAGCGACGCGGAAAAACAGGGACTCAGCAACGGAGACTGTATTCGACTATCAAATGGCAAACGCGAAGTCGTCGTTCCGATCTGGATCATGCCCGGTCAGGCAGCCAGGTGTATCACGCTGTTCTTTGGTTATGGTCGGCGCGTCGGTGGACGAGTCGCCACGGGCACAGGCATTGACGTGTTCCCGCTGCGCACCAGCGACGCGATGTGGGAAGTCAGCGGAGTCAAACTGACGAACGCGAACGAGCAGCGGCAGCTTGCGACGACTCAGCATCATCATTTAATGGAAGGCCGGCATCTGGCTCGTTCGGGTACGCTGTTGCAACTGCTCGACAATTCCGAACATCCCGAATTCGTGCATCCGCCGGAACCCGAGGTCGAATCGAGCTTCTACGAACCGTGGGACTATTCGAAAGGTCATCGCTGGGGCATGACCATTGATCTCACGACCTGCGTCGGCTGCATGGCCTGCACAATTGCCTGTCAGGCGGAAAACAATATCCCGGTTGTTGGCAAGGATGAGGTGGCTCGCAACCGCGAAATGCACTGGATTCGAGTCGATACGTGGTACGAAGGTTCTGCTGACGAACCCGAACAAACGCTGCATCAGCCGGTTCCGTGCATGCACTGCGAACAGGCTCCGTGTGAAGTTGTCTGTCCGGTCGCGGCGACGAATCACAGTGAAGAGGGCCTGAATCAGATGGTTTACAACCGCTGCGTGGGCACGCGGTACTGTTCCAACAACTGCCCGTACAAAGTGCGGCGATTCAACTTTCTTGACTATTCCGATAATTTTCTCACCGCTCCAGGTCTCGAACTGCTGCCAAATCCCAACGTCACTGTGCGCGAACGCGGCGTGATGGAAAAATGCACGTACTGCGTGCAGCGAATTGAATCGGCTCGCATTGACGCTCATCGCAACGACCGTGAAATTCAGGAAGGCGATGTTGTCACAGCCTGTCAGTCCGTGTGTCCGGCTCAGGCTATTCGTTTTGGCGATCTGAATGATCCGAAAAGCGCAGTGCGTGAGACTCACGATCATCCGTTGAACTACGGCCTGCTGGAGAATCTCAACACCCGACCTCGCACGACGTATCTGGCGGAGGTGCGCAACAAGTGACTTCACCCTCACAAAACGATAATCCTGGTGCAGCAAAAGTCGCCGAGACTTTCGGCACGCCGGAGATACCCCTCCCGCAATTTATTGCGGGAGAGGTCGAACGAGCGGAGCGATGTTCGGGGGAGGGCCGACCATGCCTTTGACGAGTTCCGCTACAGAGACCCACGCCGACCTGGTACCTCACGACGCGACGTTCGAATCGGTCACGTCGGACATCGCCGAAATCGTTCTGCACCGTCCAGTCACGCGCGGTTGGGTGTTTGGATTACTGATCGGGCTGTTGCTGCTCAACGTGTTGTTGGTTTCGATCGGCTGGCTGTTCCTGATGGGGGTCGGCACGTGGGGCATCAACGTTCCTGTCGGCTGGGGTTTGGCGATCGTCAATTTTGTATGGTGGATCGGCATTGGTCACGCGGGCACACTGATTTCTGCGATTCTGCTGCTGTTTCATCAGAAATGGCGAACCAGCATCAACCGTTTTGCCGAAGCGATGACTCTGTTTGCCGTCGCCTGTGCCGGTCTGTTTCCACTGCTGCATCTGGGCCGACCGAAGTTCTTCTACTGGCTGGTTCCGTATCCGGCCACGACTGATGTGTGGCCTCAGTTTCGCAGTCCGCTGGTCTGGGACTTCTTTGCCGTCAGCACCTATGCCACCGTGTCGGCCTTGTTTTGGTATCTGGGCCTGGTGCCGGATCTCGCCACGATGCGGGACCGCGCGAAGCAACGCTGGAAGGCGCTGACGTTTGGCGTGTTTGCATTGGGCTGGCGGAACTCGGCGACTCACTGGGAGCACTATCAGAAGGCGTATCTGCTGCTGGCAGCAATCGCGACGCCACTGGTTGTGTCGGTGCATACAACCGTGAGCTGGGACTTTTCAACGGCGATCGTTCCGGCATGGCACTCAACCGTGTTCCCTCCTTACTTTGTTGGTGGTGCCATCTTCGCAGGATTTGCGATGGTGTTGGTTATCTCGATTCCACTGCGGCAATTCTACAACCTGAAACATCTGGTGACGGCAAAGCACCTGGACAACATGGCGAAGGTGATGCTGGCGGCGGGACTGAGTGTTTCGTATGGCTACCTGATGGATTCGTGGGGAGCGTGGTATAAGAACGAACCGTATGACAGTTATATCTACACGAATCGATTTTCCGGCCCAGACGCGGCGTATTACTGGGCGCTGGTGGTTTGTAATTGCGTGATTCCGCAGTTGTTGTGGTTCCCGTCCGTCCGTCGACACCCGTTGACATTATTTGGAATCGCTTTGGTCATCAACGTCGGTATGTGGCTGGAGCGGCTCATCATTATTTCGCTCAGTCTCACACGCGATTATCTGCCATCGACGTGGTCAACCTACACGCCGACATTCTGGGACTGGTCACTGTACGCTGGCACGTTTGGATTGTTTGTAACACTGATGTTTCTGTTTCTGCGCATCCTTCCGGCGATCTCGATGGCCGAAATGCGGGAGCTTGTTCACGAACGGCACGAAGATCAGAGATCAGAAGGACGGCGAGCGGAAGGACGTCAGTCCTCCGATGATACGCAGCAGGAGTCGGCATCATGACTCATAACTCTGCAATCGAATCGCAATCAACCGTCGCCGGTCTACTCGCCGAGTTTGCTGGTCCGGACGAATTGACAGCCGCCGCCGATGCCGTTCGGCAGGACGG
>JBBQSE010000575.1:0-4875 GCA_038214195.1 Planctomycetales bacterium
CTACTTCAGCGTCGATCGCATCACCAAAGACCAGGTCGAAAACTACGCCGCCCGCATGCACATGTCCGTCAAAGACATGGAACGCTGGCTGGCACCGAATCTGGGGTACAATCCGTGAGGCAAAACAGAGTAGTCCTGGGGCTGACAGACTTTGCATCTCGATCGGACGACATCCAATGGCCATTGAAAAAGTTGTCAACAAAGTGCGACTTGAAGAGCAACCCAGCGATCTTGTCTGGTGGCTGTCCAAATCTCCACAGGACCGAATCGCCGCGCTGGAATTGATCCGACACGAATACAACCGGGGGAAGTATGGACCTGACATCCGACTTCAGAGAGTTTGTCGAGTTGTTAAACAGACATGACGTCCGCAGGATCTGGCAGATATTCACCGATTGACTGACGGAGGGACATTGGAATGATGCATATGGCCCTACATACTCGTTGTGAGTGGCCTGAACAAAGCGTATAGTGGATTGACGCTTTCAGAATTGTGCTCGGAACTCGAGAGAGAACCGCTATGCAAAGTCTTTTTGAAAACTCCGGTATTCGCGACGCCGTGCTGCGACTCGACATTGAGCAGTATCATTGCCTTTGCAGGTCCGGCATTATTCCTGTGTCGGGGGAAACACTAAGTTGTCTAGTGTTCGATACCAATCACAAGTCTGAGAGTCTTCCAGGATGATTACGCGAGTCAGTATCAAGAACTTCAAAGCAATTCGCGATGCGTCGGTGGATCTAACTCCGGTTCACTTGCTGATCGGGCCGAACGATTCAGGCAAGACGAGTGTGCTGGAAGCGATTGCAGCGATTTGTCGAAGTGTTGACCATGACGCGCCTCAGAGTTTTCTTGGTCGTTGGCAGGGCCGCGAACTCGTCAATTCTTCATCCAATGAATCTTCGACAGAACTTTCCGTAACCTTGGACACTCAGGGTAAGACTCTGCTTTATGAGTTGAAAGCAAGTTTTTCGGAACCCGGCAAACAGGTAACATGGCAATCGGCTTCGGTGATTCTTGGTGCCCAAAAGACAGAGATACTTCAGCCACCATTGCACACCCTCTCTGCCTACGCAATGTCCAGCGTGCATACTGCCAATGCGGCCGCAAAAAGCGGCGGTTGGTCTGCGTCACAGGGTCTTGCAGTCGAATTGAAAGGCTGTTGGTATCTTCGATGGAGCGCACGAAATTTGGCTTTACCCACCGCCCTAAATCCTGAACGTAGATTCCGCATTGAGGGCAACGGCTTTGGGCTGCCGACACTGATTGACGATTTGCTGAACTACGACCGTGACAGCTTTGCTGCCCTTGAACGCGAGTTCACCCAGATTTTTCCTCACGTGCGAACCATCGCCCTTGTTCAACAGCAGGGTTTCAATTCCCCGGTAGATCAATCCGACGAAACGCTGACTCTGCAGCCTTCGGCTGGAAAGCAAGTCGTCTTTCGTCTGAAAAACACAGACCGCGATCTTCCAGCATCTCAGGCTGCCGAAGGCATGCTCTACATTTTGGGCTACCTCGCTCTGATGTATCTACCGCAGCCGCCGCGAGTATTGCTCATCGAAGAACCAGAGAACGGCATTCATCCCAATCGCGTTGGCGATATTGTCCGGATCCTCCGCCGCCTCGTGGAACGCCATCCGGAAACTCAGATTGTGATGACCAGTCATTCGCCGTATTTGGTCGATGCGTTTGAGCCCGAAGAAGTCACGTGGTGCCGACGCAACGAAGCGGGAGATGTTGTTCTGACGCGGCTCGATACGCTGCCGGAAGTGGAACGCAATCTTAGTGTCTTTTCACTCGGCGAAATCTGGACGGGGGAACTGGAACCGATGCCAGTCCGTGAGGAATCCACGTGAAGTACTCGGTCCTCGTTGTTGCGGAAGGCGATCATGAACTTTCCGGCGGACATCCCGATGCGGCGTTGACGACTTTCGTTCGTCGGCTGCTCGGTGATGGCGTCGAATTGCAAGCAACCGGACTACGAATACGCGAATTCAAACGCCACATGCACCCTGGCAAAGGCGACCGCCTGGGTCGCAAATTCATTTTTATTACGCAATTTGCTGAACGTGAGGGATACGATGCCGCCATCATCCTGATCGATCACGATGGCGACGATACCCGTTTGAAATCCGCAACATTTGCTCAGGAAGCCACAGTGACATCGTTTCCACGAGCTGTCGGTATCGCCGTGCGAACGTTTGATGCATGGTTTCTTGCTGACCACGCAGCACTATCGACCGTCCTGGGCAAGTCCATCGACATGCAGTCGAACCCGGAAAACCATTCGGACCCAAAGAAGATCTGCGAAGGGCTCAACAGCACCGCAAACGAAGAATTGCGACTGCGGGACCTTTACTCGAAGGTTGCGACTATTGCTGATCTGCAGATCCTGCGAGAAAGATGCCCTGCGGGTTTTGCCGTGTTCGCCGATCGGGTGCAGTCGTTGAAATCGATGTTTCATCAAAAGTCGTAGAGACACGAAAAAGACTCACGACCGCTTCCGTTCGAGCACACGGAAAATTGGGTTCAGTGGCGAGTTGCAGCGGCCTTTCGAAGCGGATAAGCTGAAGATTCCTCGCAGCAAGCTGGAACTCAAGTTGTAAGCAGGCGAAGGGTAAGGAACGTCTGATCTCCATGCACGTATGGATTTACATTCGAAAACTGATCAACCTTCGTCGGCTCGCAGGCTGGGCGTCGCTGATGGTGGTTTGCGCTGTGGTTTTGCCGATTCCGTTCACGCCGACCGCACGAAACACGTCTGAAAAAGACACGTCTGAGCCGTTCCCGTGCATGAATCGCCCGTGCGGTTGTTTGTCGGCGGATCAGTGCTGGAAGAAGTGCTGCTGTTTTACGAATGAACAGAAAGTCGCCTGGGCAAAGGCGAATGACGTGAAGATTCCAGAGTTTGTCATTGTTGCCGCAAAGGCGGAGTCCCACGCCAGGGGTGTTGTTGCCGCGCCAGTGAAACCGTCCCCAAAAACGCATGGTGCCTGCTGCAAAACAGAATCGAATTCTCCGGCGGTCCCAAAGCCATCTTGCCCGCATTGCAGTTCTGACAACAAGACCAAATCCGCGACGACCGCAAGCTGTTGCTCCGCGAAGAAATCACAACTTAAAGATGTGACCCCCGTTCGTCGAACCAAATGGGTCCTTGCCGTCTACGCGGCTCGTTGTCAGGGCAACGGGGAATTCTGGTTTAGCATGGCTCCGGCGATTCTGCTGCCGCCAATCGTGGCACCAGCGATTCCGAATGACACGACCTCCGGAGAGCCGCTAATGTCTGAGCGATTGCCAATGACATCGCTCCTGCCTCCCGTCCCGCCGCCGCGCGTCTGTTCTTAGGATCAGTCCCGAAAAGTACGTCAGGCTTTCCAGCCGGACATGAAGACACGAGTCAGCCTGGAAAGGCTGACGTACTTTATTGCGCGACTGTTCCTTAGTGCCGTTGGATTGCAGTGTGGCCGAACTCGTCAGAATTCGTGGCCAAAAGTCGGACGACTTCCGCCTTGTGCTGAAACTCATTCGTATCGATCAAATCGCTCGGCGCATTGTCGCGTGTTGTGATCGTGATGAGTCCCCTGGCCGAGTGCTGTCAAAAACCTCCCAATGATCCCGACACTGCAGTTCGCACTCCATGCGTCCGCGTTGGTCATTGGTCCTTAAACATTTGTCATTTCTTCCTCGGAGGATTTCCGATGTATCCACGTTCCCGAACCCGCGGGTTCACGCTGATCGAACTTCTGGTGGTGATTGCGATCATCGCCATTTTGATTGCCTTGCTGTTGCCTGCCGTACAACAGGCACGGGAGGCTGCCCGTCGGACTCAGTGCAAGAACAATCTGAAACAATTCGGATTGGCCCTGCACAACTATGAAGGCACGTTTGGTGTCTATCCGATGACCAACGCTCAGAACTATTTGCCGAACACACAGGGATTTTCTCCTCAGGCGCGGCTGCTGCCGTACATGGAGCAGGCGAACCTGCAGAATCTTCTGGACTTCACACAGGCTGGATTCTCCGGCCCGTGGAATGCATTGCAGCCAAATCCACAGTTTGCCACCGCATTTGCCACACCACTGGAAGTCATGCTTTGCCCAAGCGATCCGGCACCCACACAGAACGCGGGAGCTGGGGAATCTATCTACGCGGGTGTGAATTATATGGTGAGCTTTGGCAGCGGCATGGGGGCCAACTATGACCTCCGCTGGCGGACGGATGGAATCGTCTATGAAAACTCGAATGCAAGAATTCGTGATGTCACTGACGGTACGTCCAATACGGTGGCAATGAGTGAAGCGATCCGAAGTGTTGGAGCCGACTTCACGCTGCCAGCTGGTACGCTGCCTCAGTTCAACTATCAGGCGACGCTCAACGGATCATCGGGCGTGAACGCAGCGCTTCAGCCGGTTCAGGGAATGGACGGATCTGGCGGAGGCTGGTCAAATGGTCCAGCCGGTGTCATCAACAATCCGGATCTTGCGACGATCTGGCCGCAGAAGAACAGTTGGCGCGGCGCTTCAAGCGCCGCGCTGCGTGGTCGGGGCGTTTCATGGGGACACTCGGGAGCGGTCAGCACACTGACCAACGGCTACAACACGCCGAACAGCAAGATCCCAGACCTCGTGATTCACTTCACCGGATTCTTTGGTCCCCGGAGTTGGCATACCGGCGGCGCAAACGTGCTGCTCGGGGACGGATCGGTCAGGTTTCTCAGTGACAACATCGACACAATGCTGCATCGCGGACTGCACAGTCGTGATGGCGGCGAAGTGCTGGGCGAGTTTTGAATTCGAAGTCCGCCCCCCACATACGGCCTGCGGCCACCATATCCCCCGGGCCCGGGGGAGAAGGGACGGGAGGGAAGGCTCCGC
>JBBQSE010000576.1:0-4873 GCA_038214195.1 Planctomycetales bacterium
GACCAATTCTGCATGTCACTCGCCGATCGCTGTTCCGGCAACAACCTATTCGGCTGAACTTGTTTGGCGACTGCAAGCCATGCTGCCTCGAGTGGTGCTCTCGGAAGCAATTCACGACACGCGGGTTGATCAGGGATCTGATTCGGAAGCTGATCAAGTTCAAACAGGCGCCGCGCGGCCTTGCGCCGCACGTCGAGACGCTTTGAGCAGAAGAACAATTTCCTTGCTTCTGTCACTGACGACTGTTCGACTTTCGCAAGATCCTGGACAGGCTGCGTTCGCGGTTCGATCGGCGAAATTCTCCAAATGCGTCCGTGTCCGTGCAGCTTGTAATCGCGGAGCACCCAGTCGGTGCAAAACAGCGAACCATCGGGTGCTGTTGCGATCCCGACCGGTCGAAAATCTTCGCCGCCGGTGATGAGCGGTTCCGCCAGCGACGTAAACGATGTCCCGTTCGGCCGCAGACGAAAGCAATCTATCCGGTGATCGCCCCAACTCGTGACGAACAGGTTCCCGAGATACTCTTCCGGCAGGCCGTCTGATTCGTAAGCCACGATTCCTGAGGGAGCTTCACCGGTTCCCGCGACCATCGGCAGAGTGCCAGGGATTTCGCCGTTCCACGCCGTGAACGGATGCAAACCCTTGCGGCCGTTGCGGAAACGGTAGCCGTAATCGCCTCCGGGTATCACATGCAGTAAACGGCACGGTGGGCGGCTGTCGGGATCGTTGTCCACGCTAAAGAGTCGCCCAAACGCATCGAAGCAGTTCGCGTGTGGATTCCAAAAACCGGTCGCAATATGGTTCAAATGTGAGCCATCAAGGCGGCAGCGATAAATGTTACCGCCCTCGCCACCGCCGCTGAGTGTCTTGCCATCGGAACCGATGATCTTGTAGTCGGCTCCGAGATTCTCGCCAAACCCAAAGTACATCCAGCCCAGCGGATCGATCGCAAACCCGGCAAGTCCGTTGTGCGGATAGTCGCCTTTCGTTTCGAGCCGCACGATCGACTCCTTGCGATCTGCTTTGTCATCACCATCGTCGTCGTGGAAGAGGAAGATCTCGTTGCGAGTCGCAACGTAGACCGACTGCCTGGGATTTTTGAATTTTGAATTTTGATTTTCGATTTCAGCCGGGCTGTGCATTGGAAACCAAAGTGGTCGCACTACGACACTCATCGAAAATTTCAGCCCGTCGGTGAAAACGGTAATCTCATCCGCCTTGCCGTCATTGTCGGAGTCACTCATCACGAGCACCCGATCGCTCGGATGGCCCTTGTAGTCATCCGGCCGAAAGTGTGTGTTGCTTTCGATCGCAAACACTCGCCCACGATGATCAACATCGATTCCTGTCGGCGTCACGATCTGCGGCTGCCCGGCAAAGAGTTCAATCTTGATGCGCGGATCCAGCGACTTCGGCAACTCATCGGCCGGAAGCTGACCAGCAGTGATCAGGACACCAAGGCAGAACGCCATTCGTTTCGTGAACCTGTGCATCAGTCCTGTCCTTTGTTTGAATTGCCGCGATGCTGCCCCACGGCAATTCTTTCACAACCTCTCAGTGATTTCACTTCCGAAACAGATCCGGACTCGGCCAGCGGTCCTCGAAACTGCGGACGCACTCCTCCACTGGCGGTTTGACATTGGGCCAGTTCTGAGGGCGGATACGGACCGTACGGCCCGGACGGAATCCTTCGAGGATGATCGGGACATCGAAATGGATCTGAATTCCGCTGCTCCCCAGTGGCGGGTTTTCGTGCCTTTCAACGGATGTGATCCGGCCGTCCATCCCGTCGTGGTCGGGCCACCAGGTGCGAAGCGTGTCTTCGGCTGCGGCCATCTTGCCACCAATACCCGGCTTGAAGTCGGCGTAAAGTGATTCATCCATGCCGCCGAACAAGGTCGCCTTGACGGTGGCGTGTCCAAATTCGCCGTACTCGATTGAATCCACTTGTGCCGGCATCCAGCGGGTGCGGATGTGGCGGATGTGCAGTTGGCGCTGACGCTCCGTGGCAACCTTCATCGCGGAGTCGTCGAGCCAAAGATCGGCCACGTGAAACTGTTGATAAAGGTAACGCGGATGCCAGGTGAGAGCGAGTTGAACGGGCTGGTCATCGAGTATCTTTTGACCGCTGGCTGGCCACACTCCTTCCGCCATGAGTTCATCGATACCGAGCAACTCACGACCTCGCCAGATGCGAGTCGAACCATCAATGGTCAGCTTGTGTTCGCCCCCGAGTCCGTCACCGCCTTCTTTCCGATCCAGGCTGGCGACGAGTTGGCTGTCCGATCCGTTGAGGTCCACTTCCTTCAGCTTCCAGGCCTTGCCTTCGCGCAGGCACAGACTCGGCCCATCCTCCAGCAGAATTGCATGATTCTCCGGCGGTGCCGTCACGTCATTCTGTTGAGGCACAGCGGAAGTCTCAGGGTCCGGCGGCAGGTAGAAGCGACCATACAGGACTGTCCCAATGGGAATATCCCGCAACTCGGCCGGAGCGCCGTGATAACGAATCATGCCGTACGGCAGCATGGCGAAGTGGTGCAGTCGGCCCTCATGAAAATGGTCGTCCACATGCAAACGCAGGCTTCCACGCCGGTTCACATGATCGACGAAGACGAGTTCCCCGCGATAAGCTTTTGCTTCTTCAATCGGCGCAAACTTTCCGGGTTCCGGCCGAAAGGGATCGTCAGCGGCGAGTCCAGCGGAAGTGAGTAGCAGGATGCAAAGCAAGTGGGGCAGGTTTTTAACTTGCCTGGCAGGATACAATCCTGCCCCACGAAGAAAATGAGTCATCACGCTGTTAACTCCAGTTCACCGTTACTGTCGCCAAATTTCTCCGCCTCGACGCCCATTTTCTGCGCCATCAGCAATAAGAGATTGCTCATGTGAGCGTCGCCATTGGCGGGACGACTGCAGAGGCGATAATGCTGGCCGGGATCGTCGAGCCGGTAGCCGTCGAAGTGGCCCTGATTGAGATCAAGGTGGCGGCCGTGCCTGAGTCCACAACCTGCTCCGCCCGCGAGGACAAGCGGCAGGTTGGCGTTTCCGTGACTGTGCCCATAGGCCATGCCGCTGCCAAACAGGGCCATAGTCGTGTCGAGCAACGGACGACCGTCGCTGTCCGGAGTCTCAGTCAACCGACTCAGGAAGTAACTGAACTGCTCGACGCTGAACCTGTCGCTCAGTGTAAGCTTTTCCATATGTCCCGGATCGCCGTTGTGATGGCTAAGCTCGTGACGAGACTGCGAAATACCCAGTTCGGGAATCGCCAGACCCTGACCTTCCATGCCGCTGCTGAAGGTGACAACTCGCGTCGCATCGGTCTGGAATGCCAGCACGATCAGATCGTAAATCGTCCGAAAGTAATCGCCCGCCTGCGTCTGAGGCACGTCGCGGTTGCTGCGCCGGCGATCAGCGTCAGGGATTGCAGGACGCGGGACATCGAGCCAGGCATCGGCCTGCCGGGTACGAATTTCTGTCTCGCGCACCGAAGTCAGATACTGATTCAGTCGCCCCTTATCTTCGGCACCCATCTTACTCTCAAGTGAACGGACTTCTTCCAGGTTCGCATCCAGGACACTTCCCTTGCGGCGAAGAGCCCGTCGCTGCGCAGCGGTACCGCCCTTCGGCTCCTCGAAAAGGTGAGCAAAAATCTCACTGCAGCGGCTCATGCCGGGAAGCCGAATTCCGTCAGCGGTCCAGGCCAGCGATTCGCCCGCGTTTGCAATCTCAAGCGAATGAAACCGCGTATGAGGTGAGGTCACCTCGGCCATCTGTTGATCGACCGAGATGGTGTTGCGATCCGTCGGACCAAGTTGTCCGCCGGTTAGCCAGATCTTCTGGCAATTGTGGTGATGTCCCAAACCGCCTGGGTGATGCAAACCACTGATCGGAGTGATAACACGTTGATGCTTCTCCAGCGGCCGCAAAGACCGGGAAAACGTGTAGTCTGCTCCCGATGACGTGATCTGATAGTCGAGCGTGTTGACGCCATTCGGAATATAAACGAACGCACTGCGCCTTATCGGCTGGGCCTCTTCCGCAGCGTGCGCGGGACGCATGCAGTTCAGAAAAGGCAGTGCAACGAAACTGCCAAGCCCTCGGAGGGCATAGCGACGATCGATCAGCCAGGATGGAGTCATGAAGAAGCCTTTAGCGGTTAGCTTTTAGCTTTTAGCGGTTAGCCTAAAGCCCGTGGTCGTTAGTGAAAAGGTCGAGGGTGCTGAGTGTTCTGCACTTTAGGCGAACATTTTATCGCAGTTGGAGACTGATATTTGCGAAAAGTCCGAGGCTCACGACAATGATTCAGGAGTTACCAAGCAACTAAAGCACTGAAGGAGCCACGGATGGCGAAGCGTAAGAAACAGTCGAACCGTCCGCAAGCGCAGCACAAGTCGAAGAGCTGTTCATCGCAGCATGACAAGCGAAAGCGACTCGACACACCGAATCCTCAGCGGAAGAAGACCGTGAAGGCGAAGGTGCCTCTGACCGGCGCGATGGCGGATCTGGTTAAGTCGATGGCCAGCATGCTGGATGCCCGAATGGCATTTCGGCTTTCGATCATCATGGCCGGGATGATGCTGGCTGATGACCGTCGCGTGGCAGCTTCGTGGTTCATGGCCGCCGGAGTGCAGGATGACTGGGATCGGTTTTATGACTGCCTCATCAGCGTGGGACGCAACACACGGTTCCTCGCTCTGCCGCTGCTGATTGCCGTCGTGAGAAAGTTTGCTCCCGGTCCGGATGGTCACATGATCGTTGCGATTGATGATTCGCCAACGCGACGATACGGACGGCATGTCGAAGGCGCGGGCGTGCATCACAATCCAACGGCGGGTCCGGCCGATGGCGAATGGATGTACGGCCACAACTGGGT
>JBBQSE010000577.1:0-4867 GCA_038214195.1 Planctomycetales bacterium
AGCAGCCGGGAGATCAGCGTGGCATCGTGCGGATGCCCGGAGCGATTGAGTTCCGCCGCATACTGCAGGATCAGCGTGCGTCCCAGTTCCGTAATCGCCTGGCCTTCGTCCCGAATTGACTCGATTGGCAGCAGATCGTCAGCCACCGCCAACTGTCGCTTCAGAGCGCCGGGCTGTGTTTCGAGAGTTACGGACATGTCCTCAGTGCCACGATGTAACTTCAGAATTCTGCCGGATTCTTTTTCAAATTCGACGGTTACAGCATCGGAGCATAACCGTGCCTGCATGATGCGATCGTCATGGGCCGCGACCTGCATCGATTCGATTTCCAAAAGGACCGAAGCCGCCGGGCATCGGAAACCGAATGCAATTTCCGGACGTCGTCCCGTATCGAGTGAAAAGCTAAAGTTGCTGGTGGAATCAATTTTTTCTCCCACACGCAGGCTCTGCTGCGTAAACCCAATTGCAAGGCCGGAATTCATCAAGCCCATCCGGAACGCCCGCTTCGTATCTTCAAACAGCAAGCCGGACACTCGCGGCGAAATGAGCAGCATGCGACCAGGCTGCGTTTCGCCCGCAAGTGACTGCGACCGCAACTGCATCAGAGCGCCACCCGAAGGACACATTGTCAGGTTCAGATTGACGACCTTTGGCGACTTGTCGCCATAGGCCATCTGAGTCAGAATGGACGAAAATCCATACACCGAATTGATGTCTTTTTCCGACAGAGCGCCCGGATACAGCGTCGCGTGGAAGACAAGGTCGTCATCCGTTTCGTTCCAGTGGTTGATCCAGTGCGACAATTTGATCGCCGCCTGCTGTTCCAGAGACAAGGGTTCATTCAAAGGTGGCACTTCTTCAAACTCGATGACGCCGACAGAAAGCGAGACAGGCTGTCCAGGACCAAAAGGAATTTCCGGCTGAACCTGGATGGAATGAAACCGCCCGGAGCCTTCCAGAGTTTCGATGATGCGGCGTCTGAATGTTTCCGAATACACCAGCGGCTGGGGAAGCTCCAGGTAATCCAGTACCTGTTGCGCGGAATGCCGTGTGAGACCCTGAACCTGCACGTCAGAAATGGACAGGCGTTCGCCCATATTATGGACTTCGACGATCAGATTCGCGGTCCCGCTGGCGGCGTCTTTTTCGATGCTGACATCGCTCTTCGCAAACCAGTAGCCCTGTTGATCCATCCACAGGGCCACGGATGTTTTGGCCGCATTGACGGAGGACTGCAGATCTCCGCATTCGGCTCCGGGCGTCCAGATCGCCAGGAACTGTTTTGCGATCGAACCATCCTTCGCAAAGATCGGAGTATGGAACTCGCGTGAAGTGCTTGCCAGCATCGACGAGATCTGTTTCGTCATCGCATCGTATTCAACGAGCTTCAAAACATCTTCGCCAGTAACGAGTACTCGCACAGCGCCACGAAGATAGCGAGGTCCTTCAGAAATCGTGATCACATGGTTCGACTCGGATCCCGATGCTATGGCAGTCGCGTCCAAATATCCGTGGGACCGGTAGCCCGCCAGAATTCTGCCTGCGGCTTCCTCCATCATTGGCTGGCCGGTAACACGAAGATCCATCAGATTCCGGATCAGAACGTCATTTTGCAAGGCCCGTTGAATCGAGGCCGTTTCAAAGGCGCTGTTTCCTCGCAGTTGCAGGCTTTCAATTTCCGACCTCGAGTCCGACGCCAAGGCCGGGGACGCAGCGATCGAGCCCACGACGAACAGGATGCCGCCAACAACGGATCTGAATGTCGATACGCTATTCCAGCCGAGAGAAACTGTCGATTCCATTCGTTCATTCCTGAAAATCCAGCCGCTTTTGTTCAGCCTCCCGCAGCACTTGCCAGGTTCTTAAGATCGCTCGGTGAGACGCAGATTGAAGATCATAGTACATCGCCGAAGAACTGGTGAACGGCAGTATTTTCCACGTGCTCCTGCGTGACGGATTTGATTCTCGCCGACCGTTGCTTGAAGTTTGGCTGCGAACGAGTTGCAATGCGTTGCCGGAGTTTTTGACAGGATCGTTGCAGAAACCGAGGCCGGACAAGGTAAAAAGTTGACATGCCGGAACTCGGATCGCACAAACACCGCGATTTTTCAGGATCAGTGAAAATGGTGAAATCAAACGTCGGACGGAATTGGCTTCGAGTCCTTTTGTGGACGGCCGTTCTGCAAACAGCTTTCGCATTCGCCGCCGAGCCCGGATCAAATCTTGCCTCGACGACGGCCAAACTGAAACCGCGCGAGCCTTGGACGACGTCGCGTCTGAAAGGAGCTCCGACACCTCCGGAACCGTTTCGAATTTCGGCGGCGTTTTCCGGATTGAAGTTTGACCATCCCACAAGTCTGCAGGAGATTCCTGACACTGATCGTCTGCTGGTGGCCGAAATCGGCGGGCGAGTCCTTACGTTTTCCAAAGGCTCGAACAAGGGTGTCGCAGATTTGGCAATCGACCTGCGGGCCGAGGCCGGAGGCGGCGTCTCTTTGTTCGCAGCCGTGCTGCATCCGCAGTTTGCCAACAATCGATTTGTCTATTTTTGCCTGGTGCATCCGGAAGGTGGGTCACACACGCGAGTGTCACGTTTTACGATGACACGCGACGCCGTCCCCGTGATCGATCCAAAAAGCGAAACTGTGATCATCACGTGGCCGTCGGGTGGCCACAATGCAGGATGCCTGCGATTTGGCAAAGATGGCTTGCTGTACATCGCCACCGGAGACGGCGCCGGTCCCAACCCGCCGGATGGACTGACCACAGGACAGGATGTCACGGACTTGCTCGGCGCGATTCTGCGGATCGATGTTGATCGTCCCGCCAATGGAAAACAGTACTCGATTCCGAACGGTAATCCCTTCGCCAACGACGCTACGGCCAGACCGGAAATCTTCGGCTACGGACTGCGCAATCCGTGGAAGTTCGGCATCGATCGAGTCACCGGAGAAGTCTTTGTCGCCGACAATGGCTGGGAAACGTGGGAGATGATTTATCTCGTCGGCAGCGGCACCAACTGCGGCTGGCCAGTGATGGAAGGCCGCGCAAGACTGAGATCCGAGGTGCCGGTTGGTCCAACGCCGATCACGCCGCCAATTCACGATCATCCTCATTCGGAAGCCAACTCCGTGATCGGAGGTCCCGTGTATCGAGGTGACAAACTGAAGTCGCTCGATGGCGAATTCGTCTATGGCGACTACATCACTGGCACAATCTGGTCCGTGGGCCGCGATGCGAAAGGCGCATTTGTAGGTCGAACACTTGTTGATACAGATTTGAGGATCGTCGATTTTCTCGAAGCGGCCACAGGCGAACTTTACGTACTCGATTACGACCTCACCGGCGAGATCTATGAACTCCTGCCGAATGCTGTCGAAGATCTGTCTGCTGAATTCCCGAAGTTGCTGAGTCAAACGGGCGTCTTCAAATCTCTGGCACCGCTAGAACCGGCCTCCGGCGTCGTTGGCTACGACGTCGTGGTTCCGCGCTGGATAGACGGCGCGTTCGCCACGCGATTTGTCGCTGTGCCCGGCAGCGAACGCATCGACCTGGCACCAAACAGTGCCGTGCGGGGCACGTATCCGGAAGGCACGGTCTTCGCCAAACATCTGTCGATCCCGACAGCCGACGGCAGCCCCGGCAAACCGCTGGAAACTCAGATTCTGCTGCTGCAGCACGGAGTCTGGAATCCTTACAGTTACCTGTGGAATGACGCGGGCACCGACGCGGAACTCGTCAGCCCGGTCGGTACAACGAAGCCTGTGCAATGGCCCGATGCAAACGTCGTCGGGCAGTTCACGGAACGTACATGGAGAACCAACGCGATCAACGAATGCCGACTTTGTCACAACGCCGGACCGGGATTTGTGCTGGGGTTTGTGGGCAATCAACTGGCGAGGCACACCGACAGCGGGTCCGACGCGACAGACCAGTTGCAGTCTCTGCTAAATCAAAACGTGATCTCCAAAGCTCCGGACACTTCGCGCGGCTCAGCGACGAAACTCGTCGATCCACACGATGAGACACAGGATCTAAACGACCGAGCCCGTTCCTATCTGCATGGCAACTGCAGTATGTGTCATCACAAGGGCGGCAATGCGATCGTGTCGTTTTTTCTCACGCGAGATCTGCCGTTCGCCGAGATGAACACCAACAAAGGGACGAACATCGGCACGTTTGGAATGAGGGACGCGAAAATCATTGTGCCCGGAGATCCGTACCGTTCGGTCCTGATGTATCGCATGTCGAAGCTGGGCTACGCGCGGATGCCGTACATCGGATCTCAGGCGGTTGACGGGGACGGAGTCATCCTGATGGATCGCTGGATCCGATCATTTCCCACGGACAAGTCATCGAAGCCGTCTGATCCGCTGGTGACCGGTACGTCTCAGGCACTGGCGCTGACAACGCTTGCTCAAAAATCCTCCGACGCTGAAACGCGGAATCAGGCCATTCAAGAACTGACGGGCACTACCGAAGGATCCCTCGCACTGATGGCACGACTGCACGCTGGTGAATTGCCCGCCACCGACCGCGAGGTGGCTGTTGAAAGCGTGCGTAACGCGAGCAGCGATGTGCGTGGACTGTTTGACGAGTTCATTCCGGAATCGCAACGTAAGAAGACGCTCGGACGCACGTTTGAACCGTCGCTCGTGCTGACTCAGACCGGCGACGCATTGCGAGGCCGATTGATTTTCTTCAGTGACGCGGCCCGCTGCCGAATATGTCATCACTCCGACGATGCGGCGCTGTCCGTTGGGCCCACGCTGGCGGATGTCAACAAGAAGTACATGCACGATTCGGAACTTCTACAGCATATCGTCGCGCCGTCACTCAAGATCGAAGACAAGTTCGCGGCATGGAC
>JBBQSE010000578.1:0-4853 GCA_038214195.1 Planctomycetales bacterium
GGCGGCTAGCGCCTTGCCGCTCACTTCATATCGGACAGTTATTTCTCGAGCGATCCTTAGCAACCTGTCCTCGGGAGAACAAAACGGCGTCAGGTCTCATTCTTTGTGACAACGCTATAGCCCGGCGATCGGTTGACCGGTTTCGAGCATGCGGGTCGGCCGGCCGGCCGGATTGTCGTACTGCAAATCCAGCGGGATATCCAGGAATTGGAACAACGTGGCCAGCAGATCGTTGGGGGAAACAGGATTGGACTTGGGCACATCGCCCTTCGCGCTGGACTCGCCAATGATCTGGCCCATCTTCAGTCCGCCGCCCGCCAACACCTGCGTGCCCATCTGCGGCCAGTGCTCGCGACCGCCATCAGCGTTGATGTGCGGCGAGCGACCAAACTCGCCGACAATGGCCAGCAGCACCTTGTCTTCAAGTCCTCGATCGTACAGGTCTTCGAGAAAGACCGAGACGGCATGGTCGAATTCGGGGGCGAGCTTGTGCATCTCCTGTTCGATCGTACCATGGCCGTTTGACGGGTTGGTTCCGTGCGAGTCCCAGCCGCCATACCACACGGTGACCAGGCCAGCGTTGGCCTCGGCCAGACGCCGCGCGAGTAAGAGGTTGTCGCCGAGCTTCTTCGCGCCTTGACCGTAGCGTTCGCGCAGCTTGGCATCTTCCTGCGACAAATCGAACGCACTTTTCAAGTTGCCGCGCACAAGTTCCGCGGCGCGGCCTTCGAATTCATCCATGGCCGCCATCATGCCGTTCTGATCGAACTTTCGATCGAGCCGATCCAACATCTCGCGCAGCGTTCGACGATCCTGCAGTCGCTCCAGGGCGATTTGCGGCGTCATGTTCGCCTGGGCATTTCCGCGTACGTGGAACGGCGAATGCGCGGCACCCAGCCAGGCGGGGCCATCGGCGTACAAGTGATCGAGCTCAATATAGGTCGGCATGCCGGTCGCGGGGTGGTTTGGGCCGCGATGTTTCGACAAGATGGAGCCGATGCTGGGACTGATCGGCGCTGCGCCGTTGCCGGCGGGCGGATGATCGTGGCCCGTCGAAAGCCAGTGCGTCGCCGCAGAATGATCTGCGGCCGTGTGCGAGAAGGAGCGAATGATCGAGTACTTGTCCGCCAATTTCGCCAGCCGGGGAAACAACCCGCCGATGTGCGTGCCGGGAACATTGGTTTGCAAAGTTCCCACCGTGCTGCGGTAGGGCAAGGGGTTATTCGGCTTGGGATCAAACGTCTCGTAATGCGTCGGCCCGCCCGAGAGAAAGAGCCAGATCACGGTCTTATCGAGCGTCCGTCCGGCGAGCGATCCCTGCGCGGCACGGGCGCGCAGCAGATTCGGCAAAGCCAGACCGGTGGTGCCCAAGGCACCAACCTTCAGCATATCTCGCCGACTTCCGCTGCAGTTCATAGACTGGCGAGGGCCAATAACGTCGAACATCTTTCAAAGTCCCTTCGTTCCCGCCAAGTGTAACCAGTAACGTTTCACTGTCGAGAGAAAAAATGGTCTCTTTCTTTCGTCTTCCGCGTGGGCGAGTTTTATTTTCGAGGCCGAGGCGAACGCATCACAGATGCCATGACACGATGTCGCCGTGAAATTTTTTCGTCACTGATCAATCGCAGCAAGATTCTGCTTTGCATCGCTTGCTCGTTCGGTCAGAGAGAACAACTCACACATCGCTCGAAATAAGAGTATGAGTTGTCCCTGAAAGGCGCACCACCTCAATATGTTCAAGCTCAAACGCGAAGTTGAAGATCGCCTCAGGGGCGTGGCAATACTCGCAGCGATGGCTCGCACGGGCCGATATCAAGGCATAACGATGGTTCACCGGCCGAGTCCATTCGCAACGTCTTCAGCACGTTGACCGCTCGCTCTTGATTCCGCAAGAACCAGTAAAGGAACGATGGATACAGTCGTCATGTTGAGTCTCCGGATGAGAATTGGTTCACGGCCGTCATTCGTGACTGCTGGATTCGCATGATAGGCAGATCTTACCGGTTTTTGGCTTCGAAGATACCAATCAAATCGGCGAACAGGAGATCCTGCTGTTTTTTGTCCAGACGTGATATAGATGGAACTGACGCCCTTTTCAGCCCTGCGAATGATGCGTCGAGGCAATCAGTGGAGACAATCGTTCGCAATGCAGACTCCGGCGCGGACCGCATCATTGCGCAGGCCGAGCTTTCCGACACCCCGATCTCACGAGCCCGACGGCTCCTTGATACCGGCGGCGCGAATCGACAATCGGAGATTCTGCTGAAGAAGCTAGAAACCCACGCCACCGAATACTCGCCCGATACGCAATCTCCCGTCGTTCCAAAGCGGGAGAACGGCGCTGTGGAGTAATTCTTTGACTTATTCAAGTAGCCTCCGCCACAGATTGACGCAACCGTCAGGAACGACCAATTATACCAAGGCAGAGGAATACAGCCGATACTCTCAAACAACTTCGGCGAATGGCCCAGTTCCGGAATGCCAACTGGAGTACTTCACAACTGCACGAGCAACACTGGACATGTTACCTTGCCAGATAAGTACAATGTCCCCTTTGAATTCTTCCCCTTTGAATTCTTCTGCATTGTGACCGAACCGCTATCCCTTCTCAGGCGAAACGCACAAAGGTGTGACGAACCGTTTTATCGACAGAGGTGGGATCGCGGATGCGGGATCGCGGGTGCCATGCACTTGGCAACTCTTCCTTCCCATACGACACAACTTTGTAACGATTGAAATTCCAAACTCAGTTGCGGCAAGCCCGTTTTTGACATCTGTGAATAGTAATCGCTCGCCAGTTTCCGATGCGAGGTTGCAAGAAAATCTCGTGCCTTTGTTTTGGATTTGTGGTACGTAATCCAATGCAAACTTCAACAGTCGATAATGCGGAATCTATGATTCTTGCTCGCGTGATTGCGGCGGACGTGCCGACGTTGCCGGAGTCTGTTGCTCGGGAACTCCTGAAGTGGGGTTTTGCGGAGACGGATCGACAGCGGATGAGTGAGCTGGCGATGAAGGCTCGACAAGGTGTTTTGGACTCGGAAGAGAACGTGGAGATCGAAGCGTACGAACGAGTCAGCAGCTTTCTTGGTCTGGTCAAATCCAAAGCACGCCGGTCACTTCAGCCGCATTCGAACGAGTGATCGATGGATCGAACGCCATCGATTGCTCCATCGGCAAGCACTGATCGAAGAATGTGTTTTCCCACCAAAGACCTGAACTCGCAATACCCTGATTGATGCAGCCTTCAGAACCGTCGCCGTGCGCGACGCGGAGTTTTGGCGATTGCAGGTGGCATTAACGGCGGCGGTAGTTGCCCACCATTTCCGGGCGAAGTTCAAGCCTTTGATTTGCTGCTTTTCTTTGGCGCATGCTTTGTGGCTGCAGTTGTTGGCTTACGGCTTTTGGCAGCAGCAGGGTCAGGTTTTGTACGGCTGGTTTTTTGAGGTAAAGCCACGGCTTTCGCTTTAGCTGACTTTGGGGCAGCTTCGGCGTTGCTCTCAATCACATCAAACCACACCAATTCCTTTGAGTTGGCATCGCCGTTGTAGTTGATCGTCACTTCTTCGCCAGCTTGGATATCACGGATGGCGATGTAGTTTTTCATCGGGCCGCTGACATCTTCGTAGCGAGCATTGGGCGAATACGAGTGATTGTAAAGCGATCCAAATCCCAGCGCCACGGCAACCGTATTCTTACCCCACATGAACATGTAGTGTGAAAGCACCGTGTCTTCCTGAGTGACGTTAATTTCTTTGGCGGGCATCACCAGGACCGGTGCTCGTTCAAAGACTGTGCCTTCTGGAATAAAGGAAGTTGCAAAAATGCCTCGACCTTTGGATCGGATTTTTCGAACTTCAATGAGCGATGTTTGTCGAATGATCATGAACAATCAATACCTGAAGAGCTGTGCAAGGGGAAACGGAGGGGAAAGGCGACGCAGCGCATTGTTTTGCTTGACGCGATGGTCACAATTTAGCCCGTCGCCCATAGATCATATCCGGTCTCGCGAGTTTCGGCAGCGAGTGAGAGCGACTGCTGCGGCGCTTTGACCTTTCTCATGGTTTTGGGTTAGAAAAGCAAAAGCCGGGCCAGCCTTGTCCGTGACTCTGCATCGAGTACCACACGTTGAATTCGTCCGCCTGCTTGGACATCAATTCGCAGTCAGGAAACGATCCCTCCTGAGCGCCCAGTCTTCATCAATCGGCCTGTCACAAACTTCACAGTCGGCAACCATGTCTGAAGTGGCGACTGGCCGCGATTGTTCTTCAAAGTGAAAGGAGAAAGCATTGACATTTTCGTTTCGCTGCCCGCCGTTCGATTTCCACTCGAACACATGCTATTCTCATGGAGAATGCGGAACAAAAAGTGACGAATCCACAAACAATGAGCGGTGTCCACTTCGGTCCACAAGGTTTCTGATGCTGCGGGTATCGAGAAGAGTTTATGTTTAAGATCACGAGTGCGACTATGAGACCGGTATTGAAGGAAAAACACATGCGATCGATTTTTTGCTGGGTTCTTTTAACCCTTCTTGCAAGCACGACCACGCTGGCAGATCAGCAACAACCTGCCGCACCGTTTGTGCTGGGCTATGCGAATAAGCTCAGCGGCGTACCCGGCGAAGAGATTGCGTTCCATCTGTCGAGCAGTGGAACCAGCGTTCACATGGTCATCGAGCGTCAGGGCGGTACCAATGAGACGGTATTCGAAAAAACAGACATCGCTTGTGCCGCTCATCCGATCCCGGATCGTGCGTCGTCAGATGGCTGCAACTGGCCTGCGGCATTGACCATGACCATCCCGCAAGACTGGAAATGCGGCTGCTATATCGCCACGCTGATTCTGAAGAA
>JBBQSE010000579.1:0-4845 GCA_038214195.1 Planctomycetales bacterium
GTGTCATGAGGAGCCAAATTTTCACCGCACATACGGCCACAGCGGCCTACCCTGAAATGAACAAACGTTCATTATTTAGTTCATTGAGTTGAAGAAAGAAAAAGTGCCTTGCGACAAGTAGGACTGGAGGATCAAGACGCATGAAAGAATACACAGTTATCTATGAACATGGACCGGACAATTGGTCGGCCTATGTTCCCGATCTGCCGGGGTGTATCGCCACCGGCAAGAATCGCAACGAGGTGGAAACGCAGATTCGAGAAGCGATGCAGTTCCACATCGAAGGTCTGCGCCAACATGGCGAACCGGTCCCTGAACCAACGATTGAAGCCGGGAAAGTCGTTCTCACGACCTAGCGAACTTACGGAATCGGACTCGCCAAACTTCAAGCTTGAAGAATGAACGCATGCTGCAATCGACCGCAGTATGATGCCGTAGGTCATGCTCTGCATGACATCCGGAGCTTGGAGCCCATTGGGAAGGGCAGAAGGTGTGAGGAACCGTTTTCCTAAACACCGCGTTTTCGGTTTCTTGATGCGTTGTCGGTTCGGTTTCCAGATTGCAAATCACACACTCCGGTCCTCGACCTGCAGTCCGGAGATTCTGGTGAATTCACGAGTGGTGCTCGTCACAAGGATCAAGCCATTGAGAGCCGCAATTGAAGCAATCTGCAAATCGCGTGGACGTCTGATTCGCGGCGACTTCATTCACCCGAATCGGTATACGCACGTCTTGTCCGTCCAGAAGACCACATGCTGCCGGAACCTGAATCATTCCGTTTTCAAGTTGTGATTGAAACTCAATGGCTTTATTGCCGACGGTTCCGTCATCGTATTTCATGAGACAGGAAGCATGGCGTCACAAACCCGCCGCTCGCGTCAAACTGCGGATTTGCTCAGCCTCCGAAAGCTTCATTTCTTCGGCAGCTTCCAGAGCCTCTCTCAACAGGTCTTTCGCACGTCGCCGGTCAGACCCCTGATTGCGTTGAAGGAGCACGATTGCCAGTTTGCACTGACAAACCAACACATCGCGTCTTGCAGCCAATTTGATGTAGACAGGAAGTTCGTCCTCACGGCGAATGCGGATTGCCTCGTCAAGGTCACCGCGAGCCTGCAGCACGTCAGCGATCTGACCTTTCGTAACGGCCGTCGAACGGACATCTCCGAGCCGTTCGTAGACGGGCAATTGTTCCTCTCGTCGAATTCGCAGTGCCTCTTCAAGGTCGCCACGCGTCTGCAGCACGTCGGCGATCTTGCCTTTCGTCACTGCCGTCGCACGGACATCTCCGAGCCGTTCGTAGACGGGCAATTCTTCCTCACGGCGAATGCGCAGTACCTCGTCAAGGTCACCACGAGCCTGCAGCACGTCAGCGATCTGACCTTTCGTAACGGCCATCGAACGGACGTCTCCGAGCCGTGCGTAGACGGGCAATTGTTCCTCTCGTCGAATTCGCAGTGCCTCGTCAAGGTCACCACGAGCCTCCAGCACGTCGGCGATCTGACCTTTCGTAACGGCCGTCGAACGGACGTCTCCGAGCAGTTCGTAGACGGGCAACTCTTCCTCACGGCGAATACGGAGTGCCTCATCAAGGTCACCGCGCGCCTCCAGCACATCGGCGATCTTTCCTTTCATTAGTGCCGTTCCGCGAACATCTCCAAGCCTTTCGTAAATCGGCAACTCTTCCTCACGGCGAATGCGGAGTGCCTCATCAAGGTCACCACGCGCCTCCAGCACGTCGGCGATTTTCCCTTTCGTAACGGCCGTATTTCGGACGTCGCCGAGGCGTTCGTAGACGGGCAACTCCTCATTCCGTCGAATTCGGAGTACCTCTTTAAGATCGCCACGCATCTGGCATAACGTCGCTAACTCATCCCACCACCGAAGGACATGTGGCAGCATCACATCGGAAGGCGTTCCGATGGTTTTTAATCGCTCCCGCAGCTCGTCGATTCGAGCCAGTTTTTCATCGTCAGGCAGAGACACGGCGGCAATGAAACGTCCTTCGTACGTTTCTGGCTGACGCATTGGCGGCGGCACGGAGTCGGGGACGAAACTGAACCTGTGACTGCGGACTCGCCAGAAATCGCGGGCGTATAATGACATCGCGGTCGCCGCATATTCCGGCAGCCAAAACACGACCGGACAGTGAACTGTGTCGGGCCAAAGGTCGCGAGACGCGTTCAGTGAGGCAATCGTCCGACCGTCTGCCCCTGAGTCTGAAATTGAACTCTCGACGCCGCTGATAAACAAACCCTGCTCAGTTCCGTGGTAGCGTTCTCTAACAGCAGCAAAAATATCGACGGTTCCTGAAGGGACAACGATGGATTCAATTCCGGTCGCGCCAATCCCAATCTCACGGATCAATTTATCGCGAAGAGCCGGACTGTTGCAGATGGCGAAGCTCAGAGAAAACTGGCCTCGTCCAAATTGCAGCAATCTGGAAATCGCCGCCAGTTCGCTTTCGTACTGCGCCAGATCCGGTGATCTGACCGGGCGAATGATTTCGTCGTCTGGTTGTAAGACGCTACGTTGCGACATGAGGTGGTCCTGGTGGCGTCAGTTCGGCAACCATTGGATTCAGTCCGTACCATTCAACGTCGTTCACGTACTGCACGATCGCGCGGCTGTCCAGCAGTTCGCGGATCAATGGTTCATTCGTGGCGTCTTTCACAAGTTGACCTGTTGCCCGAACTTCTTCGAGTACGGGCCAGTGCTTGCGACGAAGTTGCCGCGCATATTCCCGCATTCCTTCCCGCAGAGCCCGCTTCAGGGCATCTCGATTTAGTGGAAGACCATCGCTGATGATCGCTTCCCTGATAGTCGTGAGCAGTTCTGTCGGCTGGCCACCGCTGAGCTTGATAACATCCTTAATGATCGCTGATGACGCAAACTGAGTCTCAACGTCACCCTCCGCGATTCCGGCAGCCGCCAGTCTTTGGTAAACCATCTGAGTCATCTTATCCACTCCCCTGCGAAACGGGCGAGACGGTTTAGCCGGCGATGGCTGAGTGGAGATTTTGATCATGGGGACGACAGGAACGTGTCCGCCGTAGAGGTTTTTGATCGTGGCCTCAAGATGAGAATACGCCAGTGACAGCGGCATTGTGTAGACCATGTGGCATTCAAACGCCGTGAGCTGCGCGGATCGATGGACAAACAGGTATTCCGCCGTGCTGCATCCCGCGTCGGAATGTGGCCGGACGACCATCTTGTCGAGATCATCGACCAGAATGACGAGCCCCGCATAACCCTTTGTCTGCAACTGGAGAATCGCATCACCGATAACATCATTTGCGGCATTGAGCCAGTTTCCGGTGTCCGGCTCCAGCAGTTTGCGTACTTCCATTCGTGCGTCTGGACTGTTCTTGACGGCGACCGAGAGGCTTGAAAATCCCGCTTCAAGTGAAATTTCAGAGATTTCGACAGGGCTGGACATCAGCTTGGTCAATCGCTGCCAACGGTCTTTGAAATAGCCTGGCTTCAGCTCAATTCCCGCGCGCTCACGAACCTGAACGGCCAGCTGGCGAATAATGGCCACCAGCAATTCAGGGAAATCGATATCGTTCCGATCGAGGTCGTCATCGCTGCGACAAAACACGACGAAATATCGTGGCTCTTCTAAATCTTCCAGCGCCTTCTGAAGCAAATATAATTCAGTGGATTTCCCGCTTCCCCGATGCCCTGCCAGCACCTGCGAAGTTGGGCGTTGAGCGAATTTGATGCGATCCGCGATGCGCGGCACGATCGCCGCTGAGCCTCTGACATCATCCAGATCGACGTACAAATCTGTCTGGTCGGCCTTCAGGGGAAAGGTATCGAACTGCTGGTAAATTCGGCGAGTTTGTGCCTGCGACATGGTTTTGCAAACGATCTACAGGATGCGGGATAAAAGAACGGTCATGATACTCGTCATCAATTCAGCGGAACAACGCTGCTGTTCAGTAAATCTCAGGGGAAGGCAAAAGCTGTCAGGAACCGTGTTCTTAAACACCGCGCATTCGGTTCCTCTATGCGTTTTCGCTTCGGTTTCCAGATTGCAAATCACACACTCCAGTCCTCGACCTGCAGTCCGGAGTTTCTGGTGAATTCACGAGTGTTGCTCGTCACAAGGATCATGTGGCTACCACTCTGACGAACCTGCAACCAGCCGAGTGATTCAAATACCCTGACCGCTTTCCGACCGCTGATGCACGGCAATTGGGGCATCAGGCAATCACCTCCACGTAATTGCGTCCAACTCCAAGGCTCATTGTAGCACAATCGCATCGAGATCCTGCCACGGATTCATCTGACGCCAGCGAAATGACTTTGGATCTTTCATTTCCAGTCGCCCCGTAGCATTTTTGCTGACAGTTTTTTTCACGACAAGAATCGACGGTTCTCATGCTGAATCTGGTTTCAGAATTCGCCGATGACTTCACCACCGTTGCGGGTACTAAGAGCCTGCAACACCCCGCCTTCCGGTCTGGAGTCGATGTCGTCTTTGATGAGCCGAACGGAACCGTCGCATATCGCGATGTAGAGCGCCTTCTCGTGTCGCCCGGAGAAACCTGCGTACGACTTGTTAACACCGGTAATGTAGTTCATGTCCGTGATCACATCGTTCTCATGACGATTACTGCGGACACCAATCCACAGTCCGGCCCCGCTGTACGCACTGCGTTCGCTGATCATCACCGTGTTGCTGGTGCCATCGGTGATGTCACGAAGCCCAATTCTGCCATCCACAACAAAGATGCCGTTCGACTTGCGGGGCGTGTCGGCACCACCGGGCCAGTATTGCTCCGAACTGGATTCGTACCAGCGAGGCAACAGGTCCGTACCGAAGTTGCCGGAGTAATTGGA
>JBBQSE010000580.1:0-4841 GCA_038214195.1 Planctomycetales bacterium
GCGTCGTCGCTGGAATCATGATGCTTGTCTACATGACAAAAGCGGTGATGAAGGAACAGGACCAAAAACGCCGGGGCCTGATTCCGGAATTCACAGAATCAGGCACAAGAGCCAACGGATCCACTTAGTTGGACAGTGCCATTCTTGGGAGAAAACACGGCTAAAAACAGCTCCGGAGGGGCGACCGCAGGTATCCGTGGGCGTCAGCCCAATGGTACTCGATTTGGACAAAATGCCTTTCGATCGGGAGGGCGAAGCTCCTGCTGAGCCGAGAGAAATATTGGACATCGTTCGGCATGCGGCTCGGCAGGAGCCTCGCCCTCCCCTAAAGTCGAACGCCATTGGGCAAAAGCCCACAGCGACACGCTGCCGCCACTATCGTGGCTGAATCTCAGTCGTTGAATTCTGCCTTTCAGCAGTGCTCACACCAATGGGAAAGGTTCTAAGACTTGGCAGTGGCATCCAGGAACGGTTTGGTTAAGATATTCCCGTCGCCGTCCCATCCACGACGAGTGACACCCCGCCATAAAACGCCGCTCCCGGCACCCGCCAACTGGATGTTCCTGATGCCCGCTTTGAAACTGTTTCCAAAGCCAATCATTCGACCGCAATTCCTTATCAGCGTCGCGATACTGATGTTGGGGATCGCTGGATTCGGTTCAGCATCCGCTGGCGAAGATCTGCCGACGCGGATTGACGCGATCATCGTCTCATCGGCAAATGGCGAATCAGTCGGCCCGACCTGTGACGATACCACGTTCGTTCGCCGAATCTATCTCGATCTTGCCGGACGCATTCCTTCATCGCAGGAAGCGACGACGTTTCTGGCCAGCACGGAGACGAACAAACGAACGGTCCTCATCGATTCACTGCTCGCCAGCCCTGACTATCCGCGTCGCATGCGGGATCTGTTTCATGCCATGCTCATGGAACGACGCGGTGACAACGCCGAGTGGACAAAATTCCTGGAAACATCCTTTGAGGCCAATAAGCCGTGGGACCAGTTGGTCCGGGAAATTCTCGATCCCGATTCGGACAACGAAGCAGTGCGCGGAGCCGCGTTCTTTCATACTCGCCGTCTGGAAAAAGTCGGCCAGCAGGAGACCGATTATCCAGGTTTGACGCGCGATATCGGACGCTTGTTCCTCGGCATCGATTTGCAGTGTGCCCAGTGCCACAATCATTTGTTCATCGACAGCTACAAACAGGTTGATTTTCAGGGACTGTTCACGGTCTACCAGAACACGTTTATTCGGACGGATTTGAAATTTCCAGCCGTCGGCGAAAAAGTGATCTCAAAGAAGCTCGAATTCATGTCGGTCTTCGACAAAGAGCCGCTGATGACGGGACCACGCATTCCGTTTGGTCAGGAATTCGAAATCCCGACATTCGAAAAAGATCAGGAATATTCGACTCCGCCCGATCGCAAGACAAACTTTCCCGGCGTGCCGCGCTTCCGTGCTCTGCAGGTGATCGCCCGTGAGTTGGCTGTCGAGTCCAACAGGGCGTTCGTCGATAACGCCGCGAACCGACTGTGGTTTGTCATGATGGGACGCGGCCTGGTAAATCCGCTCGACCAGCAACATTTGGCGAATCCCCCATCCCATCCCGAGGTGCTGCGGGTTTTGGGTGAGGAACTGAGTGTGACGAAGTTCGACATCAAGTCGCTGCTGCGGCAACTCGCGTTGACCGGTACGTACCAGCGAACGTCCGTGCTGACGACGACCGACGACGTTCCGCCTCCCGAAAGCTATCGCGCGGCGAACGAGAAACGACTGTCGGCCGAGCAGATCATGAACAGTATTTTCGTCGCCACCGGACCACGCGATCTATCAGGCAGTGTCGAGCCACCGCCAGCTATCGAGCTACCTGCGACCGAACCGCCTTCCGATGCCAAGCCCGCGCCAACAGCCGATGACATTCGTGCCGCCTTCGTCAAAGCCTTTGGAAATGTGCCGCAAGATCCTGAAGTGGAATTTTCTCCGTCTCTAAAATCGTCGCTGTTCGTGCTGAACGACCCGGCTGTGCTGGACTGCCTGACACCACGATCCGGAAATCTCGTCGATCGCCTGATGAACGAGGCTGATTCGTCTGCAGTGGCGGATGAGTTGTATCTGTCGGTGCTGACGCGACGACCGACGGATGAAGAACGTGCGGAAGTCGCCGACTATCTGGCGAAGAATGAATCTCGTCGGCAGACGGCGATCGCCAATTTGGCCTGGGCTCTTTTGGCCTCCACAGAGTTTTGCCTGAATCACTAAAGCCATGAATCGAAACCCGCTCTGTAAACCATGGGAACATCGCCTGTCGCGACGACATTGGATGGGCGGCAGTGCTGGCGCTGTGGCCGGCGCGATGGGGCTTGGCGGGCTGCTGACGCCAGCTCTCGCGGATGACCTGAAGAAGAAAGCGAAACAGGTTCTGTTCATCTGGCTCGACGGCGGCATCAGTCAGCTGGAAAGCTGGGATCCCAAACCCAACACCGAATTCGGCGGCCCATTCCGCGCCATTCCAACATCCGTCCCTGGCATTCACGTCAGCGAACTGTTGCCGCACACGGCAAAGCAGATGCAGCATCTGGCAATCGTCCGCAGTCTGTGTACTCAGGACGACGCGCATTCGTCCGGCGTCGAACGTATTCAGCGGGGCGACCCAAAAAATCGTGGCGTCGTGTACCCGTACTTTGGCTCGGCCGTGACAAAGCTGCTCGGACCAAACGACAGCGGACTTCCGCCGTATGTCTGGATCAAACCACTGAGCGGCGGGTTTAGGCATCAGGACGCCGGCTTCCTTGGCCCGAAATACGGCTCGCTGGCGTTTGGCGACGGCCAGCCACCGGACAATCTGTTGCGTCATGCGTCAGTTTCCGAACAGGATCTGACCGAACGCGCCCAGCTGCGGGCAAAGGCCGACAAGCGCTATGCGGCGTCCCATCGCGAGGGATCGACGGAAGCCAATTCGTTCGTCTTCGACATGGGTCTGGAACTGATGAAGCGGCAGGATCTGTTCGATGCCTCGAAGTTCTCGCCGCGCGATGTCGAACGATATGGAACGCACGAACTCGGACGGCACATGCTGATCGCCCGGCAGATGCTGCAGGCGGGCGTCACGTTTGTCAAAGTGAACAGCTACGGTTGGGACACGCACGGCGACAACTTCAACGGCAGCCTGAGTCTTGTGCGCAAGTTTGATCAGCCGTTCGCCGCGATGATTGAAGATTTAGCGGAGACCGGGATGCTCGACAATGTGCTGGTCATCGCGATGAGCGAATTTGGCCGCACGCCACGCATCAACGGACACCTCGGTCGCGACCACTGGCCGGAAGCATGGTCTCTGGTGATGGCTGGCTGCGGTGTGAAACGCGGGATTGTGGTCGGTTCGACCAGCGACAACGGTACTTACGTTACGACGGAACCGTACGACATTGGTTACATGTTCCACACGTGGTTCAACGCGCTGGGAATCGATTCGCAGCATACTGAATACGACAACAACGGCCAGCCACTACCGATCGCTCACGACGAATTCCACCCTGTCCAGGAACTTCTCACCTGAGATGACAATGTCCAACGCACCTTCAGAATTCTCCGAACCACAGGCCGTGACGGTGATCAATACCGAGCGGCAGATTTCATCGATCCGCTTCAGCCCGTGCGGCAAGTTCCTCGTCGCCGCCGGACGCGACGGAAAAATTCATCGCTGGAATGTCAGTCCGCCTGACGTTTTAGTCGAAGAACCTGTCGAGGCAGTTGAACAGACTCAGTCAAAGAAAAAGGAAGACGCAAAGCCACCTGAGCCCGTGTTTCCCGAGTTGCCGCCGTTGTCCGGGCATGACTGCTGGGTATCGACTTTTGCGTTTCATCCGCAAGGCGAACGGTTGTTCTCAGCAGATACATGGGGACGTCTGATTTGCTGGCGCTACACAGACGAAGCACCAGTTCCACTATGGAACATCGCCGACGCCCACGACGGCTGGATTCGCCAGTTGGCCGTCAGTCAAGACGGCAAGCAACTCGCGACATGTGGCATGGACGGACGCATTCGACTCTGGTCCACCGAGGATGGGTCAAAGCAAAGTGAATTCGGCGCGGCGGGCGATGACGTCTTCTCCCTGGCCTTTCATCCCGATGGCAAGTCGCTGGTTACCGGCGACCTCATGGGAACCATCACCCACTGGGATCTGGCCGAAGCAAAATCCGTGCAAGAATTCGATGCGAAGATCTTCTACATGCTATCGCGCATTCAGGACGTCGGCGGAGTCCGCTGGCTGGCGTTCGACGCGGAAGGCAAGACTCTCGCCGCCGCAGGAGGACAGCCGGAAAACGGTGGCTTCGTTCAGGCAATACCGACACTTCGCTTCATCAACTGGCCCGACGGAACAGAAATCCAAACGCTAAAGCTCGGTGAAAACCAGGACGGATTCGTTCACGAAATCGCCTTTCATCCCCTGGGATTCTGGATCGGCGTCTGCAGCGGCCAACCCGGTCGCGGCAAATATTTTCTTCACCGCGCTGGCGAAGAGCAACCGTTCTTCACCAACAAGAAGCCACTCCAAAACTGCCATTCCCTCGCGCTCCATCCGAACGGTACTCGATTCGCTGTGATCTCAAACGCAGGAACATACGGCCAGAAGAAATCAATGGCCCGCGAAGGCGATTATCCGGGGAATACGTCGCCCATCAATCTCTTTGATCTTGTGTCAACAGCGGACAAGGAAGTTTGACTACGCCAGAGTCTGGTCGGCGCGACAAAGAGTAATTTGGAATGTCACTTTCTACGTTGTTCTTGTAACCGGACGATACGCCTAATGTCCCTTCTCCCCCGAGATCGGGGGAGAAGGT
>JBBQSE010000581.1:0-4836 GCA_038214195.1 Planctomycetales bacterium
CGGCGTCCGACATCACTCGTTTCGGCAGCTATTGAATCTCCAGAATCACGCTGCCTTATGTCAGCAGTGAACGCACCCGCCGACCCCATATTGTCAGCGAGCGACAGTTCATCGTCGCTGTACGGCTCGGTGACTTTTGACTTCGGGACCGATCAGTCCCCGGTTGAGCTTGGTTCCATTCAGGTCAGCAGTAATATCCGTTACTCGCCCGAACGCGGCTACGGCATGATTTCGAATGTAAATGATGTGGATCGCGGTCAGGACAATGATTTGAATCGCGACTTCGTTGCAGCAAAGACCGTCAGCTTTCGCGTCGATGTGCCAAATGGTATCTATCAGGTTGAGCCCGGTTTGGGAGACCGAACTCGGCTGCGAGACCGTATTCAGGTTTCTGTGAACGGCGATGTTCGTGACGTAGTGACGACACTGGGCGGAACGCCATCACTGCCGAGCTACTATGTTGTTGTTACCGATGGCATCATTATTATCGAGGCCAAGGATCTTGGCGGTGACTCAAAAAATGCCGCTGTGGCATCTCTAACGATTACGGCACTGGATGATTCTTACGGAATTCCTGATGACAAAGCGGCCGATGCCGTTGCCCAGAATCCGATGATCATCATCGAGACTCATGGTCGCGTCTCGCCACCGTCGAAAAATGGCGGTCTATTGGGAACCATTGTTTCCAAAGTCGCCGGCGAAGCTGCGTCTGCTGGTGTTGGCGGAGGCGTCGCAGGTGGCATTATCGGTGATGCTGTTGCCGCAGGAGTGAAGTCGGCATTTCCAACAGAGGGTCGTCCGGATGTTTCTGACTGGGTGTATGAGCTTCCCAGGGCCATGGCTCAGTCGATACGTCGCGAGAGTCTTGGCACTCTGAACCCGAACGTGCGCCCGATTCCCTTACCGAAAATCGAAAAGGCCAACGGAGATGAAGAATTGCTGGCTCTGCAGAGAGGCAGCAAGGATTTTATCGCCGTCAACTGGTCAATTGAGTCCAGTTTTGGCACGCCACAGGACGCTAATGACGTGCTTGGCAACATCGGTGACGTGTACGACGAGAAACAACACCGAACATCAGTGACTCGTGCTGCGAAAGCGACCTTTCGAATGCTGGAAGCTCGGATTCGACAGGAACTGCAGAAGAATCCCAATGCAAAGGTGGATTTGCTGATCACTGGGCACAGTTTCGGGACGAACGTGAATCGCGAGGTCATCCTCATGTTAAACCAATCGGATCTGGCCGACCACGTTGACTTTGTCAAAGTTGTGGAAATGGATCCCGTCGCGATGAAGGCCGATGAAAACCCCGGCGAACGGGCGGATTCACACGATCGCTATTTCTGGAGCAATCCTCAGACGGCGAGAAACGGTAGGCCGATCGTCGATTCGGTTGTCAACTACTACCAGACGGAAGGTCTGGCCTTCACGGGAATCCTGGAAAAGGGCCTCATTACCGGTCGCCCGCTGGACGGGAAAGACGGCGGCGGCTTGCTGGGATTTCGCAACGGCCAGGCAATGGTTTTCGATCCGATTTCCGGCCAACAGATTGATCTGTTTCGCAACGTAAAGGCGGCGAATGGTAAACCTTCCGATGGCGATTTGCGGGAAGGAAACTACAGCGATGACGGACGGTTTCTTCTCGTGGCATCTGAAGATGGGAGCGTCAGTCTTCGAGACGCTAAAACACACGAGGAAGTTCACCGGATTGTCGTTTCGAAAGCTGTCGTGACAGATGCCGAATTCCTGCCTGGCTCAAAAGAAATCGCCACTGTCAGCAAAGACGGCCAGATTCGGATCACTCGGATCTCGGACGGTGTAGAACTCTGGAGTGACCGCCACAAAGGTCCGTCAGTACAGGACTCGAATGGCACCACGATTTATAAGGGAGCGAAGCAGGTTGCCTTCAGCAGTGATGGACGATTGATGGCCACTGCTGGAAGCGCCAACCTTATCAAGATCTGGGCCCGTGTTCTTGGGGATGATGTCCGGTTCGAATTTGTGCAGTCCTTGCCAGGACACACCGGCGGCACGACTTCGATCACCTTCGCCTCGGATGGAACTTTGGTCACGGGCGGAAATGATGGCGAACTCCGCGTGTGGAAACAGGGTGTCAGCGGCTACGAACTTCGTCAGGAAGTTGATCTGACTGCAAACATTCGGAACGCGGTGTTCTCAAACGACGGACGATATCTGGCCGTCGCTGCCGGGCGAACCGTTTCTCTGTGGATGAAAAGTGCAAACGGGACGCTCATCCGGGCACGCGAGTTTCGTGACCATGTCGATGCTGTTTATGCTCTGGCATTCACTGCAGATGGCTTGCGTCTTGCTACCGGCGGGCTTGACCACACGATCTTCATCTATGACACCGCGTCCGGTTCCAAAGTCAATGTGCTGAATCAGGCGATGCTGGGCGTCCGGAATTTATCATACAGCACCGATGGCAGTCAGCTGCTCGCAACGTACTTCGATCTCAAGGGCGGTCCTGTCAAAGATATCAATGTGACCGAGCAGGTCAAATCACGAATAGGATTCTTCGAAAACCTGTTTTCCGGGGGAAGTAAGCACCACACCGAAGTGCCGTTCGTCTACATCGATCTTGTCATCCGCAAAACGAACGATTCGTTCTTCGAAATGCGGGACAAGCCGCGTGCCAGTCGGTACGGGGATTTTGAGGCTGAGAATCCAACCAAATGGGATGATGACAGTGACACCACCGGCAATTACGGTAGTGATTCGGATCAAGATCTGGCCAATCCGTGGCTGGAGCAGTTTACAAATCTTCATGCTCCGGAATTCACCGAATCGATTCAGACAGTCAGCGTCTCGGACACAATGACCATCTCGCTCAGCAAACTGGCCTTCGATCCCGACGGTAATGAATTGAAATGGACCGTGCGTTCGTCGAACACAGCAACGATGCTGGCGGTTATCGACGGAGACTTACTAAAGCTGCGTCCGTTGAAGGAAGGCAGTTCCGAAATTGAACTGACAGTCAACGATGGTCGATGGGCAGCCCAAATCCAGTTTACCGCCATCGCTGACGGAACTGTCTGGAGAGACAAAGCTTCGCAGCTTCGAAATGACGCCGCGAATGCTGCGGCTGAACTGGACTCGATTCGTCGTCAAATCGATCGTCTCGACAATGCTATTTCCACAGTGAACGATCAATCGAAAAGTGTCGCTGACAAAGTTGATCGCCTGAGGGAAAAGACCGAAGACGTACAACAGGACGTCAATAGTGCCGCCGCTCGCGTTGCTCGTCTACGGCAGAGCAGAGATTCCTTGCTTGCCGCGAAGATTGTGGCACAAGGCAATCTCAGTCGGGCAGAAGCGGCCCTTCAGTCGTCCATGTCCACGTATACGAGACTGGACTCTCAGACACGACAGCTATATCAGGTCTACGATCAGCGGAAGAGTGATAAGCAGCGTGCCAAACAACTGCTCGACAACGCGACAAAAAAGAACCGCCCTGATCGACAGGCTGCGTTCAATTCAGCGAGCGCCGCAGCAGCCCAGGCTGAGAGTGCATGGAAATCTTCACAGGGTCAGCGTGACTCCGCATCGCGTGTTGTCGATGCAAATCGAAAACAGCGTGACAACTTTGTAACTGAAATGAACCGCCAGTCCAATTTGTTGTCAAATGCTGAAAGTGACCTGAGTCGAGCAATGAGGGATCATGCCGATGCGAACAATCGACTGACTGCAAAACTCAGTGAACGAAACGGCCTGCTGTCAGAACTCGGTGGACTTCAATCTCGAATCGACGCACTGAACCGTGACTGGACGATGCTGAACCACGATCGTGAGTCGTTTGATGCCATGTTGCAGGATCTTCGTCAGCAGTTGATCTCCGCTCAGCAAAACAAATGGGTTGATCATCTGGGTCTCGAGAAGATCGACGAACAGATACTGTCGCCCGCTCAGAGCCTTGCTAAAAAGCTGAACTGCGGGTTAATCGACGAAATGACGAATATCAAACGCGTCAAGGAACGCCTTTCCAGTTCAGCGAGTCAACTTAATGGCCTTGACTGAGCATTATCCCCGACGGCCCTTTCGCCGTCTGGCAAGTCCTAAATTGCTTGCCAGATGGTTTCTTGATTCGCCATTTCGCCCGTCGAAAACATAGACGATCCGTTGCTTGTTGTAACTGGACAGCGGCAGATCTTGCTTCGGAAAGGTATTGAAGTGTCGTGATAGCAAAGGGTTACGGGTACCGTATAGGCGGTCATGTCTTTGGATTGGTCGATCACCGAACATGGCAAGAGGATTCTCACGGAAAATTGCTCGGAGGCTGACAACTCCTGACTCCTGAATTCTCAACGTTCATCTCGAAGAAACAATTGAGACTTGTTGATTTCATAAAATGTTCGCAGCACCGATCGGTGGCGGACATCGAAGCAGCGAACGCGGCAACACAACATGCTCCGATCACACCGACCGAAGCAGCCAATTTTGGTACCGTCTACCTCATAGCATCCTGCATGGCCGTGCCCCAGACGGGCCGCGCCGACCGGACTGGGGTCCGGCGCGGCTTGCGGGCTGGACGCCTGCTTGTGCTCGCTGCCGCTCGCACCGGGTCGAGTCCGCTGGGGCGGCCTGCGACCCGAGTTAGGCTCCGCTGTACGCTTCGCCCCCACACTGCGCTGTGCTGCGTGTGGGTCCCCCCGGTGCGCTGCCACTGGCAGCGGTGGTCTGGGAAATGGATTCGCAATAGGTCACGGCGATCGCGGTAGGGACGGCTGTTGCCAGCCGCCCCCCGCACAGATCCGTACTTGAAGGATTACCTCATACGGCTCCTGCTTTGAGTCGAGCGGCAAAACGTTGGTTCGGGTACGG
>JBBQSE010000582.1:0-4811 GCA_038214195.1 Planctomycetales bacterium
CTGAACGCTTTTGGCAATGCCCCACAGGCACGACGTCGCCACATTCCGACAGAACGCAGGTTCGCATCGGAAGTTATACTGTTCGCGGTCGGGAATGATGCCTTCAGCGGCAATCGTTCGCATGTCCCTTCTGCCCCGAGATCGGGGGAGAAGGTGGCCGCAGGCCGGATGAGGGGGATGACCGTGAGTGGACTTGCTGCAACTAAAGGTACACGACGTTCCATTCCCCCTCACCCTCACCCTAACCCTCTCCCCCCGGTGGCATGGTTTCTGATGTAGCCTCAATGTTCGCCGGGGGAAAGGGGACTTCTTTAGCTGCCCTTCTGCTGTGTTGCGATATCAAACATTGCCGGCA
Organism: Planctomycetales bacterium; assembly: GCA_038214195.1. Classification (GTDB taxonomy): domain Bacteria; phylum Planctomycetota; class Planctomycetia; order Planctomycetales; family Planctomycetaceae; genus SXXK01. The sequence continues at coordinate 356 of JBBQSE010000582.1, forward strand.
CTACGGAATCCGCAACTCGACCGGCAGCAATTGTTGTTCGCGGTTGATTGTCAGCGACACGCGGTCGCCGGTGGAGAAGGTGGCGAGTTGTTGCTGGAAGTCGGTGACACTGGTGATGATGGCGTCATCAACAAGGACGATCAGGTCGCCCCGTTGCAGGCCGGATTTTTCCGCGATGGAATCCTTCACCACCGAATCGATCCACGCCGGAGTTCTTTCGATCACGTTGGGGAGCATCGTGAGGCCAAATCGCGATGTGAGTTCCTGATCCGAAATCATGGCCACGGATGCGGAGGCGTCTTTTGAGGGTGTCTCCATCTTTTTACCGGACAGCAGAGTTTCAATGACCGGCTTCAATGTGGTGAGAGGAACGGCATAGTTGACCCAGGTGCGACTGGCGGCGTGACGGATTTCGCGGCCGATGAGTCCGACAGGAGCGCCTTTGGAATCCGTCAGCAGGCCGCCTGCGGCACCGGAGTTATTGGTGATGGCGTCGATGAGCCAGACGGATGACTTAAGCGGAAACTTCCAGCGGCCCTGAGTGGCTTCCAGAGGAATTTTGGCGGCGATCACTCCATGCACCAGCGAGACCGGTTCATTCCCTGTCGCGACGTGGAACATGTTGCTGTAGGCATACACGGGCGTTCCCGGTTCGAGATCCGTCGCTTTCGACAGATCGATGCACGGAAACGTATCGCCCGGATCCGACTTCAATTTCAGCAGGGCAAGATCATGGGCAGCGCTGGTGCCGACGACGTCAACACCGAACTTGCGCCCGTCGGACGTGACGGCTGTCAGAAATCCAGTGCTGACCAGATGATTCCAGACAGTGACCACGTGACCTTCCGGTGAAACCAGAGTGCCCGTGCCGTAGGAATCCAGACTTCCAGCGCCTGCGCCGAACAGCTTGACGATCACCTTTTGTGGCGCATTCAGGACATCGGTCGTTGATTGCGGAGTGGCAGGAGCGGCAGGACATTGTCCCGCGAACAAGGTAAGTGAAAGAATCAGCGTCACCACTCGAGCAAAGTTTGCAACTGTTCTGTAGGACGGGCACTCTTGCCCGTCACAACCAGCGACGGGCAAGAGTGCCCGTCCTACGGAGATTAGCTTCATGGATTCGTTTTCTTCTCAGACGCTGCGGGCTTGTTGACCGTGACATTGTTGACATCCAGCCAGCGGAGTTCTTCCTGAACACCGGAGACCAGGCCGATTCGACTGGGAAACACAGCACCGCTATGATCGGTCCAGTCGGCGAACAACAGGCGAGCTTCATCTACGCCCTGAGCGTACTCAACATCCACGCCGACCGGCAGGGGGGAGCCTTCTTCAAAGTACCAGCGGCAGGTGCGAACACCTTCGCGTGTCAGCAGTACATCGACGTTCTTCTTCAGCGGCAGATGAAATGTCTGCCCCGCTGCGAAGAGTTCCGTAAACGCCGCCGCATTGCCACTCAACAACCGTCGCAGCTGATTCATGCTCACCAGCAGACCGGGCAGCAGCGGAGATTCTTCTTCCGGCGGCGGATCGACGGTACTCTGCAGGAACGGTCGATTGTTCAGATTCATGCCGACAGCTGACGCAGCGATTGTCAGTTCTCCCGTCAGTCTCACACCAGGTTCAACGCTGACAAATGAGATGATCCAGGCTGGCGCGGGATCACCCAGGGTTGCCACGCGCTCCCGCAATTCGCCCCTCAGCTGCTTTTGCTGAATCTCGTTAAAGTGGTAGTTGCAAAAGCCTTCGCGAGCGACGAACAAATCCTTAAGCGACGCGGGAACTTCATCCGCGACATCTTTCGGCTTCACGTCCTCACCATCCGGCTTGTCCGGATCCTGCGGCGGTCGTTGCCGACGCTCTTCCGGTAATTCAGGAGCCTTCCGGAACGCATGCAGTGGTCGCAGGCGAATTGTGGATTCGTGCAATCCGTCCCGATCGCGCCACGTCATCGGCACTCGGGTTCCTTCGGGAAATATCCCGAGCACATTCTGGAAATCATTGGCGGAAGTCAACAGACGACCGGCAAACGACAGCACCCGCGCGCCTGATCGTAAACCACGTCGATACGCTTCAGAGAGCGCCGAAACCTGATCAACCGTGACTTCACGCGTTGCCGTTGTTTCCACGGTAAATTCGGCGATACCGTGATCAACGATCAGGCCACACTTCAGATGTCCGATAAACTTTTGAATCTGATTCACGGAAATGGCGTACGCCGCGCCAGAATTGACGCGACCTCGTTTTTCAAATGAGGCGCGTCCGTTGATTCCAATCCAGCGACCTTCGATATCAAACAGCGGGCCACCGGAATTGCCGGGATTGATGGATGCGTCAATCTGAATGCAGTCGGTGTATTCCAAAAACGTATTGGCCGGGTACTGATAGCGACGAACACCGCTCACGATGCCATACGTGACCGTCGGAGTAAAATCACTCGCAAGCAGGAACGGATTTCCAAGGGCCATCACTTCCTGGCCGACCTGCACCTGATCGCTGTCGCCGGGCGTGGCGAATGAGAAATCTGTTCGTCCCTGAAGCTGAATCAGCGCGATGTCGCCGGTGGGATCGATCCCGACAATGACCGCGTCGTAAAGTTTTCCATCACTCAGCCCGCACTTCATGAAGCTGCCAGACCCTTCCGTCACATGGTAGTTGCTAATTGCAAATCCATCTGCGGAAATCAGAACCCCCGAACCGCCGCCCTGGCCTTTGGGATCCATCACACAGACAATGCTGGGCGAAATTCTGCGTAAGACTTCCACGCGAGACGCCTCGCGTTCGAGGACGGACTGCTGAGCGGAGGCGGGACGAGTGCTGGCGGCGAGGAAGCAGACAAGAAGCAGGATCATTCTGAGAGTGGAGGCAGGAGGGGGCGCTGATTTAGTGAGCGGCAAGGCGCTAGCCGCCGGTGATTGTTTCAAGGACACACGGAAAAACCCGCGGCTAGCGCCTTGCCGCTCACGATTCTTGATGAAATCAATAGCCCCGGGAGCCTCGGAACAAGGAGCGATCCTCCCGATCGCTGGCAGAATAATGAACCTCACTTCTTGTCCTTTGCAATCACGAGTCGTGCGTCGGCAATGTCCAGCCAGTCGCACACGCTGCTGTTGTCTCCGAAGTCAACGAGAATGGTCAGTGTCGAGACGCCGTCCAGCGGGAACCGCACTGGGACTGGATCGTCAGTAGTTGCAATCAGCTTTTCGAACAGCACGGTCTCGTCACCCATAATCTTCACCGCGACCGCATGAGTCCCGTTGAACGCGACTTCATCATCGACACCGATAACGCATTCCATCGCCGAAAATCGTTGTTCGAGCGACCACTTCATCTCGGTTCGGGAATGAATGCAAAGACCTTTCGCAAACTCGCGGCCATGCAGACGCAGTTTCGACTGACGCTCGATCGTCATGTTCCGCTGCGGCCCGAAAAGCAATGTCTGCTGTTCTCGATCGATCAGGCCGGCGAACAGGCTGTTTTCCGGATCCACGCCATCGAATCGCTCCGACAGGGCTGGCATGTCAGACAGGAACTGAATCCTGCCCGCGCTGAGATCAATTGACCTGAGCTGAGAGACCGGGACGGAGATTTGCTGGCCCCAGCTGGATTGCAACTGCAGCCGATCTCCCGCAAATGTGATCGTCCGCGCGGCCACAAGATCACCGGCGACGCTCGTCATCCGAACGGCATTTCCTGGTCCCGAATCACTGGTCTTCGCGCCTGCGGGACGTCCGAACACAATTCCGTAAACTCGTTGCACTGGTACAGAAATCGTTTCCCCGTCCAGCAGAAAGTCGATTTTCTCCGCGCCGACTGTGCTGACGATGCCCGCCAGGAAATCGAGACCCGTTCCGTCACGCTTGGCAACGACCAGGCTGTCCTTTTCGGACTCACGCTTCAAAAAGGTATTCCATTGTTGAGCATAAAGCGGATCATCAGCCTGCAGTCGAACGGCGTGAATCTCTTCGACGCCTGCTTCAAGATGTCCGAACAGAGCAGTCTGAGCAGTCGCTGACCTCGCGCTGCGAAGGAACAATGTGGCGTGAACCTGACTGCCATCGGCAAAAAACAACGTCTGCAATTCCACCGATGGCACGGACGCCGCTGCTGGAAATTCGATCGCCATCACATCGTCGAGCGGCAACTTCACTGCCGCGCCATTTTCGGTGAGTTCCACATCAGACGCTGAAATAGAGATCAACGATCCGTTGTGTGTCTGCCCGTCCAGCATCGCGATCTTCGCATCAGCCGGTGCAAGCAGCGCCACAAAAATTGCCAAAAAAATCATAATGTGAACTGCTCCAGCCAAGAACTCATGAATTTCGAATCGAACACTACGAAGCCGCGAGTTTTCCAGTGTTGGGGGTAGGGGCCAGCAAGATAAATGAGTATAGGGGGGCGCGAAGGTAAACAAGAGCCCCAGACCCCCCAAACAAAAACAACCCCAAAACAACGCCGG
>JBBQSE010000583.1:0-4763 GCA_038214195.1 Planctomycetales bacterium
GGGATTTTCGTGCCAGACATCCGAGGGCGATCAGCAGCTGCTGGCGTTTCGATTTCCTGATGCCGTCATCGTGCCGGATATCATCACTGTTGATGATCAAACGTCCGGCGATCGTGCGGTCCATCAAAATGACAGGGCCGCCGCATGAGTACTCTACCGCGTACTGTGATTGTGAACGCGGACGACTTTGGTATGTCGTCGGTGATCAATCGCGCCATTGTGGCCTGCTTTGACCAGAGACTGATTTCCAGTACGACCATCATGGCCAACATGCCGGGCTTCGAGGAAGCGTGTGAACTGGCTGTGCAACATCAATTGACGGACCGCATCGGCGTGCATCTCAACCTGACTGAAGGTACACCGCTGCTGTCCGAACTTCGCAATAATCCAGCCTTGTGTGATCAGGCTGGAAGCTTCCGCCGCTTTCGATCCCGGATCTTGTCCAGGGCGGACCAATCGCAGGTTGCGTCAGAGATCACTGCGCAGATTCAGCGTTGCCGTAAAGCGGGGCTTCGATTGACGCACGCAGATTCTCACCAGCATGTACATAACGAGCCGATGGTCTTTCTGGCGATCCAGTCGGCATTAAAACAGCAGGGAATTACGCACCTCCGCATCTCACGAAACATGGATTCGATGTCGCGAATATCCGTGAAACGAGTTTTCAAGTCCTGCTTCAACCAGATGATTGCCTTCCACGGCCTGCGCGGCACGGACTACTTTGGAGCGGTCTCGAATTTCGAACAATTCCGAAATGCCAGCTTGCTGGGTCACGCTTCATTCGAAATTCTGACCCATCCTTCGTTTGATGGCCAGGGTGTTCTGATCGACCACGTCGAAAATGCACCCCTGGCTGAGCGTCTGGCCACGGCGTTTCATGGCATTGAGCTCTCTGCGTATCCCCCGAGCCTGGAGTGACCAAAAGCGCGGCTGAAGTTCTGACAGGAAGACGGCTTTCGTGGCTGGACCTGCGTCCTTGAGACCTCCTCCGCAGGGGCATTCGAGCTGGTATTGTGGCATTTTTCGGTTTGGAATAATCTTCAACGCACTTTGCAGAAATGCTGCCAGCGTACCTTTTATTCCCGCTGCGACGACCGATTCCAATGCTCTTCAATTCCTGGATTTTCGTGGTGTTTTTCCTGGTGGTCTTCGGGTTGTACCGACACCTCAGCCACTGCGGACAAAACCGATTGCTGCTCGTCGCCAGTTATGCCTTTTATGGTTACTGGGACTGGCGGTTCCTGTCGTTGATCTTCCTGTCAACCGTGGTCGATTATGCTGTTGCCAACGGCATTGATGCGAGCAATGTCGTCTGGCGCCGCAAGAGCCTGCTCGCGATTTCCATGGTGACTAATCTGGGACTGCTTGGTATTTTCAAATACTACGGCTTTTTTGCGTCCGAATGTGTCAGTCTGCTGAATTCTCTGGGTGTCTCAGCGTCACTTCCATCGCTGCAGGTCGTGCTGCCTGTTGGGATTTCGTTTTACACCTTCCAGACGATGAGTTATACGATTGATGTCTACCGCCGGGAAATTCCTGCGGAGCGCAATCTGCTGGATTTCATGCTGTTCGTCAGCTTCTTTCCCCAACTTGTCGCAGGGCCGGTGGAGCGCACGAAAAAGTTGCTGCCTCAGATCTTAAACCCGCGGGTCTATACCCCGGCGGCCTTCAGCGAAGGGCTCTACCATATCGTCATCGGACTGTTCAAGAAGGTGATCGTTGCCGACAACATGGCGCAGATTGTCAACACGATCTTTGCAACGTCAACGACGGAACTGACCGGTGCCGAATGCCTGCTGGGTGTCTATGCATTCGCGTTTCAGATCTATGGTGACTTCTCAGGTTATTCATCGATGGCCCAGGGAATTGCCCGCTGGCTGGGCTTCGACCTGATGACAAATTTTCAGATGCCGTACTTTGCCGTTTCTCCCAGTGATTTCTGGCGGCGATGGCATATCAGCCTGTCGCAGTGGCTCCGCGACTATCTGTATATCAGTCTGGGTGGCAATCGCTTTGGAAAATGGATCACTTATCGCAACCTCCTGCTGACGATGCTGCTGGGTGGATTGTGGCATGGTGCCGGGTGGACGTTTATTGCCTGGGGATCTTTCCATGGTGTGGTGCTGGTACTCTCACGCATCCTGCAGCGACGGCCTGACATAAAAGCAGTCGGAAATCGATCCCGATTTTCCGGGCTTCGCACCATCGCATCGCAGTTGGTGATGTTTCATTTGGTCTGTGTGGGCTGGCTGCTGTTTCGGGCCGAGAACATGTGGCAGGCTGGCGACATGTTGAGACTGATCGCAACAGATTCTTCGATCAGTTCGTTTGCAATGGCGGGATTCGGCCTGCTGGCATTCTTTGCGGGGCCATTGATCCTGTTTGAGTTTTGGCTGGAGAAACGAGGCAACCTACTGCAGTTGCTGGATTCTCACTGGCTGGTGCGTGGCGCGGTCTATTCTTACTGCGCTCTTATGCTGCTCTTTTTCACGAGCCCCGTCAAACATGACTTCATCTACTTCCAGTTCTGAGGCATCCGGTATTCGCCGCGAACTTCCCGTGTTGCTGATGGTTGCTTGCGTCCTGCTTGTGACCGAATCCGCCATGCGTCTGATGGGTACTCGGCTGTCCAGGGACCTGGTGCAAATCCAGGCAATCCCCGCAATTGCCGAGGAACTTGTTGGCCACTCCCCACAGCAAGTCAAGATTCTCTTCATGGGAAATTCACTGATACGCGAAGGTGTTGTTGCGCCACTGATTGAGGAACAGCTTTGCCGCACTTTACACGGTCCCATCAGTGTCAGACGTGTCACCACCGACGCCACTGGAATTCCCGAATGGTACTATGCGTTCAAACAGTTTTTTGCGGACGCCGCCTGCGTTCCGGATATACTCATTCTGGGATTTGAGGGAGATGGCGGAGGACATCTGAGTGATCAGCGACAGGTCTTCCCCAATCGACTGGGGCAACACTTTTGTCAACTGGCGGATGTCCCGGAAGCATTTGAATACGACGTCAAGAGCCTGGATCAGCGAGTTGATTTTCTGGCAGCCTCGATGTCGTGCGCTTATGCCAATCGCGATCGCATTCAAAAACGAGTGCTCGATCTGATGATTCCCGATTATCAGTCGGCCGCTCGTCATATGAATGCCATGATGGCCAATTCAGACAAGGGGCTGCACAAGCAGGCCGAAACTGAAGTTGTTCCGGAATTTCATCGATTGAGCAGGATGATTGCACTTGCAGAAGAGAATAAAGTCAGACTGATTTTTGTCGCGATGCCAGTCCCTCGGCAATACTCCGTGGATCCGGCACTTGTGCATGTGGCTTCGGTTCACGGAATTCCGTTGATTGATGGTCGCGCAGTGCCAGGGATCTCCGCCGACATGTTTCCTGATGGGTATCACATGAATCAATCCGCAGCGACGACGTTCAGCGATTTTCTCGCCGAACAGCTGGCGAGCTCTGAAGTGGCAATTTTCGACTCCGCGCCAGACCGCAAATCAAAGATTCGTTTGGTGGGATACGAGGAACCCTCCCAGGAATCGAACCAGTTCAGCGACAAGTAGTATGTCTGTTGGACACTCCGGATCGGTGACAAGAAACTCCGACAGTCCTGCATGGTCGTTGGTGTCGATCAGGAATCGATGGTTACGCCAGGAAAACGACAATATCCAGATGTGGCTGGAAACAGAATCGTCAAACCACTTGCCATCGACACTTTCAACTCCGTACAGCGTATTGGCGTGGGACATTGAACGCTTTAGCTCCGGAAGGGCCATCGCTTCGAAAAAGTGGCGGGATGTGGAACCCAACGATGACGCAGCAATCCTGTACTCTAATTCTGATAAGGCGACAGGCATCTTGGATACTCGGAATGGCCTTGATCGTAACGGAACTTTAAGGAATCACATGCACAAGACTTTAACTGTGCTAACCTTGCCACCTTTCGCGTCCCCCGAATGTCTGAAGTTCTCCGATTGCTTGCCACTGGCAACGGCTCGGGAAATGCTTGCAGGAATTGCTAGATCGGAGTGAGTAAACAACCATAACATCCAAGCTACTGTTTGCCACTGATGGCGTCCCCCGACAACCTTTGCCCCCTGGGAATTGCAACTTCATCCCCTGGCAACGAGGTCCATGGGCATTAAGTCATCCGAAAAACCAAGTACGTTGAAGTTGCAGCGTTGGTTCGCTTGAAGACAATTTGCGACAAGAAGAATCACGATCCTCAGAATGTGAAGCAGCAAATAAGGCGTCTACTTGAAAAGTACAGCCGCGCCGCGAAGCTCATCAACAGCAGGTTATCGCAGGCGGAGAACGGCGCGCGATCCAGGAATGGACACAGGTGGCGGCCCCCCGCAACTTGTTTTCCGCAACTGGCCGTCGCCCCACTCAACTGTGGCCGAGTGCGGTCCTTGTTCGCCGGGAACGCCACATCATCGACCGTAACGAAGGGGGCTGAGCGACGTGTCTGTGCGGCTGAATGTTCCCGATGCAGTGCCTGACACGATCCCGAAAATGTCCACGATAATCGGCGTCGGCCAGGCAGTTAAATTTTGATCAGAGCGACCGGTCACAATCGGACTGAAGGTGAGTGAATCGGTGGCATTGAGCAAGACCACAGCCGCAACAATCGCGGTGACAGCAAGGTCTGATTCACCGGCACCGTTGAAGTCCGCTGCGGCAATAGATCGTATGACGGCCTGACTCGTGCCGTTCGCTGCAGGTACGGTAATATGCGAATGCTGTGTGAATCCGC
>JBBQSE010000584.1:0-4722 GCA_038214195.1 Planctomycetales bacterium
CTTCCGGCAGCCAATTTAATGTCCGTTGTGTCTGCCGTTCGATGGATGGAATTGCTTCCTCTTGTGTGGATCTGCGGAGTCTTTGGACTTATTGCCTTCGGGCTCGTGAACTATGTCATCCTCAATATCGCACTATTGAAAGCTCGCCCGGCAAGGCGAAGTTGGACGAAAGAGCTTCAGGATTTGTCGCTGGAGCTCAATCTGGACCGCAGCATCGCGTTGGATGTTCATCCCGTCGTTGGTCCTTTGATTTGCTGGACTCCTGCCGGTCACAAGATTGTTGTGCCGGTTGGATTGTGGAGTGAACTGTCGTCGGATGAACGCATCGCCGTGCTTCATCACGAGCTATCACATCTGCGGCGGGGCGATCTGTGGAAGTCGTTGCTGGCTCGAGTGATCCTGGCCTTGCACTGGTTCAATCCTTTGGCGTGGATCTCAGCCCGTCGCTTTGATGAATCGGCCGAGTGGGCCTGCGATGCTCTCATGGCCAGCGAGCGGCCTGCACGAGTCACTCAACTGGCAAACGCTCTGCTGGCCGCAACCACGGCACGGGACGGTTCACCAATTCTGGCGATGTCTGCAACGGGCGGGCCGCTGTTTCAACGTATTCGCCGTCTGGTTTCATGGGATCAAAAGGGAGACACGATTATGCAGCGACTTGTCTGGGGTGGATTGCTTTTTCCGCTGGTTTGTCTGGGTTTGTTCCAGTTGCAGTTTGCAGAACCTCTTGCGGCTCAAACGTCGTCTTCTGCGGGAACAGCGAACGAAGCGTCAGCATCTGAAGACGAAGTGCCGGGCACGCCGACGGCTGTTTCATCGGACGACGACATCGAGAGCGAACCCGAACACGCAGCGAACGAATTGAAGGAGATCACTGACCGAATTGTTGTCGGTGATGTTGTCGGTGATCAGCAGAACTTGAAAAAATTCATCGAGCTTCTGAAGACCCCAACCGGTCAAATCGTCATGGCTGATCGAGCCGCATTGCAGGCTCAGAATGCCACCAGCGATCAGGATGACGTTTCTCAGTGGCAGCAGTTTGTTGGTGAACACTTCAAAACGGCGGGCTCCACTATCACCGTCAATGCCGACTTTCAGGCGAAGTGCGACGCGTTTATCACGGCCGTGAATGTCGCCGAGGCAGATGTCGCTGCTATCGGGCCGGCATTGAAGGAGATCGCTGCGTCTCTTGAGACATCGACGGAGCCCGCTCAATTCCTGCAACGATTTCTGAATCACGAAGGTGCCCCAGCCTTTGTTTACAGGAACGAGTTGAGGTCCAGACTGCATCCGAGAATTGAAGATCTGAGCGAAGTGTTTTCCGATCTGCTGGTGCGAAATAAAGATGATCGTTTTGTCATTCGCCCCGCGCGTCGAAGTGCGGTGGAGGGCCGACTAAAGAACATCGAACGGCTCCAGCCAATGCTGAAACGGTTTGAAGAAGAACTCACCGCATGGTCAAAAGATCTGGCAGATTCCGACAAGCGGCACAGCACTTTGAAGTCGATGTTGGCGGATCCGAACGTCGCCGTGTTCCTGGCGAGCAGAAATCTGACGGAGGACGATGAGCCCAACGATGAACACTTTGACGACTATTTCTACATGCTCGAAGAAGCAACCGACGACGCTCCTTCAGGGCTGATTCTGAACACGGAAAGCGAACAGCTGAAAGAAATCGAATCTGAAATCACTCGCTTCATTGCAATTCAGCAGGACCGATCAGTGCTCGAACAGCCTCTGCAGGAACTGGTCGATCGAATGGATGAGTCGGACGATCTTCACGTTCGTTTCAAGAAATATCTGTCGTCTGATTTGGCTCTGATGATCGTCGTTCGCGAGATGGATTATTCACCAATCACGGCCGATGACGCCGCTCGCGAATGGTTGGCTCAGATCATCACCAAAGGCGATGACGGCAAGTACACGATCACGAATGAATCGCCCGACGACGTCAAATCAATGTGCGAGGACTTCTTTGTTGAGTCTCGCGAAATTCGCCGCCGGGGCCGTACGATCGATGAGTTTGCATCGAAGCTGATGGACAAGAAACTGAGTGCCGCTATCAGCACGCTGTCGGGCAAGCTGATTCTTGACGACCTGGTGGAACGCTCCGTCAAACGGCCCGATGTCGATGGCCTTCAACTGTGGTTCGATGCGCACTTCGAGGAAACAGCGGAAGGTCTGAAGCTCCAGGACTGGGCTGGGGATGAGATCAATGGCATCCTGGAAGAAGCCGCAGAGTTGGAAAAGCAGTTGTCGAAGACCGATTTTTAGTATTTCGTGAGCCGCATGGCGCTAGCCGCGGGTGATGACTTAGTCTCAGCCGATATCGCTTAATGGGTTTTCACAACCCGACACGTCAGTGAGGGATCAGATTGCCAGCGTTTTCCGCCAGACATCCCTCGCTGACGCAGCGGGTTAAACGATGAATTCAACACCCGCGGCTAGCGCCTTGCGGCTCGCAGGGAAGGAAACACGTCCATGAAACATTGCCTTGTCGCTCTGCTCATCACTCTGCTTCCGTTGATCGCCTTCAGTCAGGACACAGCTGAAACGAAAATCGATGCGCTTCTCAAATCGGCTTGGGCCGAAACCAGCATTCAGCCGTCACCGATCTGCAGCGACGAGCAGTTTCTGCGAAGAATCACTCTGGATCTTGTCGGTCGGATTCCAACGACTGATGAACGAACGGCGTTCCTCGCTAATTCTGACCGAGCCGCATTGATCGAGAAACTTCTGAACTCACCCGAGTTTCCAATCTTCTGGGGAGAACTGTGGACGACTCAGCTCTTTGGCTACGAAGCGAACAATGCCGACCGAGACACGCTGGCTCAATGGCTGCATGAACAGTTTCGGACAAATCGTCCGTACGACCAGATCGTGGAAGACCTCCTCACAAGCACTGGGGAATCTGCATTTGACGGCCCGGTCAATTTTCTGCTGCGGTATCCGGAAGAACCGGTGGTCAAAGTTTCGCGAGCGTTCCTCGGAGTTCGTCTGGACTGTGCTCGCTGCCATGATCATCCGTTTGACCGATGGACTCAGACCGACTTCAAACGAATGAATCGTTTTTTCGAAGCCACTGAACGCCAGGATGTTTCCGCCAGCAATGTCCGATTGATCGATATCGTGAGAGACGAAAGCGGTGACGAACGGCCGCGATTTCTCACCGGGGCTGAGCCGAAGACGACTCGGTGGCGGGCCGAGTTTGCTCTGTTTCTGACTCGAAGTCGCCCGTTCGCCCGCAACTTTGCTAATCGAATGTGGTATCACTTTCTTGGGCGAGGCATCGTGCATCCCGTCGATGACGTGAATGCGTCCAATCCGGCTTCGGTTCCGACGTTGCTGGAAGCACTGGCCGATGAAGCGAGGTCTCAGAAGTTTGACATGCGACAGATGATTCAGCTGATCTGCAATTCGCACGCGTACCAGCGAGAATCTTCGGCCTCAAAGAATGATCACAAGCGGCAGGAAATGTTTGCCGTGCGAACGATCAAGCCGCTGACACCGGAGCAGTGGTATGAATCCATGTGCATTGCGACAGGTTCCACTGCAAAGCCGCGCGAACGCGACGACCTTGTGCGAACATTTCTCGGAGACGACCTTAACGCCGACTACAGTTCAACATGGGAGTATCGAGAAACCGTTCAGGGCCTGATGGCTCGTCTCGTTGATCCGGTCAAATCACCAGCGCGATCAGTGGACGAGTTATTCATCCGATTCCTCGGCCGAAGTCCGACCTCGGAAGAATTGGAAACGTGTTCTGGCCGTTCGCTCGACGAAGTCAGTTTCGCGCTGCTGCATTCAAGTGAGTTCGCGTTTAATCACTAACGGAGTCCCGTCGGCGGAGCGACGGGTGTACGGTACACCCGTCGCTCCGCCAACGGGAATTTTTTAGGCAGCATTCCATGAGCGATTCATTCTCAATTGACGATCTGCGTTTCTTTGAACGGAACGAAGACTTCACAATCGTCTGGAAGCATCTACCTCACTGGACTCAGGCCGCTACGCTCACTTTCATTACCTGGCGGCTGTCAGATTCACTTCCTGCCGCAGCGATCGCTGCCTGGCAACTTGAGCGAAATTCTATGTTGCGAGACTTCGGAATTGATCCCGACTTAGACTGGAAGAACGCCCTGAAGAAGTTGCCTCCTGATCGGCGAGGTCATATCCGCTGGTCGTTGTTCTTTGCGTGGGATCGTCGTCTGGATGAGGCTGCGGGCTCATGCTTGTTGAAAGACGCAGAGTTCTCTCAGATTGTTCTGGACAGTCTTATGCATTTTGAAGGAGACAGGACGGTTTTGACTGACGCGGTGATCATGCCAAATCACGTCCATCTGATCGCGGCGTTTCGGAGTGAAGAGTCTATGTTTTCACAGTGTACTTCGTGGAAGCACTACACAGCGACGAAGATTCGCAGGATGCTGCGGAAACGCCTGCCGACGGAGCGGCATGTGTACGGTACGCCCGTCGCTCCATCGACGGGAGAAATGTTCGGCCAGTTTTGGCAGACCGATCAATTTGACCATTTGGTCCGTAGCGAAGAACAGTTTCGATTTTTGCGTGATTACATCAGGAAGAACCCCGAACGCGCTGGGCTGAATGCCGGGACGTATCTGCACTATTCGCGTCAACTTTGACAATGCCCGTCGGCGGAGCGACGGGTGTACAGTACACCCGTCGCTCCGCCGACGGGATGGTTCCGCGACGCGGACTATGGGA
>JBBQSE010000585.1:0-4700 GCA_038214195.1 Planctomycetales bacterium
ATACATCGACCGGCGATGTCGGTCAGTCTGTGCAGGCGTTTCATCGCAAAGACGGAATGCAGGTTTATCCGCAGGCAGGCATCGTCAAGACATCTCTGGTCGTCGGTGAAGTCACCACGGTAGAAATCACCGCGCGAGGCCAGCAGCTGACTATCAAACTCAACGGTGAACACAAGCTCGACTACGTCATGCCCGAACCGCGCCGCACTGGCAAATTTGCACTGTGGGTTCACAGCGGATCGGCCGAGTTCCTGGAAGTCGATGTCCGCGAACTGGTGCCAACGCTGGATGATCTGCACGCACGGCATGTATCTGCCATCCACGAAGTTTCAATGGCCAATGCACGGGTCGCAACGGCGCGGTGTGAGGCAGACGCCCTGAGCGCTCGCATCGCAGCGGAACGTGCAAAGTATCACGGACAACCGGAAGACAACGTCTCCGAGACCGCGCTCAACGCATGTCGGGCCGAACGAAAAGCAGCGTATGCGAAGATCGCGGAGGAATTGCTGACAGCCGAACATTATTTGGCCACCGTGCGCGCTGGTTCAAACGCCGAGACTTCGCCGGCGATCATCGACGCCGAAGCAAAACTTGCGGCGGTGAAGACGAAACTGAAAGAGGCACAAACAGCGATCGATAAGCCTGATGGAACATACTCGCCACTGGGAGAAATTTTCCCTCATGTATCAACAGGCCGTCGCCTCGCGCTCGCGCGCTGGATCACCAGCCCTCAAAATCCCCGCGCGTCGCGGATTGCGGTTAATCATATATGGCTGCGACACATGGGAGAGGCGATTGTGCCATCGGTCGCCAACTTTGGACTGAACGGGCAGCAGCCATCGCATCCGGAACTGCTCGACTGGCTGGCGACGGAACTGACTGCCAACGGCTGGCGAATGAAACCGCTGCATCGGCTGATCGTGCTGTCGGCGACGTATCGTCAAAGTTCAGTCACGCAGCGGAGCACGGAATCCGCAGTAACGAACACGTCCATTGATCCCGCGAACCGCTTTCTGTGGCGTATGAATTCGCGGCGGATGGAAGCGGAAGTCGTGCGAGACTCGGTTCTTGCCATCGGCAGCTCGCTGGATCGATCGACGGGCGGGCCGGAGATCCCGGAACTTGAATCCGAATCCGTGCCGCGACGAAGCCTGTACTTCCGCAACACGCCCAATGAAAAATCAGTGTTCCTGGAGACGTTCAATATTGCAAATCCGAATGAGTGTTACCGGCGTCAGGAAAGCGTGGTGCCCCAACAGGCGCTGGCCCTGATGAACAGCAGCCTGGCACTCGATCAGGCGCGTCTGCTGGCCCAGCAGTTGAGTTCCGAAGCTGGTTCAGAGGATGACGCGCGGACTCGTGCCGCGTTCATCGCGATGGCCTTCGAAGCGGTGTTAAGCAGATCGCCGGGTGAAGCGGAATTCGTAGCCTGCCAGAAGTTTCTGCAATCCAACGCCGTGACCGTGCAGGCGAGCGATCAAACTCTGTTTCCCGCCGCAGACCAGTCGCCGCGTCGCGGAGCGTCCACAGTTCCTCACCAGCGGGCTCGTGAAAACCTGATTCACGTTTTGTTCAGCCACAATGATTTTATCACCATTCGCTGAGCTGAAAGTGAACGACACTGACAATCACAGCACAGGCCCAAGCATTGCGATGGCATTATTCCACAATCTCAGGCCCACTGGCCAGTCTCTGACCATCTCAAGCGAAACAGCGTTTGACTTCGAGATATAGTGGTGTTGCAACTGTCTCATTTCGCCCGTCAGTGTGGCGTCGCAGACCAGAATATTGTTTTCGTAGTTCAGATCAAAACTCCGACGATCCATGTTCGCGGACCCGATCAATGTCACGGTTCCGTCGATCGTGAACGACTTTGTGTGGAGCAGTCCACCGACGTATTCGTAGATTTTGACACCAGCCTCGAGCAGATCAGCGTAATAACTGTGGCTGGCGGCTGCCACGACGAAGGAGTCGTTGCGAGCGGGGAATACAACTGTCGTTTCCACACCGCGGCGGGCGGCGGCACACAAGGCGTTTTGCATGGACTCATCAGGGACGTAGTATGGCGTCGTGATCACGATTTCCCGACGAGCGGCAAACATCAGCGACTCAAACATTTCCGGCATGGCCGAATGACGCACAGTCGGACCGGTCCCGAAAGCTTGAGCGGCAAATCCCGTTTGTGACACGGTGACCGACTCTGTGAGCATCTGAGTGAGATCTTCATGGACGTACGTCATCCAGTCGCCGACAAACAAGTGTTGGTTCTGTCGGGCAATCGGTCCCTCGAATCGCATCACTGCATCGACCCACGGCGCATATTTCGGTTTGACACGGAATTCCGCGTCGGCACAATTTTGACTGCCGCAATAGGTGATGCGATCGTCGATGACCACAATCTTGCGGTGATTTCGCAGATCGACCCGACGCTTCATCGATCCGATTATCAGCGTGCCGATTGGCAAAGCTACGCCCAGATGCACGCCAGCGTCGCGCATCGCCTGCCAGTGTTCGGATCGGATGATGTCACGCGAGCCCAGGTTGTCGGCCATCGCTCGACACGCCACTCCCCGCGCGGCGGCCCTCTTGAGGGCTTCGACAATTCGGCATCCGTTGTTGTCTGTCAGCCAGATGTAAAACAGCACATGCACATGCTGCGTCGCCGCGTCGATGTCCGTCACCATGGATGCAATCGTCTCATCGGAAACAGAAAACAGCTTTGCCGAATTGCCGCTCACGGTGGGAAAGCCGCTGATGGAATGAGCCGTACGAAACAGGTGCTCATATTGCTCGGGGATTTTCGCGGCGAAAAGTTTGTCCTGAGCGTCGAAAGTCTCGGAAAGGCCAGGCAACTTCTCCAGAATCCTGCTTGTACGTTCGGAGCGCTTTCGACCAATATTGGTCTCACCCAGCAGGATGTACACAAGAATGCCAAACACCGGGAACACGACGATCACGACGACCCACGCGATCCGCGAAGCGGGATCCCGATGCGGTCGCAGAATGGCCCGACAGATGAATACCACTTCCAGCAACAGAACGAAGCCTGCGTAAAAAATCGCTGAGTAAAACATGGTTGCCGGGGAGATCCCTGAGTGATGTGATGCAAAAAGTAGAACAGCGTAACAGGTTTTGTGTGCGGATGCCCGTGTCGTAGACCCTCTTACGCTTGATGGATCTGGAAGAACGCTGTAGCGTTCGCCACTGTTTCTTCAGATCACCAAAGCCCTGCTCCAACTCGGCACGTAAATACGGACATGGCGCTGTCCAATTAGAAAGTCAACCACCGCGATGATGGCAGTGCAATTTCGGCAATGTGGAGATCCTTCCGCCGTCCTCAGTGTCAGCGACCTCGAACGCCCTGTACCTCGCGCGGGTGAAGTGCTCGTGCGAATGCTGGCAACACCGGTCAATCCGTCGGATCTGATGTTCATTCGGGGACGTTATACCGTTCCTGCGCAATGCCCGGCGACCCCTGGTTTCGAAGGTGTCGGCATCGTCGAAGCGTCCGGAGGCGGATTGCGAGGACGCCTGTTCCGCAATCGGCGAGTCGTGGTGCTTAATCGCCGAGGCGGCAACTGGGCGGAATATGCCGTTGTCCCGGCGACGGAAGTTATTCCGATCAGTCGGCATTTGTCCGTCGAACAGGCCGCCACGTTTTTCGTCAATCCGGCGACGGCCTGGGTCATGACGCGTGAAGTGCTGAAAGTTCCTCATGGAGACTGGCTGGTCCAGTCGGCCGCAGGTTCAGCGCTGGGGCGGATGATTATCCGGCTGGGGAAATCCGTCGGATTTAAGACGTTCAACGTCGTGCGTCGAGAAGCACAGGCGAACGAACTGAGACAACTGGGGGCCGACCACGTTGAAGTCTTTGACGAGAAAAGAAACTCCATCGAAGACCTGGTGGCAGTCATCAAAAAGGTCACGCATGCGGACGGAACGGGATTCGCCATCGACGCTGTCGGTGGAGCGACCGGTTCCGCCATCGTCCACAGCCTGCGACAAAACAGTCGCATGCTGTCATATGGAACGCTGAGCAATGACCCGCTAGTCTTCAGTCCACGAGTCCTGATGACGACGGGAAGCAGCGTCGAAGGATTTTGGCTCGGCAGTTTCATGGCAAACGCTTCACTGCCGTTCAAACTGCGACTCGTGCGACGACTGACAAAGCTGATTCGGTCTGGAGTGCTCGGCACAGAAATCGCCGGCTCGTATTCGCTCGATCAGATCACCGAAGCCGTCAAAGCGTCGGAAGACACTACCGTGTCCGGCAAGGTACTGCTGAGAGTTTCGTAGAAATCCCGACAGAAAGACAATGACGGCACATGCGACAATTCACAGCAGCACCTGTGGTCATGTGTTATCAATCAAACGAAAACGTTCGAACTTTTTCATACAAGACCTGGAGACGCTCCATCTTCTCTGGGGCGTCCAGCACGGCGTGTGAAGAGACCTGATACAGGGCCGACAGTTCCTGAACTAATTGCGCTGGCTCGGTTTCCGCGAACAGAGCAATGAAGAACGCGGGACGGTCCGATGCTTCTCGAGCGGGCATGAGCGAAAACGATTCCTGGAGTGGCTTGGATTCCTCAGTCTCGCGTATCACCCAACAGGCATCCTCTTGAGCCGAAAACCAATCATCCATGCACCATTCTTCGTGAGGGCCGTAGCACTTAATCTTCGATTTCTTTATGTCATCG
>JBBQSE010000586.1:0-4689 GCA_038214195.1 Planctomycetales bacterium
GTGCCTTACGCCAGCCCCGCCAGCTTTCTTCCCGTCCAAAACCCGCCCAGCAACACCACAATCAAACCGCCCCATGCCGGGTGACTCCAGAGGCGGAAGCGACGGAGAATCGGTTCGGGTTCCGGCATTGCGGCGATGTGATCGACGAGTCTCTGGATTTCGCTGACGGTGGTGAGCTGGCCGCGAGTCATTTGGGCGATCTCTTTGAGCACATCGAGTCGCGCGGGCTGCCCGACGAGTTCTTTTTCCTGTCCCAGAACAGCGATGATCGTTTCCAAACGAGCACCGGTTTCGGTACAGGTTGTCATAAACTTGTATTGGCCACCCTCCGTCGGAGTAAACGTGCCGGTGAACAGGCCCCAGGAATCTTCACCCGCTGGAGCGAGACGAATGGAATCGGTCTGACCGGATGGCGAGACAGTTTGCACGATGACTGTCCCCGTGCGCAGCGGGTCACCGGCGGTGCTCATCACGTTGGCGTTCAGAGTCACAACATTGCCCGCTTCCGGTCGGTCGGGTGAATAGAACAACCGCATCGATTCGCCCTGCGACATATTTCTCTGATAGGCCATCCAGCGAACCACCTGTCCCCAGAATCGATAGTGATACAAATCCTCAACGCCTTTTCGCCAGCGCCAGGCTCCGTCGGTGCCCATGAAGAGCACTTTGCCCGTGCCGACGGTGCGAGTTGCAATCAGGGGCACGCGACCAAACGATGTGGAATCGGAATCATGGGTCGCCAGAACCTGCGAACCGATCTTCGCCCGCTGTGCCGCCGCGTACCATTGAAATCCTGGCAGCGAATTCCAGACGCGTTCGTTGTCATTGTCATCGGGTTCCAGACGAGTCAGCAAACTCCGGCGACCAGCTTCGGTCAGGGTGAATCGGGCTGGCCGGGATGTTCCGAAGCCTTTCGGACGCGCCTGATCGAGCACCACGGGATTCAGTTCATCCAGTTCGCTGGTCTGCAGCGAATTCTGGTAGCCGCGAAAGCCTGGCAGAAACACCAGGCCGCCCGCCTGACTGCGAACGAGCTGCTTAAGATTCGTGCAGTCCTGCGGCGTCAGTTGCTTTGCCCCGATGCCGACATCGCCGAGGAACACGACGTCGTATTCAAACAATTCCTTTTCAGTCGGAAACTGTTCCAGGTAACCTCGCCCGCCACCCACACTGTCGATGTCCGGATGAAACAGCAGACAACTCACGGCGACGCCGGGATCCCGTTCCAAAGCGTTACGCAGATAACGGTACTCCCAGCGAGGATACGATTCGACAACCAGCACTTTCAGTTCTTCATCCCGAATCGTGATTGGAATCTTCAGCCTGTTGTTGTCCGGCAGGGTTTCGGAATCATCAACTGGGATCTCCAGCGTCAGTTCATATTCCCCCGTCTTTTCGGGCTTCCAGTCGATCGTGTCCTGCTGTTGACCCATACCGGAAACGCGCACAGTTTTCTCGATCTTTTCGCCGCGCGTTCCCGTCAGCGAAACCTTCACGTCGCGATCTGCGGGCAGCCAGCTGATGATTCGAAAGGGAATTCGCAGCGACTTGTTGACGACTCCAAACGTCGGCGCATCGGAAGCCGCCAATTCCATATCAGGAAGCCGCTCTTCACTTCCCACGCCAACAGCATAAACCGGGACATTTTTAACGCGCAACGCAGATGAGGCGGTTCCCGGTGCCTGGCCGATGTTCCAGTCTCCGTCAGACAGCAGCACGATGCCGCGCAGATTGGCGTGCTTGTCGCCGACGGACTGCAGGGCTGAATTCAGGTCGGTCCCTTTTTCACCCGTTGGCGGCTGGGACGAAAACGGTTCAAAGACGACGTTCATGCGTCCCGTCAGCGCCATCCAGAGTTCCGGTACGATGACAGGTGCCACGGCAGCCTCGCGAGTCACCGGTTTCTCAGCCGGCGTTTTCGGATTGACCACGTCCTGAGTTTTCATACTGCCTGAAACGTCATGCATCACAACCAGTGTCGGATGTTCCTGAGGCTTGATCTCCTGAGTGAACTCAGGTTGATTGAGCGTGATCAGAACGAGCGTGATCAACACAAACCGAAACATCTCCAGCCACAGCATCGACCGCCGGTAACCGCTCCGCCGCCAGCTGACAAAGCAGCAAACCGCCGCGATGATCAGTACGATCACGGAGATGATGAGTGTGCCGATTGTCCAGACGAAGGTCATGTGGGGGGTTTCGTTTGTTGTCATTTGGGTCACGGCAGTTTGCGATTTGCCCCAACGGGGCAGCGGATACCAGCCCAGGGCAAGCGAAACCGCGTCAGCGGTTCGCGCCGCCCTGGGTTGTTGTTTGTTCGGGATGATGTGCCCTGAACGGGCACGGGAATTGTGGCATCGTGTTTTCCGGTGCCCTTTCAGGGCACGATTGTTCTTGTGTTCGTTTCCTGGGGCGGCGTTTGCCGCGTTCGCGGCGGCACTTGCCCCAGGCTGATGTCTGCTGCCCCGTTGGGGCAAGTCGCAACTGTTTTTACGGATTTACGTCTTCATCGCGGACGCTTTCCTCGGAAACGGTGCAATTACGGGTTCACGTTTGATCGGTTTCTGCTCCACGTCCACTGTTGCTTTCTCTGGCACGCACAAGAGGGCTTCGGCGATCAGGGCGATGATCATGGCGATGAGAAACGTGCGCCAGATTTCGCTGGCGAGCGCCATCGAACTGCCGGCTTTATCATCGATGCGAGTGTAATTCAGGCCGCTCATGACTTGTTCGAGTGTTCCGTCGCTGAGCACTTCCACGGCGTCTTCCGCCAGTGGGCGATTCAGAGCGAACGCGGCTTCCGGAGTTTCATAGAGTCCATTGTTCAGCGTGCGCTGCGAAAGCAAGACATCGCCAGACGTGTCGTCGAGAGGAGTCCACGTTTCCGCAATACCGGGTTTCATCGTTCCGCAGTCGAATTGTCGCGCTTCGCCAAGCGCCGCGGCACCACGGGCGACGGCGCGCTGGATCATGACGTAAAATGTGATTCCGTTGCTAACGAAGTTGGAATTCGATGTGTTCGGCAGCGTACTGCAGAACCAGGCAGCTCCCTGATCGGTGTTTGCCCGCAGCAGCAGTGGCGGTCCGTCACTCAGTTGTGCCAGCACGGTGCCTTGATCATTCACGACTTCGCAGCTGCGATAGGTGATAACCTGTCCGACCGGCAGCGGCTTTCCGCTCTGCGAATTGCCGAGCAAGTCGGCATCGGTCCTCCACCGCGACAATGCGAAGTGATCGCCCGCCGCCGGGTCTCGCCACTGGCCCCAGTGAGTTCCAAACAGAGACTGAGCGGTCGGAATCTCCGGCGGAAAGAACATCACACAGCCGCCGCGAGCGACGAAAGATTCCAGTTGTTTTGCCAGCACATCGGTCGGCAACGGAGCCTGCCACAGAATCAGGGCTGTATTGTCCCATTCGATTGCCGGGGCCTGCGACGACGAGACGACCTGAGCTTCATAAATCAGACTTCGGTCGGACGGAGTGCCCGCGGCCAAACGCAGCAGTTCGGAGACATCTGATTCATCCGACACGATCACGGTTTTTTGAATGGCCGGTTCAGCATAGACAAAGTCATACACGTTGTCAGCGAGGTTTGCGTCGCGAGGCAGTTCGACTCGTCCCCAGCCGCGTTTCAACTCGCGGTCGATCGGAATCGTGTGGCCGTTGCGAACGAGTTGCGTGCCGGTCATTTCGAGATCCACCGTCGATCGGGCGCCACCAATGACAAACGTGACAGGAATGTGAATCGGTTCCTTGATGGCGGCTGTGCGAGTCAATTTCAGATCCATCACCAGTTCGGCACCTTCAACAGTTTCTCGTCGATGAACTCCACTGACGGAAACCGCCAGATTGTCCGGTGCAAGATCCTGATAGGTCAGCAGATACAGGCTCACTCCGTCACGCCCGCGAAGCTGTTCGCGGACAGATTCCCAGCGACCACTGGAAGGACTCCAGTCGGACTGCCGCAGGTCCGAGCAGACCCAAACGTCGGTGCGGCCAGCCTCGCTCGCGAGGATATATTCTGTCGCCGCCTGCATGAGTGAAGGAATATCCGCGCTCGTGGAAGTCGCTTCGGCTTCGGGGAGTTCCGTCAGGGCGGACGCGGAGTCCAGGTCGTAGCGGTTTCCCGTGGCGCTGTCGAAGAACGCAATCCGCGTGTTGCGTCCGAGATCACGAAAGACACTGGAGAGTTTTTCGAGAGCCGTGGATCTCTTGGACTCGCCGGTTTTCGGATCCTGTTCCTCCATGCTGGCGGAACGGTCAAGAATGACCACAGTGAGTTCCGGGGCTCCGCTGGTCGTTAGACCGAGCCAGCCTCCGGCCATCGGTCGACTGATGGCAAAGATCAACCCTGCGACGGCAATCATGCGGGCGAGCATGATCAGGATGTACCGCAGCCGCGCCATGCCGCGTGCCATGCGCTTGGCCTGCAGCAAAAACATCGTCGCCGCCCACGGAATCGTGCGATGTCGATTCTGATTGATCAGATGAATCAGAATCGGCAACCCGATCAGCGGGAGTGCGAAGAGGAGAAATGGTTGAAGAAATGTCATGGATGCCGCCCGGAGGGCTTTACTGTACACCCGTGGCGGCCCCCGCGGGGATAGGGCAAAACCCGCGGGGGGGGGGGGGGGGGTTGGGTAGGTAAATTTTAATTGCCACAAAAAAAAAAGCCAAAAAAACGCGGGG
>JBBQSE010000587.1:0-4686 GCA_038214195.1 Planctomycetales bacterium
GGCCTACGACAATGCGTACGTTGCCACGTCGAAGTGCGCGCCGTGTCGCGCCTCGATCCTTACCGGACGCAATCCGTGGCAACTCGAAGACGCTGCCAATCATCAGAATCATTTCCCGTCAAAGTTCACTTCGTTTGGCGACGCGCTGGCCAAATACGGAGTCCTCGGAGGCAGTTGCGGCAAATTGTGGGGCCCCGGCAGTGCGAAAGATGCGGACGGCAAGAACCGCGACTTCGGCCTGCCGTCCGCCGGAAATCGAAATACTCCCGGAGCAACGTTTGCAAAGTTTTTGAAGGCTCGGCAGCCGGATCAATCGTTTTTCTACTGGTACGGCAGCGCCGATCCGCACCGTCCTTATGCCGCAGGAGCTGGAGCGGCGGCGGGGAAGAAGATCGGTGACATCGATCGCGTGCCAGCGTATTGGCCGGATAACGAAACGGTTCGCAATGACATGCTGGATTACGCCATGGAAATCGAAGCGTTTGACAATCAGGTCGGCGAACTTCTGGCCGCGCTGGATGAATCCGGGCAAGCTGACAACACACTGGTGATTGTCACGTCCGACCACGGAATGCCGTTCCCTCGCGTCAAAGGCCATACCTATGACGACGCGCATCACGTTCCGCTGGTGATGCGCTGGCCGAATGGAATCAAAGATCCCGGACGCCGCATCCCGGATCTGGTTAGCTTCATCGACTTCGCACCGACGTTTCTGGAACTGGCGGGAGTGACTCAAAAGGACGCCGGAATGCAGTCCATCACCGGACACAGTCTGACCGATCTGCTGAACAATAGGCCGAAGGTCGATCGCTCGTTTGTGATGATCGGTCGCGAACGCAATGACGTTTACGCACGTCGCGGTTCCTCCTATGGACTCGGCTATCCGGCGCGAGGAATCCGCATGGGCCAATACCTGCTGGTCAAAAACTTTACTCCTGATCGCTGGCCCTGCGGCGATCCGGACCTGGGACTGCTGGACACTGATGGCAGCCCTGCCAAGACGCTGATCGAAGACCTCGGCCCTGACAATCCTTACTGGCAGCATTCGTTCGGAAAACGTCCGAGCGAACAACTGTTCGACGTCAGCAGCGATCCGGACTGTATGAACAATTTGATTGCCGATCCGGACCACGCTGACGTTGCGGAAAAATTGCGACGGGCTCTGATGACAGAACTGGAACGTCAGCAGGATCCCCGCGTCCTCGGCACCGGCGACAGCTTTGATCAATACACGTCCATCAAACCCATCCCGGCCAACTGGCCGTTGCCGGAAGGCGCAACGAGAACAACTCCTGAGCCGTCACGGAAGAAGGGGCAAAAGAAGAAAAAGTAACGCACTTAGTCTTAGTTGGATAGCGCCACTTTTTTCGAAGTAGTAGCCCGAAGCGTAAGCGAGGGAAAGAGTTAGGAACAATCCCTCGCTCACGCTTCGGGCTACAAAAACGCTGGGTTTTCGCCAAGAGTGGCGCTGTCCAATTAGGATCGCTCGACAAATAATTGTCGTGATCAAATCAGCCCCAATGCGTTACTCACAATTGTTATTCAGCTGTGGTTCAAAAATCCCAGCGCTCAGTTTTGTCGCCAGTTGACAGTTCAATCCAGTCGATCTGAATGGGCGTCTTTTGAAATGGCAGATAGAGCCGCATGATGCCGAGCGATGCTTCAACCGGGACGGCAATTTCAATCTCCTGCAAATCCCCTGCGGTGACGGAGTACTCGAAGTTGCGAACTCCGTTGAAATTAGCAGCCTGACCTGATGGCAGGTGCTGAACTCTGGCGGTTCCGTCGCTGGAACACTTCATGCAGACGACCATCTTTGCGGGGCCGTTAAATCGATTGGCCGCAAAGCCCAGGAAGGGTTCGTTGCCGCTGGCGGTAATCGTCAGTAATCCGTCCGCAATCGTCGCTGTGCATCTCCGCAGCTTCCAGCCTTTGAGTGCAGGGGAATCGTCACTCAGCCCGTCCGTTTTCTTCGGTGCAGATTTTTTCTCGGCGGCTTTTTGTTTCGGCACGGATTTTCCTTCCTCGGCCGGATCGTACTTGTCGGGATCGAACGCGGGATTGGGGATCGGAACCACGGCGTGCGTATTGGTCAGAAATCTCTCAAGGCGGGCATCAAGCTCCTGAACCAAATCCGGTCGTTGTTCGGCAAGGTCGTTTTGCTCGCCGATGTCGTCTTTCAGATTGAACAATTTCCAGCGATGTTCACCGTTCTTGCCGCTGTGAAAGATGCGGATGAGTTTCCAGTCCCCGTGATGTACGGTGGCGGACGGTTCCAGCCAGTCGGGCACTTTAGTCGCGTGAGGGAAGTACGTGAAGATCGCGTCTCGCTCAAAGGCTTCACCATTGAGCGCCGGGGTGAAGCTGAGACCGTCGAAAATCTGCCCCGGCAGTGGCTTGAGTGACAACAGGTCGAGCAGCGTGGGATAGAAGTCATAACTGCAGATCAAGGCGTTGCTGCGGCTGTTTTCTGCCACGTGATCCTTCCAGCATACGACACATGGGACGTGAATTCCGCCTTCAAACACGTTGCCCTTGCCGCCCCGCAGTGGAGCGTTGCTGGTGGGCGTGGTGTCGTCAATTTCGTTATACATGTTGCCGCCATTGTCCGACGTGAACACGATGATCGTGTTGTCGGTCAGCTTGAGGCGGTCCAACGTATCCAGCAGAGTCCCGACTGCATCGTCCATACTTTCCACCATCGCGGCATACGTTGGGCTGCGCTGCGGATTTTTTTGATCAACCTGCGGGCGGTATTTGTCAATCAAATCCTGCTTTGCATCAAAGGGAGCATGCACGCTGAACATCCAGTAGTTTAAGAAAAATGGTTCGTCACGGTGCTGCTCCATAAACGCCACCGCTTCCTGCGCCATGCGGTCTTCAATGTGTTGATTCGGCGTGTCGGGATCAAAGTCAGGGAACTTCCACGGAGCCACATAACTGCCCGCCGGTCCGGGGCCGGGCCAGTGAGGCACATCGACATCAAATCCGTTTTGCAGCGGAGAATACGGTTCGGCTCCCAGATGCCACTTTCCAAAATGCCCGGTGGCATAGCCCGCGTCTTTGAGTGCTTCCGCCAGTGTGTAAAATTCCCTGCTGAACCGAGTCACCGTCGTGGGCATGACGACGGGACTGTCGGGAGCCGCCTTGCCGCCCACGGTTGATTTCAGGACAACCTGCGGCAGGTGGCAGGCTGGCGTTGTGATGCCTGTCCGCGCCGGACTCTGCCCTGAAAGAATGGCCGCCCGCGTCGGCGAGCACAGCGGACTGGGCGTGTAGGCATGCGTAAAGATCATGCCCCGAGCGGCAAGTCGCTGAAGATTCGGCGTCTTGTAGAACGTCGTCCCGCCATACAGAGTCGTGTCGTTAAAACCCAGATCGTCGGCCAGAATGAAGACCACGTTGGGCAAACGCGCCGAGTCCGCTGCGGCAGTTCCAACCGTGAGGCATGTGACGACAAGAGTGAGCCAAGATCTCATGTGATACTCCACGCGGTCATAAGCGAGTGATCAATTACCATCGTCCGCAAGATATCCAGGCAGCGCGGTCAGCGTCGTCTTCAATCTGCCGAGCGCTCGAATGTAACGATCGCTGGCGGCTTGCTCGGAAATGCCAAGCACCTGAGCGGCTTCACGGTTACTCAGCTGCTCAAAATGCCGCAGCGCGAGGACTTCGCGGTCGATGTCCTTCATGTCGCCCAGCGCCTGATTCAGCTTTTGCGACATTTCTTCGCGCAGTGCGGCTTCACTGGGACTGGTGAGATCGTCGAGCAGATGGAACGACAGCGAGGACGATGTCGATGACGAAGACCAGCCACGATCGATTGAAAACTCTGCCCCGGCGCTGCGTTTCTGAGTCGTCAAATGCCGACGATGGATATCCACCAGCGTCTGGCTTGTGATCAGGCGGAACCAGACGAAGATCGAACGTGATGCATCGACGAGAAAGTGATCGATTCGCTGCACCGCAGCCAGCCATGCTTCCTGCAGCACATCGTCCGCATCAACGCGACCATGCAGTCGCGGGTCCATTCGAAACGTGACCATTCGCCACAGTCGATCGCGATGCTGCGAAAACAATTGCGCCAAAGCATCCTGATTGCCGTTTGCAACCAGTTCAATCAATTCTGTTTCGGATGGGCTGTTGGGCACAGTTTTGGCGATCCGCAGCGGAAGCAGGTGAGTCCACAAGACACTTCAGCCCGCGTTGTACCTGCGAATCGCCGTGAAATGAAGCCAACGCAGCTACGCATCGAGCTGTCAATAAGTGTCGCGACAGAAATCAGCCGCAGAGCGCTAGCTCCCGGTTTTCACAGAACCCGACGCTAACGCGTTCCGGCTGATAAGACAATAATAAACCGCTTAATGCTAACGAAGCTGGACTCGTGCGAGGGCGCTGACTTCAATCACGTCGTTCTTTTCCTGTTCAGAAAACCGCGTTCCCTGAACTCCCACCTGCTGGCCCACCCACGCATCAAGGCTGACGTTGCCCTTCGGTTTCAGTTCCGCCAGTACTTTGCCCGATGGCGATGCAAGAATGTAGCCCGATCCCTGCGCGTCTGTGGCACGCTGAACAATGCCCGCGCCGACGTAAGGATTCTGAGGGCTGTTGGGAGTGATGACCGACTGACCGGCACTTCCATTCGTCTGCGGAGGCGTCCCAAAATCCAATGCTGAATCCGGCGCT
>JBBQSE010000588.1:0-4677 GCA_038214195.1 Planctomycetales bacterium
TCGATCTGCATGGCCGCCTGTTTCCGGCTAAACGCCGAAATCAGACTCCGTTCGACCGCTCGCTACAATTCCTTTTACGACCCTCCCACTGACTTCGTGAAATCAGTACTCAAAAGGCTGTTTTAAAAGATACTAGGGGGCCGTTCTTGTGTGAACGCTCACGAAGCAGGCCGGAACTTCGGCCGCAAAAACTCTCACTCCGCGAACACAAACTCATTGCAGTTCATCAGCGACAGACTTAGGTGCGCCAAGCCATTGTCGCCAGATTCGACTACAAACTGTGATGCCTCAGCAAGCTCATCAGACGATGGCGTGCGATTCAGAATGCGTCCAAAGGCCGCGAGGACCTGTTGATCAACGTCTGGTTCGCCGTCACGAATTCGCGCCGCAACCATCGACGCCACCATCCATGAAAATTCAGAATTCAGCAGATGCAGCGCCTGCGGTGCTGTGGTGGACACGTTGCGACGGGAACAGCTTTGATTGGCCGCCGGACGATCGAATGCCTCAAAAATTGGGAATCGCAGGTTGCGGCGAGCGAACACGTAGATGCTGCGGCGATTGTGTTCTGAAACATCTTCAGTGATGTTCCATTGATCTTTCAGCAGCGTGCTCCGCAACTCGGCAGGCAGCGGCGGCCGAACACCGGGGCCACCGGCCTTGTGGTTGATCGCTCCCGCCACAGACAGCATCAAGTCACGAATCACTTCGCCCTCCAGACGCTGCCTCGGAAATCGTGACAACAGGCGAACGTCGCGATCCGTTTGCAATGCCTTCCGCCAGGCAATCGTCTCGTCGGCAGTGGCATCGTCCGGCAGTCGACTCCGCTGTCGCCATGTGGCCGACGTCAAAATCAGCCGGTGCAGTTGTTTGAAACTCCAGCCGTGATCGACAAACCGGTTCGCCAGCCAGTCCAGAAGTTCATAGTTCGACGGCTCCGCCCCCATGATTCCCAGATCACTCGGCGAATCACAAATGCCGGTCCCAAAATGCTGCTGCCAGACTCGGTTCACAATCACGCGCGCCGTGAGCGGATGATCAGGGTGTACGAGCCAGTCCGCCAGTGCAATTCTGCGTCCGTCGGAATTCGCCTTTGGTGACGGAGCAAATGGAAACGACTCTGACCGAAGCACTCGCGGAACATCCGGACGGACCTCGTCTCCCGGACGCCGATAGTCACCACGAATCATCACGTGACTCGCCTGCGAATAGGGAAACTGCTCCCGAAGTTCAGTGACCGACGCATTTTTCTTCAGACTGATCGCCGGTTCGAAGACAGCTCGCAGCCGGTAAAAATCCGCCTGGCTCACCGGATCATACTTGTGGTCATGGCACTGAGCGCATCCGATCTGCAGTCCGAGGATCACTTCACCGACCGTGGCCGTCATTTCATTCAGCAGCGTATGGCGTCGTTCCTCCTGCGAGTTGATATCCGGCATGTCCGGCCCTGACACACAAAACTGCGTCGCCACTGCGGCGGCCTTGTTGTCCGGCTCCAGTAAGTCACCGGCGATCTGCAGGCGGATAAACTGGTCGTATGGAAGATCGCGATTCAGGGCGTCAATCACCCAGTCTCGATAACGCCAGGCGTTGGGTCTCACGTTGTCGTGCTCGAAACCGTCCGTTTCCGCAAACCGTGCCAGATCCAGCCAGTGCTGAGCCCACCGTTCTCCGTAAGTCGATGACGCCAACAACCGATCGACCAGATCTTCAAACGCACGTGGCGATTCATCGTCTACGAATGCGGCAACCTCGTCCGGAGTCGGAGGCAATCCCGTCAGATCCAGGCTGACTCGCCGAATCAGCGTGCGACGATCCGCTTCCGGCTGCGGCGTCAGGCCGTTGCGTTCCAGTCCGATGGCGATGAAGGCATCAACGTCGTTCCGCTGCCACTGGGCAAATCTCGCTTTCGGAACCTCAACAATCGCACGCGGTTTCAGAGACCAGTGATCCCGGTCTGATTCGGTGACCGGCGGCTCGACCTGATTCACTTCACGTTCATCTGCGCAGCAGAAGGCACAGGCAAATGCCTGAAAGGCGATAGCGACCGTGGACAACCAATTCTTGATTCTCATGCCGTGGGGCAGGTTTGCAACCTGCCATTTCCTTGAAAATCAGGCAGGTTACAAACCTGCCCCACGATAAAGTCCCAGCCACTCAGAGAAACGGCTACTTTTGTCAATCACCCTATCATCTCATGCACGACATGGGCTTCATCCGGCCCGGTTAATCTTTTATCCAGCCCGTTGTGAAAATGCGTCAGCTGTTCGTGGTCGATTCCCAGCAGATGCAGGATCGAGGCGTGGAAATTATGGATCGACACAGGATTGATCGCCGCGCGCAGGCCGATGTCGTCCGTCGCTCCGTAAGCGCGACCACCCGAAATTCCCGCACCGGCCAGCCAGGCAGAATAGCCCCACGGATTGTGATCGCGGCCCTGGCCCTGTTCGCTCATCGGCATCCGACCAAATTCACCGCCCCAGATCACCAGCGTATCGTCGAGCAACCCGCGCTGTTTCAGATCCTGTAAGAGTCCAGCGACAGGTTTGTCCGTGCGGCGGCAGTAGTCGGAGTGATTGTCATCGATATCGGAATGCGCGTCCCAGCCGTTGGTGTCACCGGAATACAGTTGCACGAATCGCACGCCGCGCTCCACCATTCGCCGGGCGAGCAGACATCGCAGTCCGAATTCGCGCGTCTCCTTCTGATCGATTCCGTACTGCGATAGCATTGTAGAAGTTTCGCCGCTGGTGTCGGCAAGCTCCGGCGCTTTGGCCTGCATCCGGAATGCCAGTTCGTAGGCTCGAATGCGAGCGTTAAGCTGATCATCGAAATCACGTTGTTCCAAATGACGCCGATTCAGCGATTGAATGAACGCCAGATTACGCCGCTGCTGATCAGGGCTGACGCCCGGCTGCGCCTGCAAATCGATAATCGGCGATGCGCCGGATCGCACGGTGACTCCCTGATACGTCGCGGGCAAATAACCGCTGCTCCACGCCGCCGGTCCTCCCTTGAGTCCTCCGCCGGGATCCGGCATTACGATAAACGCAGGCATGTCCTGGTTCTCTGAGCCCAGACCATACGCAACCCAGCTGCCAACACTGGGATTGCCCATCAGGATGCTGCCCGTGTTCATCTGATACACCGACTGCGGATGATTCACGCTGTCGCCGTGCAGTGACCTGACAACACAAATATCATCAGCGCACTCAGCGATGTGCGGCAGGAAGTCACTGATCTCCAGCCCCGACTGCCCGCGCGGTCGAAATCGCCGAACCGGAGCCAGTAACGGATTCTTCGCAACCTCGCGACGAGTCATCACTTCGCCAAAACTCTCCGGCAACGGCTGCCCCGCATACTTCGTCAGTGCCGGTTTCGGATCCAGCAAATCCACATGACTCGGCCCACCATGCATGAACAGCCAGATCACACGTTTCGCTCGCGGCGCAAAATGAGTCGCAGCTCGTGTCGCTCCATCCGCCTGCGCCAGCGCCGCATACGCCAACATCCCGGCCCCACCTCCGGCCTGAGCCAGAAACGTGCGTCGTGAATGCGATCGGTGTTGATTCTGGTTCGCAATCATGGATGCGCAATCGAAGCTAAAGGGACGGATTTCGAAATTGTTGGAAGTGGAATACCGCTGAGTTCGTTTGCGATTCAGGCTCGGAGAGCCGACACACCCTTTGCCGGTGGTGCCAGCCACCGGAATGTAACACATACAGTTCTCAAGGCCCGAAGGGCCGACACAACTCAAGTCATCACAGTCCTTGTTGCTGTGTCGGCCCTTCGGGCCTCTTATACTCCCGCTAACTCTATCCGGGGTCTCACGACCCCGGCAAAGGGTGTGCCAGCCCTCCAGGCCTGAAAAAGCAGAGTCGCATGCGATCTGCATGGCCAACACATTCAGAATCCGCCCAAGTCAATGCGCCTCATGGAGCGGCAGGCACCCAGTCTACCGCACAGCGATGCTGCTTGCATGCGTTGAACTTAGTACCCCACAAGAATCCATAAACTCTGCGCGAGTCCGGCGGGCATGAAAATGACCGGCTGATCAGATCCGGCAGGAATGTAAATCCGGCAAGAAATCGTTAACCTCACCAAGCCCGTTCACAAACGGCCCAGTTTCGCTTTCATTCAGGTAGAGTCCATGACATCCATCAGCGTGCCAACGCACCATGTAATGATGAATCCTGTCATCCAATGTCTCAGATCACTCGGTGGATCAGCGACCATTGAAGAGCTGAACGCGAAAGTCATGGAACACATGGCATTTTCGGATGAGCAACTTATGTTGGTTCACGATCCGGAGAAAGGCAGTCAAACCGAGATCGAATATCGCCTGGCCTGGGCTCGCACTTACCTAAAGAAATATGGCATTCTGGAAAACTCGTCACGAGGTGTGTGGGCACTGACGGCCAAGGGTCGTGAAACAACCGAGGTTGATTCGCTCAGCGTTCGGCGTTTTGTTGCTCGGCAATCACGCCCTGAAAAAGATGTTGCTGAGGAAACGTCTGAGGATGAACTCGAATTGGAATCCGAAAGCGACTCGGAACCTTGGCGCGAGATTCTGATGTCAACACTCCTGGCCATGGCTCCCGATGCCTTCGAACGATTGACTCAGCGGATTCTTCGAGAGTCAGGCTTTACTCAGGTTGAAGTCACTGGACGAAGTGG
>JBBQSE010000589.1:0-4676 GCA_038214195.1 Planctomycetales bacterium
CCCTCCGCCTCCATGCATCGATATGAACAGGCTGCGACCTCCCGCAGGCGCGTCTCCAAAGACCTTGTACCAAAACGGCATCGTCAATTCGCCAATCACGATTTCGCGGCTTTCGAATTCCGGCTGCCGCGACTTCTTCAAGAATTTGCCGCGAGACTCCCAGATCTTCGAAGTCGCGTCGCCAGCTTCATTCTTGCTGAGCGGCACTGCGGCGAAAGGTTGCTCCGTCAGCGTCTTCAGGTTTTCGTCCGTCAATTCATGGTCGTCCAACCATGTCGCGAGTTGCTCTCGTGTCGAGCCGTCCGGTTGTTCATCCGCCACCGCCACGCGGCGCGGCGGGGTGACAAGGGAAAGAATCACAATCGCCAGAACGGCGACTTTTGCGGGACGCGTGAACATTGAGGTTCTCCTGACAATGCGCAAATGACGTGGATCGCGGGTGATGCAAATACGATTCACACCTGTGACAATCAGCGAACTGGCATTTGATTGAAATTCCTCGACGGATACCATCCGTGAACTTGTCAGAATACGGCTTTTGTTAACTTTCGTCCTGTCATCCCCAACTCTGCCGAAATCAGCTCCATGACTGTCCGCACTCGATTTGCTCCCAGCCCCACAGGATACATGCACATTGGAGGGATGCGAACCGCGCTGTTTGCCTGGCTTTGGGCGCGCCATAACAATGGGCAGTTTATTCTGCGAATTGATGACACTGACGAGCAGCGAAATATCGGTGAGGCTCTGGGGCCAATTCTGAATGCGTTCCGCTGGCTGGGACTGGACTGGGACGAAGGACCCGAAGTCGGTGGCCCACATGGCCCCTACTTTCAGTCTCAGCGCCGCGTGTTCTATGATGAAGCTTTGGCGAAGCTGCTGACGTCGGGCCATGCGTACCGTGACTTCGAGTCTCCTGAAGACACCCAGACGCAGCGTGAGGCGGCGGAAAAGGAAAAACGTGTCTACGTCAGCAGCCGCGTGTCGCTGGAATTGTCCGCCGCCGAATCTGAGCGGCAGGCGGCCGACGGCAAACCGTTCGTCGTTCGATTGCTGATTCCGCGATCGCAAAAATTGGTGATCAACGATCATATCCGAGGCAGAGTCGAATTTGACTGCGGCCTGATGCCCGATCCCGTCATCGCACGGAACGACGGCTCGCCACTTTACAATTTTGCCACGGTCGTTGATGACGCCGCGCTGGAAATCACCCACGTGATCCGCGCAGAGGAACATCTTTCCAATACGCCGATTCAGGTCCTGCTGCATCGGGCACTGGGGAACAAGACTCCCGAGTGGGCTCATATTCCGTACGTGGCCGCTCCGGGCACGAAGGAAAAAATGAGCAAACGCAAGATCGACAAGTACCGCACCAATCCTCAGTTTCAGAAACTGTTCGAACTTGGCGATCAGGTCCTGAGTCGAATTGGCATCGACGCGAATTCGAATGAACTGTCTCCGGTGATGGTGGCGTACTATCGAGAAGTAGGCTTTCTGCCTGCCGGCGTGCTGAATGCGCTTGTGCGTCTGGGTTGGTCTCTGGACGATCAGACGGAAATTCTGTCACTGGCGGATATGATGCGAAAGTTTACGCTGGAACGAGTCATCCGGAGCCCCGCCGGGCTGGATCCTGACAAGATGCTGAGTTTCCAGTCGCACTGGATGCACGCGCTTTCGCCGCGTGAAAAGCTCGATGGCTGCCTTCCGTTTCTGAAGAAGGCGCGGCTGATTGATGATGAAAATGACCATGCGACACAAGCCAAAGTCGCCAGCATCATCGATCTCGCCGCTGACAGACTGCGAGTCTTCGGCGACATTTTTCAGCTGGACGAATTTTTCGTGGCCGATGATCAGCTGAAAATGGACGACAAAAATTTCCAGAAGCGCGTCGTGAAACCAGAAACCGCAATTGGCCTGCTCACCGAACTGCGCGGTCGATTGGCGGATGTCTTCAACTTCGCGACGGAACCTCTGCATGATCTGCTGCAGTCTTTCACGACCGAGAAAAAGATCAAAGCGGGCGACATATTTCCGGCACTGCGACTGTGTGTCACTGGCAAGGCTCAGGGACCGGATTTGTTTCGTTCACTCGAACTGCTTGGCAAGGACTGCGTTCTTCGGCGACTCGATCGAGCGATTGGGTTGGCGGATTCGATGAGGGCGTCCGGATAAGGTATCGAGAATTGAAACCATCACCTTGACTCTTTGGACGTGCAGATAAAAATTCTGGACGTCGCCGCCACTGCCGTGGCTGAACCTTCATTCCTTTTTTTAAGGCCCAACACCTCATGGCAAGCGTACTCGTCACCGGCGGAGCCGGATTTCTTGGCAGTCATCTCTGCGATCGACTCATCGAACGTGGTGATGACGTGATTTGCGTCGATAACTTCTTCACCGGGAAGAAGGACAACGTCCGGCATCTGATCGGTCACCCGAGATTTGAACTGATTCGGCACGATATCGTGCATCCGCTGTATGTCGAGGCCGAACGAATCTTCAATCTGGCGTGCCCGGCGTCGCCCGAGGCGTATCAATTCAATCCGATCAAGACCATTAAGACTTCGACCGTCGGCATGGTCAATATCATGGGACTGGCAAAACGCTGCGGTGCCCGAGTTCTGCACGCTTCGACATCAGAAGTTTACGGAGATCCGCTCGTTCATCCGCAGACTGAAGACTATTGGGGCCACGTCAATCCGATCGGCCCGCGAAGTTGTTATGACGAAGGCAAGCGGATCGCTGAGTCGCTGATGATGAACTACCACCAGGAACATGGCACCGAGATTCGCATTATTCGCATTTTCAACACCTACGGCCCGCGAATGGCACCGGATGATGGCCGTGTCGTCTCCAACTTCATCATGCAGGCTCTGAAGGGTGAAGACATCACCGTCTATGGCGATGGCCTGCAGACGCGGTCGTTCTGCTATTGCGATGACCTGATTGCCGGGATGATGAAACTCATGGATCAGGACGAACACACAGGTCCTGTGAACATCGGCAATCCCGTTGAAAACACGATGCTGGAATTGGCGGAGGCCGTGATCAAGGGGACCGGCAGCAAGTCAACGATCGTCCATCGCCCCCTGCCAAAGGACGATCCTCGCAAACGCTGCCCGGACATCAGCCTCGCGAAAAAGTGGCTTGGCTGGGAACCGCAGGTTGCTCTGGCCCAGGGACTGGAAGCGACAATCGAGTGGTACAGGATGGGACTAAAAAATGACTAACGGCAGGAAGCAGATTCTCGTCACCGGAGCCGCCGGATTCATCGGAATGCAGGTGGCGTCGAAGCTGCTCGAACGCGGTGACGCGGTCGTTGGGATTGACAATCTCAACGACTACTACTCGCCTCAGTTGAAACAGGATCGACTTGCCCAACTCACCGGGCGCGACGGGTTCGGGTTCGAAAAGCTGTCGCTGGAAGACCGCGCCGGCATGACGAAGCTGTTTGAGACACACAGCTTCGACAGTGTCATCCACCTGGCGGCGCAGGCGGGCGTTCGCTATTCGCTGACGAATCCCCATGCCTACATTGATTCCAATATCGTCGGTTTCATGAACGTGCTGGAATGCTGCCGACATCACAAAATCGGGCACTTGACATATGCGTCGTCCAGTTCGGTCTACGGAGCCAATCGCAAAACCCCGTTTTCGGTTGACGATCGGGTCGATCATCCCGTCAGTCTTTACGCCGCGACCAAGAAGGCCAACGAGCTGATGGCTCACACCTACAGCCATCTCTATCAGCTGCCAACCACCGGTCTGAGATTCTTCACGGTCTATGGCCCGTGGGGTCGCCCGGACATGGCGATGTGGCTCTTTACGAAGGCGATCCTGAGCGGCAAGCCAATCGATGTTTTCAATCACGGAAAAATGCAACGCGACTTCACATACGTGGACGACATCGTCGAAGGTGTCCTCCGCACCAACGATACAATTCCGACGGCGCAACCGATCGCTGAAAACGACGACGACTTACAGACCGGCGCGCCATACCGGGTTTATAACATCGGCAACAATCAGCCCGTCGAACTCATGCATCTGATCGAGACACTGGAAGCCGCCCTCGGTCGCAAAGCTGAAAAGAACATGCTGCCGATGCAACCCGGCGACGTGCCAGCCACATTCGCCGACATCGACGCCCTGCAGCGCGACGTGGGATTTCGCCCCAGCACCCCGATCGAAACCGGAGTGCGGAGATTTGTGGAGTGGTACAAGTCGTATCACAAGTGTTAAGCACCCATGCGTAAGTTCTGGGGCATAACTTGGCGAGCGGTGGGTGTCAGCCCACCGAGTTGCCCGCATTTGACTCCGAGGGCTTACGCCGCTCCGCTCGCCGGGTTTGCGGCGACCGGGGACGTCACTCCCCTGATTGTGAATCCTGCGATTATGCCATTTAACTTGCGCATGGATGCCTAAGGATCGCCCGACAAGCATTTGTCGTGATTGAATCAGCCCCAATGCATTACTCGCAATTGTGATGCAGCCCGTGGTTGGGAAATCAGCAAGTCCCTTCTCCCCCGCGCCGGGGGAGAAGGTGGCCGACAGGCCGGATGAGGGGGTTTGCAAAAATGCCCGGTCACTTTTTCTTCTTTGTGTCCCAGCCTGCATTTCGGGTAGTGGACGAGGCAACGAGTCCCATTGAGCCGACGACAGGCAGGACTCGTTGCCTCGTCCAC
>JBBQSE010000590.1:0-4665 GCA_038214195.1 Planctomycetales bacterium
GCTGTTGATTCATTCCGGACTCGTGAGCGGCAAGGCGCTAGCCGCCGGTTTTTTGTCTATTCAATCAACAATCACCGGCGGCTAGCGCCTTGCCGCTCACTAAATCAACCGCACGTCACAATTCCGAACTAGTTTGAGGCGGTGGTCAGTTGTACGCCAAATTACTGTCGATCACCGGACGGAATCGCTCCGTCTGCCGAATACCGGCCCCATTTCATCGAATCGTGTAGAAAGTGCAATTGCGATGCTACATGGCACGGCAGTCTGTGAGGATTTTATGAACTGAAACGTCTTGTTTTGTAGATTTGGCAGTCAGGCTGAACCGCCCTGCAATCTATTGTGTCAACGCAATGCCCATATCTGACATGACTTACGACAAAAGCTAAAATCGGGTGCGTAATTGGCGCGGCAGTTGCCTATGATTTGGTGTCAGTTCGACAACAATCAGGTTTTTACCTGTCTCAAAAAGGGAGCGAGTACCATGCGAATTCAAATGACCCCCAAAACTGTGCGACGTCTCCTGTCCGCTGACGGGTATCTTGATTTGGGAATGCCCGAACGAGCGATCGCTGAATTGGAAAAAATCACCGATGCCGGACTGCTCGATGGTCCAACGCAGTTGATGTACGGGATTGCCCTCAAGCAAGTTGGCAATTTTACAAAAGCGGTGACTCACCTTGAAAAGGCTGCCCGCATCATGCCATCGCCGATTCGCAGCTTCGCATGGCGTGAACTTGTGGATGCGTACCGGGCGGTCGGAAGCATGCAGCTTGCGGAAGTGGCCGAAAAACTTGGAGGAAGTGGCGAGTTTGAGCTGAAAATTGCCCTCCCCTTCGCTGACATGACCTTGAACATTCCCTCACACTCCAAGACTACCCGGTTAGCGTAGGCTTCGCTGACTGTGAGCATGACTACTCCTTCCTGGGCTCCGCCGGATATTTCGGCGGGGCCTTTTTCATTTAACGTGTCGTGACCGGTCTTTCAGCGACACGGCAAAAGCCGATATCCTTACAGTAGAGCAACAATCCTCAAGCCAACAGCGCTATTCGCCAGGCAGGATGCCTGACGAAGGGAGAGTTGCCAGGGAATGGAGTCCATCGGGTCATGGCACGCTATCGGATCGTCGTCGGCTTACTTTGCGGCATCGCCGCGTTTTCAGCCTCCATCGGTTGTCGCAACCATCAGCATGCGCATGTGATGAAGCAAGACGACAAGGATATGGTTGGCAGCCATACTGCGGGTGCCGAGACATGGAAGCCGCTCATTGATGAATCAGTCTGTCGACTTCTCGCCAAGTCTGCCAGCACCGTGCATCAGGCCTCGCATACGAAGATCGACGGGGAGGGCGGAGTTTCCCGGACCGTGTGCTTTGTGGGTGTTGAAAATCGAAGCGGCGAGGAAATTGGCGACTTTAAAGAGCAGATGTACGAGCATATTGATTCCCTGGTTTCGCAGGATCCGCAATTC
Source organism: Planctomycetales bacterium (assembly GCA_038214195.1). GTDB lineage: Bacteria > Planctomycetota > Planctomycetia > Planctomycetales > Planctomycetaceae > SXXK01. The sequence continues at coordinate 1,468 of JBBQSE010000590.1, forward strand.
CGCATGATCAGTCGCCGGTCTGTCGAAGCGGCAATGCTGGAATGCCGTTGCCGCCCGGACACACTGCTGCTTCCGGCAAAGCAGCGTGAACTGCAGCTCATGCTGGAAAAGGACGGAATGCCATTCGACTATTTGCTGTTCGCCAGTATCACGTCCGGTACCACGAACAGCAACGGCGACTACCAACGTGATTATCTGCTGACACTGGAATTGATTGATATCCACACGGGCGAGTCGCAAAAGGATTCAGCCATGCTCCGCAAGGGATATCACAAAGGTCTGTTCGGTAAATTGAAGCACTGATCATGGCCGTTCGCAATGACAATTCCATGCCGCCGCGCACATGGCTCAGGCGTTTCGCCGGAGTCCTGATGGTGTGCCTCGCGTGCCTGACCAGTGGATGCCACAACTGGCAGAAAGCACACGAAGCGGCTGTCACTCAATTTGGTCATGGCGACATCGAAGTCTCTCGTGCCGCGCTGAAGGAATCTCAGCAACAGCGACGCTCGGAAAAGAAAATCCTCGAACTCGACGCCGGTATCATGGACCTTGCCTCCGGCAATGTCGGCCAGGCAGAAACTCGCTTTCGAACGGTACGCCGGGAACTCGAGCATCTGGAACAAAAGGACGTTGCTGAGCAGGCATCGTCCATGATGACAGACTCCCGCGCAGTCGCCTATTCAGGGCGTGACTTCGAACGGCGCATGGTTCTCAACATGGCGCTGCTCGCCAGTCTGCTCGGCGACGGTCAGGATGCATTTGCCTATTCAATGCAGGCGACAGAAGAAGCAGCCAACCGCAAAGTCGCACTGTCCGACGCCGTCAAAAAGGCATCCGATGCCAATGCTTTGGCGGAGTCCGCGCCGGAACCAGGTGCGGAAGCCAGCATTACGCCAGCCAGCTATTCCAGCAGCCGGAACATACCTGTCTGCGTTGCTTCGCCACTCGACCAGCCTCTCGCTTTAAGTTCCTATCTTTCAGCGTCGGTTCAGTCGGAACAGCCTTCGCGATACTTGGAAACCGAGCAGACACTCAACGATATTGGCTTCTGGAATCCGCTGTTTCAACGGCACGAGCAGGCAACTACCAAAGGAGATTTTGGATCCCGTTGTGCTGCAGGCAACGGAAGTCTGCATGTCATTATGCTGATTGGGAAAGCTCCGCGTTGGGTGTCCGAGTCCGCCGAACCGACGTCCGCCGCGCTACTGATCGCCGATCGCATCATCAGCGCGACGGGAAAGCACACGCTGCCACCCACGATCGCCTGCGTTAAAATCGCGCGCCCGATGCCGTTCGGGAATCCGATCCCCGCTGGACACCTGCAATGTCTGATCGGACCTTACGGCGCGTTGGGGACATCATCCGCCCCGGTCGCCTTCTCAACGGTCGTTGATTTAAACGAGGTCGCGCGGGCGTCGTACGAGGAACATCGCGACGAAGAAATTGCTCATGCGGTCGCGCGAAGAGTCGTGAAGAAGGGCGCGGTTTATGTGTTGAAAGAAGCTCAAAACATCCATCGCAATTCACTCGTGGATCTGGGGATCAACGTCGCCGGAGTCGCTTGGGAAGCGATGGAAAAGGCCGATACGCGTTCGTGGCGGTTGCTGCCGGCTCGAATCGACATCGCCCGCTCCGAGCTTCCCGCCGGACGATGGTCGATCACACTCAGTCTGTCACAGTCTGGCGGATCGCGACCACAGACAGTGCCAGTCCACATCGAAAACGGCCGCAACACCTATATCGTGTGCCTGGTTCCCGAACAGGATTTCACCGGGCAAATTCTTGTCGGCGGAGCCGATAACGCCACGATCCCCGTCACACCGTGACCAGCAGCAGCCGACGACAAGACAGGCTGACTTCCAATCTGGTGCCCCGACAACAATGACTTGCTGCGCAAGTACGACAGCACGAGCAATCAACTAGCAACGAAGTTGACGCAACCAGAGTCAAGAGCCGGTTTCGAAATCGCAACAGGTTGCAGGAAATTTCGGGAATCGCGAAACAGCGCGCAAGGATCTCCATCAGATGCAGTATCCGTTGCTGGATAAGCAATGCCAGAGCGTTCTGGCGATTGTAATCGCCTTTTTCCTGCAAGATTGGAGATCTAAAAATGTGTCAACTAAACTGGCTCAAGCGAATTCAAGGCATGCTTCTTCCCGCAGGTTCAGCACGGCGCACTCGTCGAAGGAGGTCCGCACAGTGCTCCACAACCGCGATTCAGCTGGAAGCTCGGGTGCTGCTGAGTGCAACGGCCTCTTTCGATCTGGCTTCCCACGAACTGCATGTCGTCGGTGCCGGAGCGGATTCGATCGACATTGCTGACGACGGAAATGGGCATGCAACCCTGAATGGTTCGAGTATTCAGGCAGGTGCCGCCGATCTGCTGGCGTCTGATATTCATTCGATCCTCGTCGATGGGGGCAGTGGCGATAATCACATTGACCTCAGCAGCGTTTTGAAGTCCGACTATACGTCTTTGAACTCGGTCAGTGTTAACGGTGCTGCAGGAAATGACGTGATTATTGGCAGCCCTTTTGATGATGTTATTTCGGGTGACGCGGGCAACGACACGCTGACCGGTGGAGCAGGAAACGACGTCCTCTATGGAGGCATCGGCAACGATGATATCAACGGCGAATCCGGAGATGACCGTGTCTACGGTCAGGACGGGAATGACGTGGTCAGAGGTGGTCTCGGCAACGATATTGTTGCTGGCGCGGCTGGCGTCGATCAGCTCTATGGCGATGACGGCGTCGATTACCTCAACGGAGGAACTGGAAATGATTCCCTTGAGGGCGGTTCGAATGATGATCTGCTGGTTGGCGGGGACGGAAATGATTCAATGTATGGAGGCGTTGGGAACGATCATCTGCAGGGCGACGACGGAAACGACATCCTCTACGGACAGGATGGCACGGACTTCGTTTCTGGCGGAGTGGGTGACGACATCATCCGTGGAAACGCCGGGAATGACGTGTTGAGAGGTGACGATGGGGCGGACAATATTGATGGAGGCCTCGGCGACGATTCTCTTGACGGCGGTGCAGGGAACGATACCGAATTCGGGGGTGCCGGTGCAGACTTCGTCCGGGGAGGCCTCGGCGACGACCGACTCAACGGTGATGATGGCAACGATACAATCTACGGTCAGGATGGGGCAGATATCATCCATGGGGGCGCTGGAAATGATGTCCTTCG
>JBBQSE010000591.1:0-4643 GCA_038214195.1 Planctomycetales bacterium
ACGATGCCCGCTGAACTGTCGTCGCTGGCTCTGGGCAATCGCCGTGCGATGTTCGACCTGCTGTTTCGCTCGGCGTGGCGATCGCTGAAAAAGGTCGTCGAAAATGAACAGCAGTTCGAACGTCGGATGGCCGACTACCGATTCGAGCTGCCGCTCAGAACCACAAAACCGCTCCCGTTGGTCGCTGCTCGAAACGTGAACTTGGCGCTGAAGACTAAACAAGCAGATGCCGCATGCCACGCCCTCGCCCGCCGGGGCTCCCGGCTGGAACCAAAAACTGGATGCGCACGTGCATGTTCACGCGCTGGTGCCCGGCGGTGGACCGTCGCTGACAGAGCCGGGAACATGGAAGACCAGCAGCCCGCCGCCGCACGAGAACCAGCGGCGTCTGTGGCTGGTCGATGCCGATGTCCTCCGCGTAAAGTTTCGCGACCAGTTCCTCGACGGCCTGCGACGACTTCATGAAAACGGTGAGTTGAAACTCACGGGCGAATGGGCTCATCTGAAAGAGCGTGCCGCATTCGATGACTGGCTCAAGCCGTTTGAAGAAATCTCGTGGGTGACGTACATCCAAAAACCGCCGGAGAATTCTTCACCGGAGCACGTCGTGAAATACCTGGCACGCTACATGACCGGCGGCCCGATTTCTGATCGACGTCTTGTGAGTCACGAAGACGGCATCGTCACGTTTTCCGCCCGCGTCGGCAAAACCCACGGCGGCAGTGACGAGACCGAGGAGATTCCGCTGACGGGTGTCGAATTCGTACGTCGCTGGGCGATGCACATTCTTCCAAAAGACTACACAAAGACGCGGCGTTTCGGCGGCTTCAGCAATCATCATCGCAAACGCTACATCGCCGAGTGCCATGAATTGCTGGCGATCGCAGAAACTGTGATTGCCGGTCTCCCGACCGAGCCTGTTATGGCCGGTCTCCCGACCGAGCCATCCCGCGAACACCTCTGTCCCAACTGCAACATCCGGCTGCAATGCGTGTGGCGAATCGATCGTCCCGGCTGGCACGTGATCATGAACGGTCCCCATCGCCCGAAGTTTTACGACGATGGTTGATGATTCCACGACAACACAAGCCACACTCACCGCCCGCCTGAGCCCACCGCTTCCGCCGAGTCACCTGATGCTGCGCGGCTCATGTCATCGAAACCATTCTGTAGGCTTTATGGCGTCATTCTTCCCTGCAAATCCAAACAATCCGCTGCCGTCCTTTCGACCGAAAATCCCGGCCACCGCCCCACCGGTCGTGACAGACCTGCACCTCGGGTGTATGATTTCGCGCATGTCACTTTTTGAGTCGCATTGATTCCGCACTAAGCAACCCTCCCACGCGGCCTCACGAAGCGGAAAAGTTCAACGCACGATCTATGCGTCCGGCTAATCGCCAGCCGCATAGATCGCAATTCGTTAGAGCAATTCGTGTGAAATTACTCCGTCAAAACCTGACTTTAGTCGCGTGTTTACTGGTCGGCTGCGATAAGGGAGCTCAACAGGAAGATCTGCGACCGCTGGAACTACAGTATCTCCGCTCGGTGGTCCCCGAGGCTTTGCTTGAATATTCCCACCTCGAAATTGCCGCGGGAGAGGCTGTCCGCATCAATGATGAAGCAGGCAAACAATCTATCGAACTGTCGTTATCCCCGGAGCACGGGCGTAAGAACCGAGGCAATCGCGCCGAGGTGAGCGTCGATTTCCCCTTCACTCAAGGCGAAACAGTCCGGTATGAATGGCAGTTCATGTTGCCCAATGAGTTTTCTTCCGATGCACCACGCAATCGGTGGTGGTTGATAGCTCAATGGCACGATCAGCCAGATTGGGATCATGGTAAGACCTGGGACGACCACCCGCAGCGGAGTCCGTCAGTCGCACTCTCCATCGGAGAAGATAACGAAACTAAAGAACTGGTGTTGGCTCTGAACTACGGAATTGGCACAGTACGAAACTTCGGGCCAGTCCCGCTAAAACGCGGAGTTTGGCACAACGTCGCAGTGGTCGTTTCCTGGTCAACCACGGACTCTGGCCGCGTCGCCATGTATCTTGATGATATGGACAAAGCATTGCTCACTGCCGAGGGTGCCAATATGCACAGTAGCTTTCAACACTATCTGAAGCTTGGCATGTATCGGCATCCGGAAATCATGTCTCGTAATTCAATTCATATTCGCCAGTTGTCCATCACCAAAACCGAAAAGCCCTAACAAAAGCGATGAACACGAAAGACGCAAAAAGGTGAACGCAAAAAGGTGTCAGGAACCGAATCCGCATAGTTATAGACACGGTTCCCTGACAGCTTCAATGTCTTCGTGTTTTCCCAAGCCTCGAACAAGTACTACTTGACCTCAATCAATTCCACGAGAAAGTGCAGCGTGGCATTAGGCGGTACAGCGCCGCCCGCTCCTTGTGCGCCGTAACCGAGGTTGGGCGGAATTTCGAGTTCAATCATTCCGCTCTTGCCGACCAGTTGCATTCCTTCGGTCCAGCCGGCAATGACTCGGTTCAGTGGAAACGAAATTGATTCGCGTCGCTTGTACGAACTATCAAACACGGTTTCGTTGTCGAGCCAGCCGTGATAGTGGACTTCCACTGTTTGACGGGCTGTGGGCTTACTGTCCGTTCCTGCACGCAGGATACGGTACTTGAGACCCGATGCTGTCGTTGTAAAGGCCTTCGCGGCCTTGTCGTCAATTTTCCCGGCACCATCGGGGAGTTGGGGAAATGCTGCTTCTTTTGCTTCGTCTGCCATCGAAAATCCTGCCACTACTACAATCAATTCGATCAAAACCACGCCTGCCATTGATCTGACAGCCAATGCCCTTAATCCAAATCAACCAAATTCACGAAGTCTGATCGGTCAACACCCGACGAGTATGAGCCTCAGACATCCCGCATCGTAACGTCTGCTCCCAGGAAATCACGGTTCAACGACAAATGAAGTGCGCGTGTTAGAAGCAGGGAATATCCGATAAGAGCAAACTTAGCGAGATGGAGTGTACAGAGTTTAGCGATGAATTATCCCCATAGCCGACACACAAGACGCTGTGATACGACCCGGCATTAAACAGGAAGCCCGGATTCCAGCACGTTCTTGATTTTCAGGAAGTCCGAATGGTCAAGCCCGGGTTTTCGTTTCCAGGCTTCACCCGGAAATTATGATTTTCAGTTTCGCGGAACCGTCTGAGTTTCCACAAAGTCGTGAAGTCCTTCCAGGCCGCCTTCGCGGCCGAAGCCGGAATGTTTCATGCCGCCGAAAGGGGCTTCGGCTGTCGGACCGGAGCCGGTATTGTGGCCGACGTGGCCGAAGGTGAGGCGCTGGATGACTCGAGTGGCGCGTTCGTCGCTGGCGGTGAAGACGTAAGCGGCGAGTCCGTATTCGGTGTTGTTGGCGGCGGCGATCACTTCTTCCTCGTTGTCGAATTCGATGATTGGTGCCAGTGGGCCGAATGTTTCGTCGTTCACGCATTCCATGTTTGCCGTCACACCGCGCAATACCGTGGGTGGGAAGAAGCTGCCCTGATTTGGTTTCGGTTCGACAGGTTCTGCACCGGCGATGCGTTTTGCACCGAGTAAGATTGCATCGTCCACGTGTCGCTTTACCTTATCGAACGCTTTGCGATCAATGAGCGGGCCCATTGTCACGTCTGCGTCCATGCCGTTGCCAACTTTGAGCGCGTTGACCCGCGCTGCCAGTTTTTCGGCGAACGCATCAGCGATGCCGCGCTGCACGTATAGTCGATTGGCGCAGACGCATGTTTGGCCAGATCCTCGGAACTTGTTGGACATGAGCTGATCGACGGCTCGATCGACGTCCGCATCGTCAAATACGATGTACGGCGCGTTGCCGCCGAGTTCGAGTGCCAGGCGTTTCAGATGCGGCGCGGTGTCGGCCATCAGCTTTTTGCCGACAGGAGTTGATCCGGTGAAGCTGATGATGCGGACAGCAGGATGCTCGCAGAGCACGTCGCTGATTTCTCCGGCAGGGCCAAGGACCAGGTTAACCTTTCCGGGCGGCAGACCAATTTGATCAATCAATGAAAATAGAGCCACCATCGACAATGGCGTTTTCGATGAAGGCTTCACTACACAGCAGCAATCCGCCGCCAGTGCTGCGGAGAACTTCTTCGCCAGCATGGCCAGCGGAAAATTCCACGGTGTGACGAGCGCGACAACTCCCGCTGGGCGATAGTCGACCGTCCATGAGTGATTGCGAGGTCGTTCGGCGAGCTGTTTCGGTTTCAGATGTTCAACGGCACCTGCATAGTACCGGAAGAAACTCGCCGCGTAGTCGGCTTCACCCTGTGCTTCCACGAGCGGCTTTCCATGTTCGTGTGTGATGATTCGGCCAAGTTCTTCGCGGTGTTCGGTAATCAGATCTGCCAGCTTTCCGAGCCACTTGCTTCGTTGTTCAATTGTCGCAGGTGTCCTGAGTGTTTCCGCTGCCGTTTCGATGGCCCGCGTGGTCTCTTCACGCCCCATCACGGGCACGCGAGCGACGATTTCTCCGGTTGCCGGATTGATCACGTCCTGGCTGCGATCCGACGAGACATTGCACCACTGGCCATTGATGTAGCCGCCGCACGTCTGAAGTAGATTTGATTCCATCATTTGTTGTTTCCTCTATTATGTCGTGTCG
>JBBQSE010000592.1:0-4619 GCA_038214195.1 Planctomycetales bacterium
TCGCCTGGGAATGCTATCATTCCAGATCCTGCAATTTCTTCACAGCCTCGGAGCGAAAGGCGACACTTATTTTCCGACCGATGCTTACACCGACATAATCACTGATTTTCAAGCCATTTGCAGCCTGTCATCTGACAGCCAGGAGCCTGAGCATGATTCGTCGATGGTCCGCACAATTGTTCGCCTTGCGGCGAAAGTCCTTTCCGGCAGAAAGGACCTGGCTGAATGCGATGCACGTGGGCTCTTGTTTCGATGTCAGAAACGGACGACCGGGATTAACACGTTGCATGGGAACAATTGAGGACAATTGTTCTACTCTGATTACATCAGATTGCGGGCTTTGATGCTTAGGTATTCGTTGATCAATCGCTCGGTCAGCAGATCTGGTGGCGTGTCGATCAGCATGACGCCGGCTTCGCGGAGTGAGGCGGCTTCGTGGGATTGGCCCGTGAGGATCTGGGCGGCGGCGGCGGTGTGGAAGGCGTCCAGTTCCGTTTCCGGGATCCGATTCGCCATCGCCCGCAGTCCCACATCCTGCAACAAAACGCACAAGGGCAAATACGGCAGTGATCGCAATTTGAGACTGTCGCCGATCACGCGCAGTTGCAGTTCATCGGTCACGAATGTGATCAAAACGACCAGTGCCCGCTTGCGCTGAACGGTCGTCAGATATTCCAGTGCCATGCTGTAGTCTGACGCATGGGGCGAAGCCTGAATGTCATATGTCGATCGCAGAATCGACTGAATTCCGGGCTTGCCGCGAACCGGCCGGATGAAACGTTCGATGCGACTGGAAAATGCCAGCAGTGAAACATTGTCACCCTGGCCCAATGCGATGTAGCTCAGCATGATGGCCGAATTCAGCGCGCGGTCCAGATACGAGATTCCGTCCGTCTCGTTCCGCATGAAACGACCGCAATCCACCATGATCACAATGTTCTGATTGCGTTCGACATTGAATTCCCGACTGATCAACGCGCGCTGCCGCGCTGTCGCCTTCCAGTCAATCTGTCGAATTTCATCGCCGTATCGAAACTCCCGCAGGCGTTCGAACTCTCGACCCTGACCGGGCATCCGCACCATGCGGACTCCGATTTCCGACAGCCGATTCTGGCGCGACATCAATTCGTATTTGTAGACGGCGCGGATGTCCGGATAGATGCGAATGGGTGTGACGAGCGGGCGGGCCTGCTGCCGCGTCCACAGTCCCAGTCGAGTTGGAAATCGCAGATGCACGGCCTTCATTTCCGACGCGCCGCGACGATGCGGCATCACCGCGTAATGTACGGTTGCTTCTTTGTTGGCCGCCAGGTCAATCGTCTGCGGCAATCGATCCACGCTGCAGAGCGGGCCGGGATCATCATGCAGACTTAGTCGCAATTTCATCTGAGACCGATTGCGTACCACGAGCGAAGCCGGATTGGATGCGCCGACGCTCAGCACTTCCGAAATCACGCGATCCACCTCGATGTCGCCCGGACCTGGACTAATCAGCAGGTCAACGCACGCGATGGCCACCAGTAACAGATTGATCAGCAACCCAAGATCTGCCACGCTGCGATCGATCCCTGACAGCAACAAAGGAATTGCCAGGATCGCAGTGAGCAGTACCAGTCGGCGAGTTGGGATCATGACCGAGGTGCCTCAACGCTGTCCAGAATGGCGCGGATGGTTTCGTCCGGCGTGCTGCCTTCCAGTTCCGCTTCCGGACGAAGGCGCAGTCGGTGACGCAGAACCCATGGCGCGAGTTCCTTAATATCGTCCGGCGTCACGAAGTCACGTCCACGGCATGCCGCCATGGTCCGCGCCGCCAACAGCAGATTCACTCCGGCTCGCGGACTTGGTCCGATTGTGACCGATCCCCATGAACGCGACGCATCCAGGATGTCCACGATATATTTGAGGATTTTGGGCTCAACGATCACCTGCCGCACCACTTTCTGAATGGTGATCACGTCTTCGGAATTCATGACCGATTGCAGATCAAAGTCGGACAGGTGTCGGGGATCCCGGCCAGCTGCGTAATGCTCCAGGATTTGGATTTCGTCAGCTGGCGGTGGATAATCTACCAGCAGCTTGAACATGAACCGGTCCACCTGAGCTTCAGGAAGCGGATACGTGCCTTCATGCTCAATGGGATTCTGCGTCGCAATCACCAGAAACGGTCGCGTCAGGATGTGCGTCTTTCCATCCACGCTGACCTGCTGTTCCTGCATCACTTCCAGCAGTGCGGATTGAGTCTTTGGAGGAGACCGATTGATTTCGTCTGTCAGCAGAATATTCGTAAAGACCGGGCCCTGATTGAAACTGAACGCCTGCTGCTTCATGTCGTAAATGCTGTGTCCGGTCAGGTCCGACGGCATCAGGTCGGGCGTGAACTGTACGCGACGAAACTGACAAGAGACTGTCTTTGACAACACGTTGACAAGCAGCGTCTTCCCGAGTCCCGGCGGGCCTTCGATCAACACACTGCCTTCCGCAAAAAGAGCGATAACGGCACCTTCGACCAGTTCCATCTGACCGACGACGACTTTACCAATCTGCTCGACGACCGCATCGAACAGGCGTTTGACTTCAAAGAGTTCCATTAGTGACGTTCTGGCTGCAAGGGGTTGAGTATTGAAAACAATGCCCCGCTTTATTACTGGGGCAGAGCGCTTGATTGTAGTGGAATTCGCCAGAATCCCCTGCTTTTTTGTCGGCTACGGAATTCTGGCGAATTCCACTAGTATTAAATCCCAGCAATGAAGCGGTCCGTGCGAATTCCGCCTGAAGGCGGTACTACAAACGAACAGGCTAGATAAAGTATACTTCATGCGGTCCAGACTGATGTCCTTGTTCCGAGGCTCCTGCCTCGCGAGCTTGTCGCTGGAGGCAGGAGCCTCCAGTGCAGTGCGTTCCAGGGCTGGAGCCCGTGTACGAGAATTGACAGCCTCATTCCAGGCTGCGTGGATTATAAATGCGTTCAGTTTCGACGGCTGAGCCGGAAAATTGGTGGAGTTTCACCAAGTCCTCGCTGTAACGAAGCCGCCCTGACGCCTCGAAACACGAAATCAAATTCGGAAATCATTTCCGGCATGTCGCCGTAGTAGATATGACCGCTGTCGAACCAGCCGCTCGTCAGTTGTGACACATCTACGAGGTCAAACAGCCGTTTCCTCGCCCCGATCCGCGAATACTCATTCAGAAATCCCAGTGGCTCGTACCCATTGACGGCTCGTGCAAGTCGCAGCGCCTTGTCGTGCTCAGATGCGTACACGGTGAAACGACGACTGAACGGCAGGAGCCGTTCGCCCGTTCGTTCCACAAATTCCTTCGCGCTGATGTCAGGTGCCGCAAGCGCCACCTGATCAAACAGCGGTTCCTGAGTTGTTCCCGCCGGACGTCGATCGTCGATCGTTTTCAGAGCCTCCGTAAGCACAAAATTCCCCATGCTGTGCGCAATCAGATGCACGCGTTTGGCTCCGGAATAGCGACTGATTCCCGCGAGGACGGTGATCAGATCTTCGTCAGACTCCTCAGCGCGTCGCAGATCCTTGAGATAATTTACCTTCTCCCCAAAGCTCTCGGATTCAGCGCCGGCAGGCCAACTGAAAAACATCGACGGACCCTGATAATTCATGTCGTAAGCCATCTGCGCAGTGCGACGTGCCGCGTCCCGGAACGTGGCGCAGTAACCATGAATGAACAAGAATAGTTGCTTGTCGGGCGACGCATCGACAGCCGCTCGAAGCTGTTTCCAGAAGTCAGGGTTTGGAAGCAGTTCAATTTCCATCAGTACAACATGCTTTGCCGGATCCTGCGAAAACTCAAGTCTCAGAATGGAGGGTTCCGGCAAAGTGCCTGGTGCCCGCCTGTACGGAATGCTGACTTCACATGCGCCGTAAACAACGTCACCGCGGTCGCCGCCAAAATACAAGTCCGGATCTTTTGCGGCAGCCACCGAATGCACAGGCTCACGATTGGTTGCGAAGTAAACTCGCTCTGGAGAAAATCCTCGCCGTTCCTGCGTCGCACCTGGACGCTGTATCTTTGTTGCCGACATTCCGCGTGAATTGGCAGATTGAACAGCCATCGCTTCTTCTGACTCAATTTCTCTCGCGCCCCCTTTTGTACTCTGCACGAACGCGTCTGGTTGCACTGGAATGACGAATTGTGGAGGTTTCGGTACGAGTTCTGGAGAATCAGCGAACGCCGGTTCTGTCAGGCCATCAAACTCAGGCCCTTCCGAATTCAGGTCGGCCCCGGTCTCTTCGGCTCCGGTCCCGTTGGAAATACTGCTGCCGCCTTCGACATTCGATCCAACGATTTTTCCAGCAGCGTCGCGTTTGAACTCCGCCGCGCTGCGAGCGGGCTGTTCGCCGCAGCCGAGAGTCAATGTGAGCGCCACAATTCCAAACAAATTCATCCATGATTTTCGCATCGTTGCCTCCCAGGCCGCGTTGCTGATTTGAACCTGAAAAAGCGGGCTTTGTGCTCGCGCGGCGGATTATCGCAGAGATCGACGTTGTTGCCGATAGTATTTTAGGCCGGGGACAAAGAACGTCAGGGCAATCATCACACCAAACAAAGAAACGCTGAAATCCGGGAGATTACTGCGTTCAATGACTGCCATGACC
>JBBQSE010000593.1:0-4617 GCA_038214195.1 Planctomycetales bacterium
CCACTGCCCCCTCATCCTCCCTGACGGGCACCTTCTCCCCCGAGTCCGGGGGAGAAGGACTGTTGCGCGTGCAGCGAGAGACAGCGCATGGACTTTTCCAATGCAACGTGGGTTTACGTTGCTGGAACTGCTGATCGCGATTGGATTGACTTCGATCCTGATGGTTGCGCTGTTCGCGGCGATGGACATCTATGTCAAGCTGCAATTGGACAGCCACGAAGAGATCACGCGTCAACAGATTTCACGCACATTGCTGCGTCAAATGACCCGCGATATACAGTCAGTGGTGTTTGCGAAAAAGAAGACTGTTGATGACGATTCCGCAAAGTCTGGCTCTTCCACGTCATCGTCGAGCGGGCAGATGTCAGGATCATCAGGAGCTTCCGGTTCCGGCAGCGGAGCGGGTTCCGCCAGCTCAGGAACCACTGGCGGAACTGGCGGGAACTCCAGTGGCTCGCCATCCGGGACCGGGGCGTCCAGCGGAAGCAGCACCGCATCTTCCTCAGGAGCCAGCGACACGACGGGCGCGATGCTCACTTACACCAGCGGCCTTGTCGGCACGACCAGTGACCTGCTGCTTTACGTCAACCGTCCGGACAGAACGTTGTCTTATGTTGACGCGCAAACTCTGACGTCCACCAGCGAACGCACCGGTGACCTGATGATCATCCGATATCTGATTGCGGATACGGGAGCGGGTGGCTTGTCGGCGGACATCGCAAAACGCTTTGCGAGTGGCGCGGATGGACCGGTCGGACTTGTGCGAATCACGGGCGATCTGTACGGCATGAGCAATGCCGTGCAGGAGGGCGATGAAGAAGACTTTACGATGGTCGATAAGATTGACGCGAAAGAAGTGTCACGTCTCGAATTCCGCTACTACGATGGTCTCACGTGGCAGGAAGAATGGGACAGCAACTCTCAAAACGCTCTGCCCGTTGCCATCGAGATTCTGCTTACGCTTCGAAATCTGGAATCGGGCAGCGTGGCGCTTTCAGGAAACGACCCGAATCCGTACGCGCTCAGTGAAACCACTCATCGCATGGTGGTCGCTTTGCCATTGGCTGAGCCATTCATTGGGGAGACGGGCTTATGAAATGGCTGGACGGCGCTAAACGGAGACATGCCATCCCGGCTTGTTCGAAAATGCGTTCCAGACGCGGTTTTGTCCTGCTTGTGGTCACGATTGTGATTATTCTGCTGTCTCTCGCGGCTTATTCGTTTCTGAATCGGATGCAGGTCGAGCAGGAGGCCACGATGATGTACGGTCGGGACGTGGAAGCTCGGATGGCGGCGGAATCAGGCATTGAATTTGCCGCGATTCAGGTTGGGTTGCTCGCGACCGACGCGACTCAGGACGTGTTTCACAACCCGGGCCTGTTTCGTGGTCAGGTGATGAAAGAAGTCGATAACCCGCGCGGGCAGTGTCGATTTACGATCCTGGTGCCCAATGAATTGTCCTCGGCCAAAGGTGAATCCGTCCGGTTTGGCATGGCTCGCGAGACTGCAAAATTTAATATCAATCGTCTGACGGAATTTGAAGATGACGACGACGACACGACGACTGCATACGATGCGATCTCCTATGTTCCGGGGATGACGGAAGAGATCACGAACGCGATTCTGGACTGGATCGACAGCGACGAAGAACGACGTGTCGGCGGTGCTGAGTCGCCTGATTATCAGGGACTTGCGATTCCCTATCCAGCCCGAAATGCCCCACTGGAATCTGTCGAGGAGTTGCTCCAGATTCAAGGCATCACTCCGGCGTTGTTTTATGGGGAAGATGCCAATCGCAACGGGATGCTCGATCCCAACGAGGATGACGGAAATGAATCGCTGCCGAATGACAATCAGGACGGCATTCTGGATGCCGGCTGGCGGGAATATTTCACTGTCTCCAGCCGCGAAAGAAACAAGAAAGCCGACGGTGAAAAGAAGATCAACATCAACGGTTCCATCATGACGGAATTGTTTGATGAGATCGAAGACGCGTTCGATACCGAGACGGCCACGTTTATTATTGCGTATCGCATCTGGGGCAATGAAAATGCAGATCCGGCCACAGTCAAGAGTTTGACAGTTGACCAGAAGGAACTGGCACAGGCGATCGCTGGTGGCCTTTCAAACCCGGACGGAATCTCGATCACGCGCGCTGGCATGAATCTGAATCAGGTGGCCGCGTTTTCATTTCGTTCGATTTACGACGTGATCGATGCGGAAGTCGATGCCACGATCGAAGGGGGGCCGCAGACGTTAATGAGCCCGTGGACGTCTGCAAACCTGCTGGACAAAATGCCGGATTTCGAGGCCAGCTTTACGCATCTCGACGATGAGTTCGTGGACGGACGAATCAACGTCAATATCGCTCGACGCGAAGTGCTGCTTGCCATTCCGGACATGACCGAAACGATCGCCGACAGTATTGTCTCCATGCGTCCCCCGGTCGAAAGCAGCGGCGTAGCGTCCAGCGCGATGTCCGCGCGAACGTCTCCAACATGGTTACTGGGTGAAGGCGTCGTTGATCTCAATACATTCCGCCGTCTTGGGCCCTGGATCACGACGGGTGGAGACATCTTCACTTTCCAGACTCTGGGCCACTTTGACCAGGGAGGTCCGACGACGCGCCTTGAAGCGATGATCGACGGTACTCAGAATCCTCCGCGTATCGTTTTTCAACGCGACCTGACGCCACTCGGGCGTGGCTTTCATCCGAGCCAGCTCAGCAGTCAGTAGTGGCCTGATTTCAATATCGAAACACGGCTCCGAGGCTAAATCCGTTTGCGGCAAAGTTGGAAAAGTTTACGTTCTGGCGAATGTCCGGCGTGAATCCAGTGGCGGTGTTGGTACTGCTGTAGACGATGTTTTCGTTCGGACGACTGATGCGTGGAATCCACATGAAGTCGTAGCCGCCATAGATCGAGAACTTGCTGTTCAGATGGACTTCGCCGGCCAGGTTCAGTTGTGCCACCGTGCCGAATTCAGTCTTGCGGGTGTCGTAGCTCGTCCATCCGGTTCCCAGAGGATTCGCCGACACGGTGGCCGTATAGTCATTCAGACCCAGCATCACGCGTGGCGTGGCGCTGAGCGTGAACCAACGGGTCACATAGGAAAATCTCGCACCTGCTTCGGGGCCATAGAGGTTGTTGATCACAGCTGAATTGATGTCGGTGGTACGATCCGGGACTGCGGCACCGCCATCGTAAGTTCCGTGGACATAGTAGTTTTCGTCGAGATTCGTATAGCGAATGCCGCCCAGCCATTGAAAACCAAAGCCTTCGCCTGGGACGTAGCGATCGGTCAGAAACGTCAATTCACTTCCCCACAACTGTGACGAGAATTTGGCTCGAAAGGTTTTGTCAAATATCAGTGAGTTTAGCGCCGCGACGTCCGTCACGACTCCATCTGTTAAGAGTGGAATTGCGTAGTTGGGATTGATCGTTGTACCGATCGTCGGATCGACGACAACCCCGGTCGCCGCTCCACCTGCCGCAGCGACGACTGCCGCATTGATTTCGCGAGCGCCGGAAATGTTTCCGAACGACATGATGTCCGACTTTTGCTGAAAGCCGAAGAAGCTCAGCTCTAAATCTCCGCCGTTCATTGCGACACCCAGTGTGCCGCGAATGCCCGGAGTGTCAAGCAGGTCAAGCGAATTCGATTGCGGGAACAAAGTCTGTCCTGCGCTGTTCCCGCCGTTCAGGTTGTTGTTGATATCGACCGGAACGTCGATCCCCTCGAGGCTTTGGTTCGGCGGCACATACTGCAGACCGGACACGGACGATCCGATGACGCCGCCGCCGGGGTCCTGATATGACCACTGCATAAATTCCAGACGCATCCAACTGCGGGACGTGACTTCGTGCAGAAAGTGTTCGATCGGGCGATTCTGGTCCCACAGAGGGGGAGCCTTCGCAACATAGTGATCTACTATTGGCGGCTGGTAATGCGACTGTGGCATTTGAAGCAGTGGCGGACCGCCGTATTGCTGCGGTGGACAGTACTCGGGTGGACCGTACTGCGGCGCATATTGAGCCAGGGCTTCCGAAGAAGCTATGCTGAGAAGCACCGCGGCGGCGGCAAGACTTAGCAGGTTCGGACGGTTCATACGAGCCGGACCTTATTCAGAGATTCAGAGCAGCGAAGCACATTCGTCGAAAAGCCCTCCTGACTTTTCGCCGCCGTTGCCGCCTCTTTCGAAGCAGCGCACGGAACGGTTCCATGTTGAAAACACAGTCCGCTGTCGTCGATATCGTCGCGGCCTGACTTTGAACTTTGCTCCAATTGTTCCTGAAGCATCGATTTTGACGGTTATGCAGAATCGAGGGCTCGTAACGCCTGTAACGACGAAGTTTCGGCAGGATTTGCCGTTGCCCGGACGCACAGAAGGTTACCGTTATACTTCACGCAGTGCAGACTGAGGTACTTTCAACGTCAACATTTCCCATGTCCCTTCTCCCCCTGGCAAGGGGGAGAAAGGTGGCCGACAGGCCGGATGAGCGACGGTCTTAAATTGGGTCAAGAAAAAGATTCAAAAAAAGGCATTTTTGAATACCATTGGGATTTTAGTTTTGGGTGTGTGAGAACTTCAGTGACGTGGCGCATGACATGGGGGCC
>JBBQSE010000594.1:0-4614 GCA_038214195.1 Planctomycetales bacterium
TTGACCATCAGGCGACGGTTTTGGTTTGGGCGTTGTGCCTCCGAGTTGAATAAATTCACGTGACATAAGTGTTCGGTCCCATCATCGATGACACGTGGTACAGTCGGTGCGTTTGTCGAGGTGGTAATCGGCAGACAATTGTCGGCGAAGTTTGGCAATGATGTCACTCTGCGTAGTGGAATTCGCCAGAATTCCCTGACCTTCTACCGGTAAGTCGGAACTCTGGCGAGTTCCACTACCTCGCAGAGCCGCCAGAAACTCATCCGTCTCCGTCAACTCTTCCAGCGGCTTCGGCTGAAACACCAGCGATCGAGGCCGCACATGTGGCTCCGGATTGCGATGACACTCCAGACACCACTGCATCGTCAATGGCGCGGCTTGCCGTGTCAGGGGCATTTCACCAATCCTGCCGTGGCATTCATAACAGCCGATCCCTTTATGGAGATGGATGCTGTGGTTGAAATACACATAATCGGGCAGGTCATGGACGCGATTCCAAACCAGCGGCTGATCGTCGTTCCAACTCGCGCGCACAGGAGCCAGCATGTCACTCTGCTTCCAGAGTTCCCGATGGCAGTTCATGCACACCTGAGTCGGTGGAACACCTGCGACCGCTGAGGTCTCTACAGATTGATGACAATACCGGCAGTCGATTCCAATATCATTGACATGATGATGATGACTGAACGGCACGTTTTGTTCGATGGTGACATTCTGGCTGGTAAAATCCGCCGATCGAACCATTGTAAAAATGGCTCCGAACACCACGACTGTCCCGATGGTGCCACCAATCAGCAGCACTCGCAATGTTGTATCAGCAGATTTCGAAAAGAGCTGCGTCATCAGCAAGGCTCGGTTTTATGAAACATGGAACGACATTGCGTGTCGAGTCTAACCAGCGTACACGTTGTTGGACAGTATCCTGAGGCCAGCAAATGTTGTTCCTCGACACGGCGTCCGTGGTACCGCTGTATTGAGTCAAACGGAAATCTATCTCTGGCACCAGAGACAATCGACGGGAATCGCGGAACCACACTGGAAAGTTTTTGCTCACGAGTAGTCGGACGTAAGTGCGCTCATGAGCTACGTTGATTGTTGTAGCAGTGTTGTGGGGTTCACAACCTGGGACAGGTCGTGCTACAGTCGATGCCAATGGCGGCCGTCGCGGTGCAGGAGTTCGTCGGCTTCCGTTGGGCCCCATGCGCCGGCGGCGTAATTTGGAAATTTGCGAGCAGGCAGGTTGCCCCAGACGTCGAGGATCGGCGTAATAGCCTGCCAGCCTGCTTCCACAAAATCGGCCCGCTGAAACAACGTCTGGTCGCCGATCATGCAGTCGTACAGCAGAGTTTCATACCCCACGAAGGTGTTCGGGCCGAAATGTTCGGCGTAACTGAAATCCATTTTCACCGAAGCTGTGGCCACCGCAATTCCCGGTTTCTTGGCCTCGAATGAAAGTGAGATGCCTTCATCGGGCTGAATACGAATCATCAGCATGTTGGGCTGCATGTGCTTCACGGCTGTGTGACGGAACGGCAGAAAAGGAGCCTGCTTAAACTTGATCACAACTTCCGAAATTCTCTGCGGCAGACACTTGCCGGTGCGCATGTAAAACGGCACGCCAGCCCAACGCCAGTTATCGATCGACAGCTTGAAAGCCGCGTAAGTCTCTGTGCGGGAGTCCGGTGCGACGTTGGGTGACTCGCGATAACCAACGACGTGATTTCCTTCCACTTCGCCAGCCGCATACTGGCCTCGCACGGCTTCCGTCAGCACGTCTTGTTCGTCCAGTGGCCGAATCGCCCGCAGCAGTTTGACCTTTTCGTCGCGAACAGCATCCGCTTCGAATGACCCCGGCGACTCCATTCCGACCAGTGCCAGCAGTTGGAAGATGTGATTGGGAACCATGTCCCGCATCGCGCCAGCGTGATCGTAATATCCGCCACGATGTTCGACGCCGACAGTTTCGGCGACCGTGATCTGCACGTGATCGATGTATCGACGATTCCACACAGGCTCGAAAATCCCGTTCGCAAAACGGAACACCAGGATATTCTGAACGGTCTCTTTGCCGAGATAATGATCCATACGGTAAATCTGGTTCTCAGCGAGAACTGATTTAATATCACGGTTCAGCGCTTGAGCGGATTCGAGATCATGACCGAACGGTTTTTCAATAACAACGCGACGCCAGCCATCACCTTTGTGTGCGTCGCTTTCCTGTTTCGTCAGTCCGGCGGCGGCAAGCTGCTGAATAATCTTCCCGAAGAATGATGGCGGGACCGCGAGATAGAACAAAACATTGCCGGACGTTTTCTGGTCTCGATCAATTTCTTCCAGCAGCGTCTTGAGTCGCTGATACGTCTCTGGATTTTCAAATTCGCCGGGCAGATAGTGCAGTCGCTGGCTGAAAGCTTTGTCCCAGAGGGCAGAGTCAATTTCTCCTCGCGCTGTTTCCTGCACGCCTTGTTTCAACTGCGTTCGAAACCCGTCGGTATCCAGAGCGTCAATCGCGACGCCAATCACCGCAAAGGTTTCCGGCAGAAGCTGGCTGGAGGCAAGATTGTACAGCGCCGGCATGAGCAGGCGTTTGGTCAGGTCGCCACTGGCCCCAAAAATCACCATGACACAGGGATTGGCTGGCAGAATCTCGGCTTCCGGATGTTGTTCGGTCATGGAGTAATTCCTGGCAGGCTGATGGTCAAAGTCGCGAGGACAATCTCACGTACTGCGACGTACAGAAAATCTCGTTGTCCAGGGAAAGCATATGCGGCCAGCACGACACGTGCAACGGGCGTGGCGATCAGCAGAAGCAACCCAAGCTGGATGATACCCGGACCATTTCCGGTCATCACATCTTCAATGATCCTGACGAACTGTCGAAGTTGTTGAGGTTCTGATTCTAAAGTTTCGTAGTTCGGCTGTTCATGTCCATGCTCCACGAGAAACACCACCGCCCCTTTCCGAAAAACGGCAATTGCGTGTCTCGCATGGCGCAGTATGTTCCACGATCCATTGAACGACCTGACATGTCGTTCGCGAAGTACCTTCCTGGTTCAACTGACTTCCCACAGGCGAAAGCCACCGACAAAGGCATTGTCGTTTGGGCAGGTTTCCACGCCATCCGGCACGCTGTCCAGGAGTTCTGCATTGCCGCCTCCAATCGTAACGTAGTCTGGTTCAAGTGCGGCTCGCAGGCGTTGCACGACATCGAAGACTGCCTTTCGCCATTTCTTCTTACCCAGTCGGGTCAGTCCCGCGATACCAACATAATCTTCGAACGTCTTCTTTTTATACGGCAGGTGAGCGAGTTCCATCGGCACGATGACACCATCGACAATCATCGCTGATCCAAGTCCTGTGCCGAGTCCCAGGAAGAGCATCGATCTCCCGTGATAACTTCCCAAAGCCTGCATCGCGGCATCGTTGATGATTTTAACGGGGTAGCCGAAGGCGGCCTTGAAATCAAAGCCGACCCAGCCACTGCCCAGGTTGTGCGGTTCATGCAGGATTCGCCCATTGATCACGGGAGCCGGGATGCCGATGGATACCGCATCATATTTCCAGTCAGCAGCCAACTGCTTAATGCCATCCACTGCCTTCTGTGCAGTCAGCTTGCGTCCCGATGCAAACGCTCGCCGCTCATTATTTCCTGTTGTCGCTTCAATTTTGACATGTGTGCCACCGATATCTGCAACGAGGACGTTCATACGGGAATGGTACTTATTACGGGGATTTGGGGATTCAGAATCAGTTTATTGTAGATTTCGAAGCAGGCGGCCTGAAGTCAGAAGAACAGCAGGCAGGTCAATTCAAGGATGCTCAATGTCGGTTCCTGTCCGGTTGAGCAGGCTGGCTTCATCGGCTGAACGGGATTGCAGAGCCTGTTCTTCGATCTTTTCCGCTTCGCTCTGGAGTCCTCCTTCCGAAGCGGTTGCGATTGCCGCCCTCACTGCTTGAGGTGGCACGGGCGACGGCGTCAGGGCCGCTTCATGCACGTCGATCGGCTCATGTGGTCGGATTGTGCGAATATCCAGCCCCTGCGGAAAGATGATTTCCCGTGCTTCATCAGGGATCGAAATTCCATTCTCCTGAAACGCATGTTTCACGAGACGCGTCACGGAAGACTTAACCTTGAGCCAACTGTGCTTGCTGCCATCGAGCCAGAAATAGACACGGAGATCGACTGTCGCTTTTCCAAAACTGTCTACCAGGACCCAAGGTTCAGGATCCTGCAGAACAGCCGGATGTTCGGTGAGCACTCTGAGGGCCACCTCCTGAGCCTTCGGGACCATGTTTTCGTAGCCTATGCCAACGACGAAATCTTCGCGACGATTGGGATTACTGCTGAAGTTTCGAAGTATGCTTTTGTAAACCGTTGCATTGGGGATCTGCACCATGTTCCCATCCAGCGTCATTAAGACGGTGTTTCGTGAGGTGACTCGTTCAATATATCCCAGCGTGCCAGCAACATCCAGCAGATCTCCCGTCTGAAACGGGCGTTGGATACTCAGGAACACACTGGAAAGAAAATTCGTAACCGTTCACGGGGTCAAATTGGACTTGGGTCAGATAACGAAAATTTGTTAGCGTCCGGGCATGGATGCGAGAGACAAG
>JBBQSE010000595.1:0-4602 GCA_038214195.1 Planctomycetales bacterium
GTAGGCAGATCTGTCCTCAGATCTGCTTCCTTTGGCGTGGTTCAGTCGCACGGGTCCGCTCGGCCCAATGACTCGCCGATGGTAAATCCTTTCCTGCCGCTCGCCTTATGCCGCATTTTGGCTGTAGCTTTTGGGCAGCCCGCCGAGCCGTTACCCACTTACACAGATCCCAACCTTTTCATAGTCCACGCATTCGTTTCTAACCCAGTTTCAACTTTTGCATGCGCCCAAAGGGATGACTCTTGAGCCTGAACCGATTGAGCAGTTCGCAAGCGGCTGACCGCTCAGAAAAAACATCTCGGCGTCCTTAACCGCCATTGGGAGATTCACACACGGTTGCTCGCGTAACCGGCCAAACGAATCGCCACCGCTTTCAGAAATCAGACATGAAGTTCTCCAAACGGCTGGATGAGTTTAGCATTACGCACTCATTCTCCGTGCTTCCTGGTGTGGGGCACGATACTATCGGATGGCTGAATGCTCTGGGTGATGCAAATTGAGCTACTACCGCAGTACATTTGACACAGTCGGCGAACCATCGGTGGACATCCAAAGCGAAGACAAGGCAAACCCAAAATGAATCTTCACATCATCCCGCTGCTTGCAGTACTCGCGACGACATGCTGCGGCTACGCGATTGCAGACGAAGCAACCTATGATCCACTGTCAATTACTAAGGCGGCGAATCCGGAGCCCGTTGATCTTGTCGTCAAAGATACGCTGCGGAACCGTGAGATCCCGTTGCGGATCTATCTGCCAGCAGATCAGTCGCCCGCTCCGGTAGTGCTTTTTAGTCATGGACTCGGAGGTTCGCGGGAAGGGAATCCGTACCTGGGTCGGCACTGGTCGGCGCGTGGTTACGTCGTCGTGTTTCTGCAGCATGCGGGCAGCGATGAAGCGGTCTGGAAGGATGTTCCCCTGCTGCAGCGAATGTCCAATTTGAAGCAGGCCGCGAGCCTTCAGAACACGGTGCTCCGGCTGAAGGATATTCCTGCAGTCATTGACCAGTTGGAACGATGGAACCAGCTTAGCGATTCGCTTCTGATGGGACGGATGGACCTGAAACGGATCGGCATGTCCGGACATTCGTTTGGAGCGGTCACGACTCAGGGGGTAAGTGGTCAACGAACGGCTCGTGGAGATGCGACGTTTACCGACAAACGGATTAAAGCGGCGATTGCCATGAGCCCCAATAGTCCAAAAAGCGGCGGGGATCCGCAGCAACTGTTTGGCGAGGTCTCGATTCCCTGGCTGCTGATGACAGGCACCAAAGACACTGCGGCTGTCGGTGACGCGACGGTGGAATCGCGGCTGGCCGTTTATCCGGCTTTGCCTGCAGGCGGAAAGTACGAACTGGTGTTCGAAGGTGGCGAACATGAAGCGTTCAGTGATCACGATTTGCCCGCCACAAAATCGAAGCGGAATCCTAACCACCATCGAGCGATCCTGGCAATCAGCACGGCATTCTGGGATACCTCGCTGCGTGACGATGCAGCGGCCCGCGCATGGCTGGATGGAACTGGTCCGTCATCGGTGCTGGAACAGAAAGATCGATGGCAGCACAAATAGCTCGACAGCAATCTCAGTAAAGGCTGGATGGAATTAATTTTGGGGCAAAGAATCGCGGGACGCGAGCAGCTTGTTCTGACAGATCGTTACTCAATTCAATTTGCGAGCCGGGTTGTCTACACTGTCGATCTCCGCCTCTGTTTTCCTTCCTCGTTATTCTGGGATTCCCGCCAATGTCCCTGCCAAGATTTGCTGTCGCGTTGTTGCCAATAGTGTTGCTGACCGTAGTCGTCGGCCCGCTGGCTCGGTCTTTGCATGCTCAGCACGATCATGCAAAACATGTCGAATTCTCCATCAGTTCCACGCAAAATGGCCGCTGGTCAGATCCTGCGACTTGGGCACCGAATCGATTGCCGAAGCAGGGCGATCGCGTGCTGATCAGTTCCTTGACGACGGTTGAGTTTGACGTGCAGCAGAAGGATGTGATTCGACTCGTGCAGGTGGTGGGAACATTGAAGTTCGCGCTTGATCGGGACACGGAACTCAACGTCGGTCTCCTCACGATTCAACATGATGACGAATGTTCCGAGCACGGGTTCGCGTGTGAATTTGAAGGCGCGAAGTCGGGACCGACGACGGCAGCGGAGAAGTGGCCTTCTTTGATTGTGGGCACAGCGGAGAACCCGATTCCGGCCAAACACACGGCCCGCATTCGGCTGCATCACCTTGAGGGCATGGATCCCAACGAAGCTCCCGCGATCGCGTGTTGTTCGGGGCGAATGGAACTCCACGGCAGCCCGATGGCGCGGACCTGGATAAAGCTGGGCGCGGATGCGGCGAAAGGCGATGCGAAAGTCACTCTGTCTGAAGCAATGATCGATTGGCGCGTCGGCGATGAGGTGCTTGTCACGGCGACATCGCGAGCCGACGGATCGGGAACATTTCGCGCTGGTGCGGCCCGAGCGAAAGTGCCGCGATCTGAAGAACGAAAGATCACAGCGATCGACGGTGCTGCGATCACGCTGGATCGGCCGCTGACTTTTGATCATTCCGGCAGCGGTGAATTTCGCGGTGAAGTCGCCAATCTGTCGCGGAACGTCATCGTCGAAAGCGCCGATCCGGCGGGCGTGCGAGGGCACACGGTTTATCACAAATTCAGCAAAGGCGGCATCAGTTACGCTCGCTTCGCTCATCTTGGCAAGGAAGGTGTGCTGGGGCGATATCCGATTCACTTTCATCTCGTCGGCGATTCGATGCGCGGCAGTGCTGTGAAGGGCGTCGCAGTGGTGGATTCGCACAATCGCTGGGTCACAATTCACGGCACGCAGTATCTGATAGTTCAGGACTGCGTCGGTTACCGCAGCGTCGGCCACGGTTATTTCCTGGAGGACGGCACCGAGGTGTTCAACCTGCTGGATCGCAATCTCGCCGTGCAAGCCTGCCTGGGAAAAAGTCTGCCAAAACAGGTGCTGTCGTTTGACCCGAACGAAGGAGCCGGTTTCTGGTGGGCGAATGGTCTGAACACAATCACGCGCAACGTGACCACGGAGAACGACGAATACGGCTATCGTTACGATATGCAGAAGCGGAGTAACTTTGATCCCACGCTGGCGATTCGTCAGCCGGATGGCAGTGAAAAGATGGTCGATGTTCGCACCATTCCGATCTGGCGATTCGAAGACAACGAAGCGCATTCGGAGGGATTCTACGGAATGGTGGTCGCGGCGAATGGCAATGACCAGCCGGACACGCCAATCGACGACGAACGCATGCTGGCGGAAATCAAACGCGTCGACTGGACAGGCCCCGACACCCGACATCCTCACGTGATTCGTAACCTGGCGATTTGGGGTTCGCATTATGCGTTTCGCCCGCACAGCCCCGCAATGCTGCTGGACAATGTGCGAATTCACGACGCGACTTACGGAATCTATCGTCCGGCGTTCGAAAACCAGGTGTATCGCAACCTGAGTATCTCCAACGTCGGTTCAGAGCCGTTCAATCGCGGCATGGACGATGCCAGTGCTCAGACGGGAAGTATCACGGTGGATGGTCTGACATTTACCAGCGGATACGGCAACAACACGACGCCGCTGATCCAGATCAGTGACGTCAACATCAGCGGCTCGGCTGCAACCCATCTTCGCAATGTCGTCGTTCACCGACCGGATCAGTTCAGGGATCGCTGGCCGCTGGTCAATCGCGGCGTGGGAACGCGTGTTCCGCCGATCACAAACGGCGTTCCAATTTACATTCACGACTATTTCAGTCCGGGACGCCACGCAATGGTTGTCAGCACTGCCGCCAGGGACCTGATGACAGACGGTCACACGTACCGCGAGGAACCAGGCCTGACCAGCAATGAATCACGCGTCACGGAAGTCAGTGACGTGCCATGGCCGCAGTTGCTTGACCCAATTGATGACATGCCTCCGGCGACGATCATTTCATCAGTGCGTTCGCAGGGCGACTCGACGGTCATTCAGGGAATCTCACACGACAACGGTGCCATCACGGGCATTCGTGTGAACGGACAGGATGCCAGGATGACACCGCTCGGCGCCGGTGTGGTGCAATGGACAATTGAAATGCCGACCTCAACGGCCGGTCAATTGACTGCGGTGGCGACGGACAGTGCCGGCAATGAGGAGCAGACCGGCCACGTTTTGGATGTTTCGGCAAACCTCGCGAATGCTGTCACACGCAAGTAGCCGGATTCGTCAGAATTCGAGGGGGCGATGGACGTCTGAATTCTTACGAATTTCGTAAAACATAATACGACTTTTTATGAACCCCGACCGGACCATGCGAAGCTGTCTCCTGTTACTGATCCTTTTCGCCACAGCGATAGTGAGTTCGTATAACGAGCCCGATGGTGCGTTGATTGCAACATGGTTCAGTTCAAGAAATAACAACGCGGCAACGGCTCCCGTTCGCTTGTTGCCATCGACAAAAAGATGATTCTGCACGATATGGTAAAGGTACGCCGCAGCCATTCCGAAAGGAAAGTCATGCAGAAAAGAGTTACCAAAGGTCGCGAAAGGCTGAGCAATAGCGGACTCCAGCAAACCCATATCGCGAACGCTCGGGTCA
>JBBQSE010000596.1:0-4570 GCA_038214195.1 Planctomycetales bacterium
TTGTGCCACTGCGAACTCGTTGCAGACACTGAACTCGAACTCACGCAGCAGAACTTCCAATTTGAGAATTTCTGACTCCATCGCACGAGCAGCGACATTCCGCACCCTAAAGGGGCGGATCAGCGTTTGCGTCGGGAAATCCGGATTTCTGCGAGGCATGTGGAGTCAGGGAACTCCGTGGGCAGGAACGATGGCCATGCGGCGATCAACGATTGAGAAAATGGGGCTATTGAAAGTGTGGGAAACGGCGATGTCCGTCGATGCATCGCTACATCGCTGCATGACGGCGCATCGGCTCAAGTTCAAGCTCGTGTGCAGTCTGATCATGACCAACCGAGAGAGTATCTCATTCGTCTGAAGTATCGGCAACGGGCGCACGTCGCTGAGCATCTCGCCATTGCTCAACAGTATCGCGTCAGCAATGACGTTCAACGCCACTTCTACATGGCGTTGGCGGCTATGGAACGAGTGACCTTGCAAAATGAATTGCTCAAAACGGCTGAGGATGGTGCGGTCACTTCGCGCGAACTGTTCAATCAGGGTCAAGCCAATCTACCCGCCTTTCGGAAAGCCAACGTGGAGTTGCAGCATCAGCGTCTGGAAGTACTCAACGCAGTAAACGAGTATCGAGTATCGAGTATCAAGAGTGGTGCGGTCCAATTAGCTGTCAAAGTAAGCAGCCAGCTCTTCCTTGATATTGTCCCATTGCTGCGCGTCACCACTGACTGCCATCATCACTTGCTTGAGCTTGCTCGTGCCCATGCCGACGAGCTGATCGACGCCAATGCTGGGCGGCATCGACAACTCGCCGCTGCTGACGACGGCATCGATTAAAAACGGCCGTTTGGCTTGCTTCGCCGCGACGACGGCAGTGGCGGCATCGACGGCATGTTCAACGCGAACGCCATCACCGCCGCACCATTGCGAGTATGCCGCCATGTCGGGCAGATCGACTTCCAAAACATCTTGCTCAGGCACGATGCCATCGACCTCCATTTCCAGCTTGACCAAGCCCAGGCTGCTATTGTGCAACACCAACATCTTAATGGGCAATTTTCGATTGCAGATCGTGATCCAATCCTGCATCGCCATCGAGAAAGCGCCATCGCCCACGATTGCCCAGACTTCGCGATCTGGGTACAGCAACTGAGCACCTAACGCTGCCGGAACTCCCACCGCCATCGAGCCATGATTGAACGAACCGATCATGCGGCGCTTGCCGTTGAACGAAATATGTCGCGCCGCCCAGATCGTTGCCGTTCCCGTATCGACCACGAAGATCGCATCGTCGCTGGCGGTTTCATCGATCAACCGCGCAAAGATCTGCGGGTGCAGCGGTTCGTGATCTCGCGACGCATCAGCCGTCTCTTTCATTTTCTCACGCCAGTGCTGAAAGCTGCTGACCAGCTTGTCGTGGAACTTGGACGATTCCGTTGGCTCGACGAGCGGCAAGAGTTTCTGGAGCGTCGGCTTGATGTCGGCGTGAATACCCAGGTCCACGGCGATGCGGTTGCCAATATTCGGCAACCGCGTATCGACTTGAACCGTTTTCGTGCCATGCGGCAAATATGCGGTGTAAGGAAAATCGGTGCCCAGCATCAGCAGCAAGTCAGCACTCACGACGGCATGGTAGCCTGACGGATTGCCGATCAACCCCGTCAATCCGACGACATGCGGGCAGTCGTGGTCGAAGATATCACAAGCGCGGAGCGAATGAGTAATGGGTGCTCGCAGCATTTCGGCAAGTTGCACGACTTCTGCGCGAGCGTCTCGGCAACCGGCACCGGCGAGGATGGCGATTCGTTTACCGCGATACTCACGAATCAGCTCGGCGAATTGTCGAATCTGTTCATCCGACGGCATTAGCGTTGCTTGCGACCGAATCATCGGATGGACAAATTCTTGACCCGCGCTGGCCATACCCGCCAAGTCTCCGGGCAGCTCGACTCGACAGACCGTCCGCTCGTCAATGGCAACCTTGATTGCCTTTTGAATCAAACGCGGCGCTTCCTCGGGCGAACGAATCACGGCTTGAAACGCGCACACATCGTCGAAGATTTTTGTCAGGTCGGCTTCTTGATGAAAGTTGGTTCCCAATTGCGACATAGGGACTTGTCCGGTCACCGCGAGCACGGGACAACGTTCTCGCTTGGCGTTATAGAGCCCGTTGATGAGGTGCAGTGCCCCCGGGCCAACGGTGCCCGCGCAGACGGCAAGCTCGCCGCTCAATTCGGCTTGCGCAAAGGCCGCATAGCTGGCATTTCCCTCATGCCGCGTCGCGATCCACTCGACCTTGTCATTATGATGGATCGCACTGGCGAAGTGATTCAGCGCGTCGCCGATCACACCGAAAACTTGCCGAACGCCGGCGTCCACGAGAATATCAAGCAGTTGTTCGGATATGTTTTTTGACATCGAGTTGAAACTTTCAATGAGTGGAGAGGGAAGGCGAGTTGAATTGATTGCTACGAGCAGTTTGCCAGTCAGTGCCCCAGAACAGATCGGTCGATCCGTTGACCAACTCGTTCGGCACGGCCTGATAAAAGATGTCGCCGTAGTGACTGATCGTGGTCGCATTGATTCGACGCATCAACATATCCGGCGTCAGATCCGCTGGTGAGTCGAGTCCCATCGACGCGATCAAGCGATTGAACTCCATGACCGTCGAGTGCTGAAAATTACGTACTCGATGTTTTTTTACTTCGGGAACCAAACCACGCGTGCGTGTTGGGTCCTGCGTGGTGATTCCCGTTGGGCAGCGATTCGTTTCGCAGCGCTGAGCTTGAATGCATCCCAGCGAGAACATCATCGCGCGGGCCGCGTTGCAATAGTCGGCACCCTGGATCATGCGGCGAGCCATCTCGAACGCCGAACTGATTTTTCCGCTGCAACCGATCTTGATGCGGTCGCGCAATCCGACCGCGACGAGCGACTGATGAACGAAGTGCAAACCTTCGGTCAGCGGAAATCCGACGTGATCTTCAAACTCCAGCGGTGCCGCGCCGGTGCCACCTTCGCCACCATCGACGATGATGTAGTCGGGCAGGATTCCGCTTTCCAACATTGCCTTGCAAATCCCCAAAAACTCGTTGCGTTTACCGACGCACAATTTGAAACCCACCGGCTTAGCGTCGCACAGTTCTCGCAAACGCTGGACAAATTGCAGCAGTCCAATCGGTGTATTGAATTCGCTGTGACCCGGTGGTGAGACGCATTTCTGATGCGCCGGGACACCACGCACATCGGCAATTTCTTCGGTCATCTTGGCCGCTGGCATCACGCCGCCTAAGCCTGGCTTGGCACCTTGAGATAATTTGATCGTCACACATTTAACGTTTGAATGGACTGCCTTTTTTTGGAACTGCTGCGGGTCAAACTTTCCATCTTTATTGCGGCAGCCGAAATAGGCGGTGCCAATTTCCCAAATCACATCACCGCCGGGCTGGAGATGGTATTTACTGAGCCCACCTTCGCCTGTCGCGTGGGCGAAGTCGCCCAATTTCGCGCCACCGTTGAGGGCTAAGATTGCGTTTGCACTGAGCGATCCAAAGCTCATCGAGGAAACGTTCAGCAGCGCCATTGCATAAGGATGTTTGCAGGCGTCACCACCGACCTGCACGCGGAACTGATCTTCATTTACGTCTTTTGGTGCGATCGAATGATTGAGCCATTCGTAGCCGGCCTGGTAGACATCCAACTGAGTCCCAAAAGATTTTTCCTGATGCTCTTTCTCGGCACGCTCGTAAACCAACTGTCTGTCATTGCGGTTAAACGGTGTCCCGTCTTCATCGCTTTCAACAAAGTACTGGTGCAGTTCGGGTCGAATCTCCTCAGAAATGAAGCGGCCATATCCCAACAGTGGGTAGACTCGCAAGACGTTATTGGTCGAAAAGAATAAATTCTGAAATCCCAAGGTGGAGAGCAAGCCAAACGGGATCGCCAGCCAGAGCCATTGCAGTGAGAAAAAGAAGGACAAGACAACCGCGACGAGACTGATCACAATGACGAACACCAGCGGAAAATAACGCAGCAGATTCATGGATATCCTTCGAGGAAACAATGAGCGGCAAAAGCAGTCACGTTTGATCAATGCTCCGCTGAACGCGATCTGATATTCGCGTCCCAACTAAATGATTGTGTCAAAACTGCGGCGGTTGGCAAAGTCACCGTCCTAAGGCACGCGACGTGCTGGTGACAGCCGCCACTATCGTGGCAAGGTCTCGAGCTAACGACGTGCCAGATGAAATAAACGTCAGATAGGCTTCTAGCCTGTCGAATCGGCCAACGGCACACTGGAAACCTTTCTTACAATGATCTGGGATCGGAACAGGCGGATGCCTTTTTTATATTGATGCCAATGAGCGAGCAGGTGCCGATCGAAACCGACGACGACATTGCAAAGGGCGAAGTATTTCACGAGATCGTCCGACGCTTCGGAAATCCCGCGACATACGAGCCGGGAGAAATGAAGATGATGCACGGAATGAAAATGTGACGGATAAGATTGTTCGGCGCCAGATCGTTCAATGTTATGTTGCTGGCCCGAATCGGCACGCCGTATCGCCGACCG
>JBBQSE010000597.1:0-4554 GCA_038214195.1 Planctomycetales bacterium
AGTGATGAGCCGTCTTCCACCGTCAGGATCTCCACCACTTCACGCACCTGAGCTGTGTAACCTCGCACGCTGGCAAAAGTATCCTGCTGCTTCGCCACGCCGCGATCGATGAAGCCTTTGAGTCGATCCAGCAACGAGAACGCGGGACCACATTTTCCGGAAGCCACAATCCGTGTTAAGGACTCCTGCACATCCGCCAATGCATCGACCATTCGAATCCCCGGCGGGCTGCTGGGGCCGCCATGATTGTCTTTTTTTCTTCTTCGCCGTGCTGTCGAGGCCCAGCACTGGCTTGGCCAGATCGCGAAAGAAGTGGTTCACGCAGAAACGATGCGGAACGTCGGAAAACCCGTCTGCAACGCACTTCACAAAGGCGTCCTCTTTGTCTGAGATCCACAGCACGACCTTCAGTTCCATGCGGTTGGCGATCTCTTTGGCGCGATCAATCAACTTTCGAATCTCGTCAGTAGAATACGACAATGGGATTCTCAAGGAGAATTGACTTGGCCTGAGCCGCCGCCTTGTCCGGCAGGCAGGGCATCAACGTAAGGACGCGTACAAAAACAACATCCCGATTTGTACGATGGACTTGCAGTCCGTCGTACGGAAACTGTTTTTGCACGCGTCCTAAGCAAGGCCAGACAAAACGTGAACACACGCAATTCGAATCCGAACATCCATGTATCCCTGAATCAAAAAAGGCAACTGAAGACAGCGCACATTCGCATCGAGATCTATTCGAGTCGACTCTTGCGCGAGGCCCACGGCGCATCCAGTTCCTTCAGATACTTCGTGAGGAAAGCCAGAATATCGGTGTTTGTCGGCTCCGCGAAACGGCCTTCAAGAAATCCTTCCGCCGTAATTTCGCCACCAGCCACGGTCTGTTTTCGCGTGTCTTTGTACTGCTCATCCCGAAGTTCAACAGCTTTGTAGATCTTGTCCGCGCTGCGGGCGTCGTCTTTGACGTCTTTGGAAGCCACGATATTGATCGCGACTGGAATCGCCTTGAGCGCACGCAGGACATTGTTTGAACTGATACCTTTCACGGAAGAGTTTGGACTGTACATAATCAGAGCACGTACGTCCTGGCCCCTCGGGGTCCGGTCTGCAAGGGTTGGCGCGTCGGGATACGGTTTTTTGGCCCAGTCCTCAACCGCGAATGTCGCGGCGACCATGGCGCTGGAGCCAACAGCGACGATCCCCATCTTGCGGATATTCAGTTTTTCCTGTTCATGCTGGTTAAGCAGAAAATCATTAACCGCCTCCATGTCCGATGACGCCATGATCGGGTAGTCGGTAAGCCCCATCTTGAGGATCGGCGAATCGGCTTCGACACCTTCGGGAATGCTGTCTCCATGTTTCCTTAAATCCACGGCGATGACCGCATAACCACCTTTTTGCAGGGCGACAGCTGTGGCTTGCCAGACCCGGCGATTTCGAGCGTCCTTCCTGTCAGGCCCTTCGGCACCCGCCAACAGGATCACCACCGGTGATTCTTTTCCTGCTGCGGATTCGTAGTACGTTGCGTGAATCGGCCAGCCGTCCGATGCGGCGAGGACTTCCTCACGGACGGTCGAATCTCCAGCTTGCTGGGCAGCGGCCTGAACGTGGCAGACGCCGGTGATGACGCCAGGCACCATCAGTACCGCAACGGACCGCGCGAGTTTCGAAAAATCGAGAAACAACGACATGGCAAGCTCCCAGGCAGACAGACAACCAGAATCCGACAAGGCTGCCGGAGGACTGGAATCAAACTCAAACGGTCAGGAAATAGCAAACGCCACATACACTATACTTGGCAAAAGTCGCCTTCCGTCAAGCCCTGACATGAAGTTCCACGAAATTCGATGACACACAAACGGCCCGTGCCGTCATATACTCCACGCGGCTTGGAATGAGGCTGTCAATTCTCGTTCCGGGGCTCCAGCCCTGGAACGCACTGCACTGGAGGCTCCTGCCTCCAGCGACAATCTCGCGAGG
This sequence comes from Planctomycetales bacterium, assembly GCA_038214195.1. Lineage (GTDB taxonomy): Bacteria > Planctomycetota > Planctomycetia > Planctomycetales > Planctomycetaceae > SXXK01. The sequence goes on from JBBQSE010000597.1 coordinate 1,981, forward strand.
CAGGAGCCTCGGGGGCAGTGTGTTCCGAGGCTGGAGCCTCGGAACAAGGACATCAATCCACACCGCGTGAAGTATAATTTCGGGTTGCAACCGCCAGCGACGGAGCGATCAGCAACCCAAGATCGTCGAGCGATCATCTTAGCGGCGTTTTGCTGGATTCGCCGGGAATTTCCTGAACAAAACGCGGCACCGCGTATCCCGGCAGCCTTGCCGCAAGCTGATCGATCAGCCGTCGCCCCTGTTCGTGATCCACTTCGAAGTGGGCTGTCCCCGATACGCGATCCAGCTGATGCAGATAATAGGGCATGACGCCCAGATTGATCAGTCGGCGACACAAAGCTTCCAGTGCCTCGATGCTGTCATTTACGCCCGCCAGCAGCACGGCCTGATTCAGCACTGGCATGCCCGCGCGGACCAGTTTCTTCAATGCCAAAGCACAGTCGCCGACAAGTTCACTGGCGTGATTGGCATGGACAACTATGATCGGCTGAGTCCGCAGCTCCGTCAGTAATGAAAGCAGATCCGGTGTCACTCGGGACGGCAGTACGATGGGAAGTCGCGTATGAAATCGGATGCGTTCCACATGCGGAATACTGTCGATCGCCGAGCACAGCGCGAGCAGACGAGCGTCATTCAGCATGAGCGGATCACCGCCACTGAAAATGACTTCTGTGATTGAGGTGTCGGACGCGATGACGTCCAATGCCGGTTGCCAGTCAGCCAGACGACGAGGTTCTTCGGCGTACGGATAGTCTCGCCGAAAACAGTACCTGCAATGAATGGCGCAGGCGCTGGTCGCAATGAGCAGCACCCGACCTGCATACTTCTGAAGGACTCCCGCAGTTCGTCGCGCATCCAGATCGCCGACTGCGTCAGGAACAAATCCTGACACATCCAGTCCTTCCGCAAACTGCGGCAAGACCTGAAGCAGCAGTGGATCATGCATGTCACCCGGTTGCATGCGTCTCAAAAAATTCTCCGGCACGAGAACCGGAAAGCGGCGGAGGGTGTCTGCATCGGCAGGCCCAATTCCCGCAGAATGCAGCTTTTCCTGTGTTGCTGAATCATCAGGATTCAGGCCCAGACGGCGCAACAGGTCTTCAACAGTACGAACTGCGTTGGCCAATTCTCGTTGCCAGCTGGTGGTTTGTAGAGAGTCTGCGACACTGGGCTGCTCGCTATTTGCGAGGAAGGCGTCAGGAACGAAGGACATCTGGATTCACTCTGGCTGTGGATTTTGCTAAGTTTTGCACGGTATTGGCGTTCTCATGGGCCGCACATCGTGGCAGTTCGCCTTCGGTCGGCTCAATGCCGAATGAATTCCTCACAAGATAACAGACTTCGAGAAGTAACTTCAATGGGCAGCATTCCCGCCGGAGAATTCAAAAAAGGAGTTAAGGTTGAAATCGACAATCAGCCATACGAGATGCTTGAATGCTTTTTCGTGAAGCCGGGCAAAGGGCAGGCTCTGTACCGCACAAAATTGCGAAACCTGCTGACAGGCTCTTTGTTCGAAAAGACCTACCGCAGCGGCGACTCGCTCGATTCAACTGACGTCCAGCGCGTTGATGGCGAATACTCGTATCGCGACGGCGACAGCTACGTTTTCATCGACAAAAGCGACCACGAGCAGCACAGCCTTGCCGCATCCGCAGTTCAGGATGAGATGCGCTGGCTCATGGAAGGCGCTATCGTTGGACTACTGTTCTGGAACGGCCGGCTCATCAGCATGACTCCACCGCAACAGGTGCTGCTGAAAGTCACATACACAGAACCGGCAGCGCGGGGAAATACCGCGAATAACGTCACCAAGCCAGCAACTGTCGAAACTGGTGCGGAAATTCAAGTGCCGGCGTTCATTAAGGAAGGCGACACCGTCAAAATTGATACCGAGTCCGGCGCATATATTGAACGCGTTCAGGTGTAATTTGCCCACTGTATGACTTCAGATTTCAAATCTCAAACGGGCTGCTGAAACATTGCAGCCCGCTGGCACATCATGACCTCAGAAACAACCTCCCACAACGGTCGCGTCTACATCGAAACCGTCGGCTGCCAGATGAACATGCTGGACAGCGAACTGGTCGTCGCCGCGCTTCGCAAGGACGGTTATCAGCTGACGGACGATCCCAAGGACGCCGACACGGTGCTGTTCAACACGTGCAGCGTCCGGGAACACGCCGAGCACAAAATCTACAGCGCGCTGGGACGGCTGAAATTCAGCAAGCGCAATCGGCCCGCCAAGGTGATCGGCGTGATGGGATGTATGGCGCAGAAGGATCAGGATCTGATCTTTCAGAAGGCACCGTACGTGGACATCGTTGTCGGAACCGGGCAACTGGCGGAAATCCCGCGCCTGATTCGTGAGACACGCGAATCGGCAAACCGCGTTCACACGAAGGCCGTAAGCCTTGGTCGCCGGGACGGATCGCGGTCAGAAGTCTCGGACAGCTTCCAAAGCTACGACCCTCTGCGTGATCCGGAAATGCGACCGACGCCGTTTCAGGCATTCGTCCGCATCATGATCGGCTGCGACAAGTTCTGCACCTATTGCGTGGTGCCCGCGACGCGAGG
>JBBQSE010000598.1:0-4538 GCA_038214195.1 Planctomycetales bacterium
GGGGCTTGACACTCGCGTCGTTGTTTTGCCAGGTCGCCCCCATCCAGCACGGCTGGATGGAGCGGCAGATGGACAGCTACAGAACGGTCGCCAGAGTTCGGGACCCCATCCGCCTTGTGCGGATGGTGAAGCAGATCATAAGAGGTCGCATCAGAGATCTTGTTCACCATCCAGACGAGCTGGATGGGGCCACGCTTTGTTCGCGGTGGCGCGGCTAGCTCGCCATCTTTGGCTCCATCCAGGCGAGCTGGATGGGGGCCGGATGAGTGGGTTTGACGGGCGCGTCGAGCTTGTACCGTCAGCGGTATCAATTGGGCAGAATTCTTTCCCCCTCACCCTCACCCTCTCCCCCGTTGGCAAAGGTTTTGGAGTGGGCAGTTGTTCGACGGGGGAGAGGGGACAGACCAGAGCCTCGGCGGGGCCTAAACTCGCAACGATGCTTTTGCTGTTGCTGGCCCTCGTATGGCAGATGAATCCTGCCGCAGCTCAGGAACCAGCCACGAAAGAATCCATTCCGCAGCCGGACGTTGTCGTTCCCTATGCTCCCGATCAGCCCGCTCTGCGCGCCGAGCGAGTCTTCATCCGCCATGATGATTTTCTGAAGCTGTATCAGCAGGCTTATCCGGACGCACTAAAGCCCCCCGCTGTCGCACCGCTGGGTTCGGCGGTCATTGATGCGTTTTTTAAGACGGGTGAATTGAAACAGGTGGATGGGCAGAAATATGTCTTGAGTGTCGATGGCCGATTTGTGGTGTGGAGTGATTCCGAGGCCGCTGTGAATGTCGCGTTGCCGCTTGGTCCGGTGGCGATTCGGTCGATCAAAGTTGACGACAAGGATGGAAGCGTGCAGCCGCTGGTTGTTGGCGCCGAGACGGCTGCGATTCAGAACTTTGCCAATCAACAGATTCAGCAGACTCGACAGGCTCCGGCACAAACAGTGGAAGGCCCGGCGTATTCGGTTCAGGTCACTGGCAAAGGAGCACACGTTGTCGATCTGAAATTTGACATCGCGGCTCTCATCGAAGGAGAACTTGGGCGAGCCGATTTTCCATTTCGCTCCGCTGCCTCGGGAACTTTGGAATGGACGCTGCCAGCAGACGGACTTGACGCCAAAGTGCATGGTCGGACGAATGTTTATCGGCGCGAAGGACGAACCGTCATTCTCCCGATCGCTCAGTTATCGACGATTCGACTGCAATGGCTGCCGACAGTTCAAAAGGTGGCGGGTGACGTTGTTTATCACTCAACGGTCAGCTCCGCGATGTCCGTGCAGGATTCCGGAATTGTGCTGAAAACGACCGTCGCCGTGACCTGCCGTCAGGGGGAAATCTCTGAACTGGATATCACAATTCCTGATGGTTATTCCGTGCAGTCAGTGACGGGTGAAGACGTCGCGGGCTGGACGGCTCAAAGTACCGACGCCACTCGTTCAGTCAAACTGCAGTTGCGACGATCGGTGAATGACAGCACAAAAGTCACGATGCTGCTTTACGCACCGTTGCCGACGACAGAAGCGTTGGCTTCCCTGGCCGTTCCGATCTCGATGGTTCGCGGAGCCAGTCGCGATCTGGGAACAGTGATTCTGAAAACCGGATCGCAGTTTCAGGTTCGTTCAGATTCGCTCTCTGCGGTGACTCAGATCAATCCCAGCGACGCTCCGGTTCCTGACGGCGATGAACTTGCCGGTCGCCCGATGCTGGCGTGGCGTTACACGCGTCATCCGGCGTCGGTCACGGTAAAGGTGACCCCGACCGCCGATGAAATGACGGTCGAATCCATGCATGCCGTTCGTCTCGAAGAGCAGCGGCAGTTGTGGAGCAGCCGCGTCACTCTTCGCATCGCCGGTGCGCCTCGTTCGCGAATTGACATTGCCGTTCCAAAGGGATTTCTGGCGCTCGACGTGACGGCCACGGGCCTGAAAGACTGGTACTTCGTTGATGGGGACACCGATGGCGGTGATGCCGCTCAGGCAGCCAGCGCCGATCATCGAACACTCAGTATTCAACTCACCGATGCGCACAGCGGTCAATTGCAGATTGCACTCCAGGGGCAGACCAATCGAGATGCTGACCGGACGACGCTCAAGCTGCAGCCGCCCGCCGTGTTGAACGCAACGAAGACGACTTCTGAACTGGCCGTATGGCTCGACGCCGCATCCGAAAGTGCGGGTGTCGAAAACGGCAGTGACTGGACTGTGAAATCCACCGCAGCCGCGAACGCAGGTTTCCGCGAGATCTCGCCGACCTCGCCGTCACTGGCATTTGCAAGCAACGCCGTTCGACCGGGCGACCTGACGACCAAATTGCGACAGGCAATCTCCACGTTGATCGGCGAATCGGTCACCGTCACGAATGTTACCGAAACTGCGATTGAAATTACGCTCGCTCTGAACTGGCAGGTGGCCCGCGCTGCGGCCGACCATTTCGCCGTGGAATTGCCAACCAGCGTCGCGTCTGTCATGACCTTCGACGTTCCAGGTCAGCGCCGTGTGACTCGGGAAGATCTGGGCAACGGAAAGACGCGCGTCGTGATGCAACTGCAGCAGCCTGTGTCCGATCGCTTGTTTGTGCTGGGCACGGCCAGTCTGCCGTTGCCAGCCGACCGAGTCATTCGCGCGGATGTCCCGAGCATCACGGTTCCCGCAGGGGCACCTTCGACTCTGTCGGGCCAGGGCCATTTCTGGGTGCTGGTGAATCAATCTAATGGCTTGCTGCAGCCGACTGCTGAACAGGCGGAAGACAAAGTCAGCCCGGACCAGATTACAACTCAAATTCCACCCGAGTTGCTGCAACAGGCCGTCGTGGTGAAACGGCTGCGATCGGAAACGGCGGCGTGGAATCTGGTTTATCCGGAACAGTTCCAGGTCGCTCCGGCTGTGGTCAATCTGGCGACGCACACGACGGTGATCTCCGATGACGGCAGTTGGCGCAGTCGGCATCAGTTGCAGGTCATGAATGAGTCGCGCCAGTTCCTGCCCGTCGTGCTGCCGAAAGACAGTCGTCTGATGTACTGCCTTGTGCAGGGGCGACCGAGTCGCGTTGTGATCCGCGGCGAAGGCGATGCCCAGCGGCATCTGATTCCGATTCCTCAGTCGGGCGCACTGGCGTCCGGGTTTGAGGTGGAGTTCGCTCTGGCGGGACGTTTTGCGGATTCCGCAGCGTCGATTCGGAATGACTGGAAGAGTCAGCAGTTGTCGATTCCGGTCCCGGTCTTTCCTGAGTTTCGGGATGATCCGGAGTTCGGAATTCAGGTGTCGCGAAATCTGTGGACACTTTACGTTCCTGAATCGTGGCGTGCGACGCTGGTTGTAGATCCCAATCAAACCAACGTGGTGAAAGCAGCCCCGACGGAATTCGCCGACGCGCTGCTCATGTGCAGTGTCGAACAGGCAACGACACTGTTGAATAATGTAAAGTCCGCAAAGGGCAACTTTGCCCGCAGCCGCGCTCTGCTGGAAGTTCAGAATTCTACGGAGAAGCTCATGCGGAATTCCGGCAATGACTCGGGTGTCGAACAACAGCGTGGTGAAGTGCTCAGCAAGCTGAGTGAGATCAACGAGTCGTTTGGAATCAACCCGCCCGCTCAACAAATGGCTGGGGAGATCATCACAGGCAATGGATTTCTGTACGAGCAGGATCTTGGACAGAATTCGGCGAACTACCGGACTAACAGCTTGTTTTTCGACAACAACGGGCGATTTCAGTCTGGTTCCGGCGTCGCAGTGCAGGCGGACGGGGAATCGGCGAACGTGGATGCGAGGTTTCGTTTCGGAATCACCGTTCAGGAACAGGAAGAGTTTGCGCGAAAGGATTCGGAAACTCGAGCGGCGAGGAAAGCCGGTGGAGAGAAATCGGGCGATGATAAATCATCCCTTGAATCAAAGGGTAAGGCGTTAAAAAAAGAGTCTGGAGTGTCTGGTGAAATCGATGGCAGGGGCGTCGATTCGAACTCGAATCGATCGCAGTTGTTGCAGCGTCGTTCGAGTCAACTGGAGGCTGGGAAACAAATGCTGAATGGCGAACCGACGAATGTATTTGGCATCGTGGCTGGAGCGATGCCCCAGCAGTCGCAGGTTCAGATGGACGATGAGCAGAGTCTTCAGGTGATACAACAGCAGGAGTTCATCGTCGAGGGACTTGGCAGAACGGCAACACCCACCGGATTGCTCTCTCTAAAATTTGACATCCCCACCGATGGCCAGCGAATAGATTTCCTCAGAGTCGGCGGAAATCCATCGCTATCGCTGGACGTTCGATCAGCGAATGCTGTGTCCAAAGGCACGGGACTCATCTGGCTGGTTCTCTGTGTTATCGGCATCCTGATGCTGCTCGGCCCCGGCCGTCGCGGCGAGGCGATCGTCTTCTGCCAGCGTCTGTTCCTGATCCTCGCCATCACCGGTCTGGCTGCATGGCTGTGTACAGTCGGTAACTTGAGCGGGCTTGGCCTGGTAATGTGTATTGCAGGATCGATCGCGTTCGCCACCACAACGGTGCTCGTCCGATTCAAGTCCGGAGAAATCCGGCGACCGTGAGCCGGCG
>JBBQSE010000599.1:0-4535 GCA_038214195.1 Planctomycetales bacterium
TCAGCCCCCAGCAAAGTCGGGCGGAGCGATGGCAAATACTCTTCAGTAAAGTTCCAGTTGGTCTCGCCACCAATCCAGTTCGGTCGTCTTTTTGAGGGGACGCTGCGATGCAGGTTGCGAAAGTGCTTAAATGTATCGAACCTGTTTTCCTCCGTGCTGAAGCAATGTTGCGCAACGGCGATGACGGAGGGCATCAGTCGAAATGGGTAGTCTGGCCACGTTACCTTTTTTTGCTCGACAAGTTTCGCTGCCAGATCTCTGACGGCTTGTTGCTCCTGTGGCCAGTCTGGATTGGAGTTCAGAATGCTGCGAGCAATCACAGGCAAGATTCGCTCGCGGAATTCGCTGAGCAATTGCGTCGCCGTGCGATTCAATCCCCGGACTTGTTTGTCGTCGGGGATCAACTCGGCAATGGACGAATCGAGCGGCAATCGAGTCTTGTGCGTGCAAACTTCACCAACAAACGCGAGACGCAGCGTGTTGGCTGGATACGCGTTCGAGGTCGATACTTCCACGAGCGGCGTCAATTGATTCAGGTAGCGGTACAGCGCAATCAAGAACGCTTCACCAGACAGCATCAGGCCAACCGAGTCCGCGACGATTTCACGCATCCATGCGGTCCAGTATCTGAGCAAGGGTGCATCTTTGACGGCTTCCAGAATCGTGGCCGAAAAACTGCGGGCATAATCCGCAGCGTGGCCGACTTCATGAGATAGCAGCGGGAAATACTCTGGCGAACGGGCTAAATGCCCCGGTAGACAGATGAGCGGAAACTGGGCCAGCTTTTCGCTTCGATCGATCGTCTTCGGCTGTGTCTGAAACAGTGAAGGAATGGGTAATTTCGCACTTGGAGCCCAAACAGCGGGGCGAAGTGCCGAGTCGATGGCGACAACGGGACCGATCGGCTGATCTTCACTATCCGGCACGAAGTAGCGAAATCCTTCCACGCACATCCAGTCCGCAGCTTCAAGTGTTTGCCGTTCCTGTCCCCACGTGCGTGGCAAAACGAACGCTCGATCAACAAAGCGAACCGCTTCTTCCAACTCCATTCGTCGCGTCATGAGCAATTGAACATCAATCGGCGACTGTGACGCCTCAAGTACATCGCGGTAACGGCGCAGCTCTTCACGGTAGACTTGAATGAATCGGCGAAGTTCTTTCGCCTGCCGAGGCGCAAGCGAGAGAACTCCTTCGACAGCGTTACTTTCCGCCTGATCGAATGTATTGATCAGCAGATCAGCGCGAGCTATCGTTGTCTGTGCATCGTCGAGCGCAAAACGGATGTCGTCAGACATTGTGCAATCTACTCAGATTGGGAATTCTTTCACGTCACCAGTGGGAAGTGTGTAGAGCTTCTTAAAACCAGCCTTGTCTGCATCGCTCAGTTTGAAGTCCAGCGTGCCGCGGCCATTCAACGGGTAATGCATGACAGATTGGGAGTCATAATCTGTGAGAGCGTCGCCACCAATCCCGCCAACAATCCACTGCTCCATTTGGCTCTTTTGCCCTGGAGTCATGCCAACTTGTGCCTCTGCCCGAATATGTTCGTGTCGAAATCCGAGGACGTGGCCCAGTTCATGACGAATGACACCCACTGCGTCAAATGAATTGGGTGTCCGAAAAGTTGTTGGCCCAATGTGGACAATTCGCTTGTCCGTCGTGTCATTCGGGAAAAATGCGAACGCATACAGATTCGGATTGCTGAACATCTCGAATCTAAACGTGAACACGGGGTCGGATCCGTCTTTCTTGAAGTGAACCAACTTGTGTATTCCGAGTTCTTTGGCTGCGTCGTTCCACGCCTTTGTGGCTTTTGAACAAATGGTTTTTGCCTTGGCTAGTTCCGCCGGGCGTCCCGCGAACGATCGCTCATCGATTTTCCATGTCAGAACAACGGGCAACTCCCAACGCATCGGCTTGCCGTCCACTGTCGCCGCAACGAGTCCTTCCGGAGCTGCAGCTTTCTCGACTGGCGAAACAGCAAGGATCTCCTTTGCGTATGCCAGGAGATCTGACTCTTTCAGTTTGCGGTCGAGTTCAACAATGTAGTATTTCTCGCCGTCGTAATTAAATGTTGGAGATTCTGCTTTGATTGTTTCGACGAGTTTGACAGGGTCCACTTGTGAGCTCCTCTGCTAAGAAACGAATTGAAACTTATCGCTCGCTCAGAATGGAACAGATTCCGCATCGAAGTTTGCACGTCGCAAATGCTATCCACATTGGTAATGTTTTTCACGTCGCGAACTCGCGTTTTAGGAAAATTAAATCAACCGCCCATGGGGCAGGCGAGTTGCCAACGGCTATGGGGGTTGGTATCTTCTTTGCCAGCGGCAATGTAGAGTTTGTTTACTCAGGAGTTCCGGGCTATGTCAAGAAAATCGCTTTCCGTTGTCAATGTCCTGATCGTTGCTGAATTGATGCTGAGTTCGTCCCTGTTGGCTCAGACATCCGGGCCGCGCGGCGTTATTCCGGAGCCCGGACACGTCATCCAAACCGTGTCGCAGAACTGGACAGACGAAGAAGCATCGTGGTTCTACAACGCTCCTCAGGGATCGTATCTGCTGCGGTATGAATGGTTTCTGAATCTGGAGCAGCCTGATTCCGCAACTCCGTTTCGCGATACGGCGAACATTCAATCGCTGGGGTATTTCGCAAGAATGACAGACGTCGAAAATCCAGACGGCCTGCCGATCGGATTTACTCGCGACGACAAGCCGCTGGCTGGTGGCGGCGTTGAAAGCTATCTCGGGTTGACATGTGCAGCATGCCATACGGGACACGTGAACTACAAAGGCAAAACGTTCCTTATTGATGGAGCCCCAACCAACGGTAACTTCGAAAAGCTGCAGCGAAGCCTGGTCGCCGCTCTTGAGTCCACTCTAGGCAACACCGAAAAATTTGACCGGTTTGCAGGTAAGGTTCTGGGAGCTAGTCCGTCAGCAGACGCCAAAGCAAAATTGAAGACCGAACTGCAAATAGCCCATGACGCTCGGAAGGCTTACAACGAACGCAACCTTCCCGCACACAATGCGGCACCGTTTGGACCGGGCCGAGTCGATGCATTTGGCTCAATCATGAACGAAGTCGCAGTGCGATTCGCGCAGGTGCCGGGCAACGCCGCCCCTGCGACCGCGCCAGTAAGTTTCCCGGTCCTCTGGGATGCTCCGCAACATGACTTTGTGCAATGGAATGGTGCTGCCGAGAACAAACGCAGTCTGCTGACGAAGCCGCTCGTGGGCACGGAACTTATCGGAGCGCTCGGACGCAATACTGGCGAAGTTCTGGGTGTCTTCGGTGAGATCGACGCATCAGTTGAACCGTCCATCAGGGAACTTCGCCACTATCCGAATTCAGCGAAACGCGAAAACCTGATTGCGATTGAAGATTCGTTGCAGTCACTTTGGTCGCCTGAATGGCCGGAGGAATTTCCACCGATTGATCCGACTCTGAAATCTTCCGGATCGGCACTTTTCAACCAGTACTGTGCATCCTGCCACGAATCGATCGATCGCGATGATCCTAGACGCCAAGTGACAGCTCGCATGAGCGACGAGAAAACCGATCCCGCCATGGCGTTGAACTTCTTGTCTCGCAGAGGCAAAACCGGTGTGCTGAATGGACGCCGAGTTGAGCCGCTTTCAACAAACACGGATACGTTTGGGGCGGAAGCTCCCGTTGGATTGATGCTCAAGCATCTCGTGCAACGAGCCATCATTCGTTCGAAGCCCGAAATCCTTGCCGAAGGACAGCAACACGTTGCCGCACTTTTGAATGAACTGCAGTCAGCGGTCGACTATCAGGTCTCCGGTCAGGTATCTGAAGTGGCTGCCAACGCGAATCATTCGATTGCCGGGCGATTTGGATTTGGTGGATCTCACGGAGTCACACGGCGTGTTCGCGACCTGACTGGTCGAGTCCTGCGAGCTGCCGAATCAAAACTTGAAGAAGCCGTGAGCCAGCCGTCAGAGATCAAGCTCAACTACAAAGCCCGACCACTCAATGGTATCTGGGCAAGCGCCCCGTATCTGCACAACGGATCGATCCCAAATCTCGACGAACTATTAAAGCGTCCTCAGGAACGATCAAAAGCCCCCTTCAAAGTCGGCAGCCGCGAATTCGATCCGGTGAAAGTCGGATTCAAAACTGACAATGGTGAAGATTTTAACCCGACGCTCCCAGGCAATCTCAACACCGGCCACAGCTACGGTCACGATGATGGCATTCCGTTTACCGCAGAGGAACGGACGCAGCTGATTGAGTACATGAAGTCGCTATAGACGTGGAGTTGATAGAATAGCGCCTGCGAGATTCCACCGCCCGCCTGACTCCGCAAAACGCCAAGGTTTCTCACCGCCGTTTACACACCATGGATTGAAAACCGTTTTCAGCTGATTGACGGTTGTTTTCGCTTCGTTTACAGTACTGTTTTCACCTGCCTTTTATCCGAAGAAACAGGGTAGAAGCAGTGAAAAATGTTAGACGGGAGTTTTTCAAAATCCCAGTGTTTTACCGCACGGACGATTAGCTCAGTTGGT
>JBBQSE010000600.1:0-4530 GCA_038214195.1 Planctomycetales bacterium
ATTCTTGATAAAAGACTGCCTGTGATCAATGAACTCCTGCGGCAACTGGATCGCCAATTTCCGGCTTCATGTATGTCGGCGTTGGCAGTTACCTGATTCAGGCGTGCGTTTGATTGACCTGAGAATCAGGCATCATCCGCAGTACTGGATGGCCACAGTCGTCGCATCGATGAACTACGCAAATTTCTTCACGCATCGTTATATCCCGGATTACCGCTGGAGTATTTGGCGATGGAAGCGGAAGCTCATTTCGTGAACGCCTCGTCTTCGTTGTTCAGGCGATTTTGTCGTTCGAGTTCGAACGCGACGAACGGTGATTCACGTCGCAGAGTCTTCAGCGTGACGTCGCGATCCCAGTACACTTGAGCGTCCTGTTCTCGTTCCCGCCGAAAATCGTTGAGATCAAGTCTCGTGATTGTGGCGTCGATCTGGCTTCTTAGTGTTTTGTTCAGCTCCGGATTCGGCAAGACCTGAAAGCTGACAAGATTCATTTGAAACCAGGCTGGCTGAACATCGAATGGATCGATCAGGTCTTCGAAGTTGTTCTTTCGCGCATTCAGTCGCCCTGCCGCCAGGCGATAGTTGTGCCATTCATACACCTTGTTCCAGCTGCGTGATTTGGGAGCAAAATGATCAACAGACGCCGCGCCGGTCACGGAATGAATGCGGAAACACGAATAGGAGCAAATGCGGTTGTACGCCTCCAACATGTCGTCCAGGCACTTCGTCCAATAGTCTGGAAAACGGGCTGCAGGAATGTCTTCGCGTCGATCGGCAATCTTCGCGAAAGCCCGGCCCAACCTCCGCTTTGGACGTTCACCAACCATTTCGGCGATCGCCCGTAAGCCGGGTTCGCGTACCTTTGCCTGAAATTCGGATGGCTCGTCGGATGGCGTCACGGGAATCATTTCCTGCTCGTCCCCGCTCGATCGGCCCGGAACTGACTCCAGCGCATCCAGAATCGGTCGGTATCACTCAGCGATTCCTGCAGCAAGGCGTTGACCCGTTCGATTTCGCCTGACGATGCTTTTGGGATTCGAAGTAATTCCTGAGCCGCCAGCATGGCCTTTTCAGCTTCCAGAGAGCGACCTTCGCGAAGGTCAAAGGCTTCACTTGTCAGCCACGAAACCACGTCCCCGCGGCGAACAAACTCGCGCTTCACGAGTTCAACACGGGGCGGTTTGGTCTCACTATGAAAATCGATGTCAAACCATGCATCTCTCTGCCTGTCAAACGCTGGTTCAGCGGACGCCATAATCAATGGCGAATGTGTCGCCGCGATCAGCTGAATTGTCGCGGCTTCATGAAGAACGGATGCCAATTCGAGCAATGCACCAAGAATCGATCGCTGCCATCGCGGGTGAAGGTGGCTATCCAGTTCATCGACAAGCAGAAAGACCTGCTCAGCGGGTTTTTCGTCAAGCTGCTGGCAGGCAAGCCGATGTTCCCGCCATGTCCAGAGCAGCATATACGATAACGCGACGATTCGTCGGACCCCCGACGATGCAAAGAGGATTGGAACTGCATCAGAATATCCAGTTCGGATTGTCGGAATATCACGAACGTCGTTAGTGCTGATTCGGGCTAAGCCGCCTGGCGCAAGTTGATCGCCAGGCTGATCAGACGGAGACAACATCTCAAGTACAGTTTGCATATCATCCGCATCAACGCCCTTGTCTCTAATCCAACTGGCCCAGTCTCGAACAAGCCCATTGCAGACTACGGCATCGCGACCATCAATCTCAACTTGTAGTCCATCCCAGACTTCACGAGGAGAGAACACATAGCCCGGCAGGCGATCCTGAACATCAATCTGACCCTTCTTCTTCCAATAGTTTCGAGCCGGATCCCAGACAGAAAAGCTTCCGTCCGCATGAGCGTAGATGACGAGCCCGGGATTCCACGGGCGTCCGGCCTGTCCCGTCCAGCTTTCATCACGAACGGAATAGTTGCTGGTGTAGGATTTCGTCTGCTTCGACTTTGTCGTCAGCGTGAAATCAATCGAAGCAGCCTTCTTTGGATTTGACGGCTTTGCCGGATACCCAGATGTCAAATTCGAATTCAGGTCCCGTGGCCACTTCCTGGTCAATGCCCACCACGCCACATCCAGCAGAAAACTCTTGCCAAGTCCGTTGTCGCCCGTGATCAGGTTCATCCGCTCCCCAAACTCCAGCGCCATTTCGGGAGCGGGTCCAACGTTTTGCAAGTGAAGAGACTTCAGCATGGCGCTTTGCTTCGGGTGGGGAACGACACCGATGTGTTGTCTGTCCCACACTTCTGTGGGCTTGATTCGGTGTCAATGCGACCACAGTCTAGTGCCGCGATAGCTGTGGAACAACGCAAAACAGCCCTGTGGCTTTCACCACAGGGCTGTCGATTTATTTCAAAAGCACCGTTCAGCGAATTACTTCGCGATGACGCGCGCCATTTCCAGAACCTTGTTCGAGTAACCCCACTCGTTGTCGTACCATGCGACGAGTTTCACGAATGTGCCGTCGAGAGCGATGCCAGCTTCGGAATCGAAGACGCTCGTGCAGCTTTCACCGACGAAGTCGGTCGAGACAACTTTGTCAGTCGTGTAACCCATCACGCCCTTCATCGGACCATCAGCGGCGGCCTTCACAGCGGCACAGATTTCTTCGTATGTGGCGGACTTGTTCAGTTCGACTGTCAGGTCCACAACCGACACGTCTGATGTTGGCACGCGGAACGCCATGCCGGTCAGCTTCTTGTTGAGTTCCGGAATGACCTTACCAACTGCCTTGGCGGCACCGGTTGAGGAAGGAATGATGTTTTCCAAAATCCCGCGACCGCCACGCCAGTCTTTGGTGCTTGGTCCATCGACAGTCTTCTGAGTCGCCGTAGCGGCATGCACGGTCGTCATCAGACCGCGTTTGATGCCGAACGAGTCGTTGATGACCTTGGCCAGCGGAGCCAGACAGTTGGTCGTGCAGCTGGCGTTGGAGATAATCGCCTGACCAGCATAAGAAGCATGGTTCACGCCGTAGACGAACATCGGTGTGTCGTCTTTGGAAGGAGCCGACATGATGACCTTCTTCGCTCCGGCGGTGATGTGAGCCTTCGCGGTGGCGTCATCGAGAAACAGACCCGTTGATTCCACAACGATGTCGGCACCGACTTCGTTCCACTTCAGCGTGGAAGGATCTTTAATTGCCGTCAGACGGATCTTCTTGCCGTTTACGATCAGATTGCTGCCTTCGGTGGACACTTCGCCTTTGAAGCGGCCGTGAACGGAGTCAAACTTCAGCATGTAGGCGAGGTATTCCGGGTCAAGCAGGTCGTTGATGCCAACCACTTCGATGTCTGCTGAGAAATTCTGGACGGCCGCGCGGAAAACCATGCGTCCGATGCGCCCAAAACCGTTGATGCCGAGTTTAATCATGGAAATACCGTAAATCTTGAGACTTGTGACTGAAAGGTACGAGCCACTCAATCTAGCGGCATCGGTACTCAGCGCCAATCGCGTCTGCGAGGGGCTCTGCAAGGCTCTCAAAAATGCGTTCTGCCCTGTCAAGAATGCGATGGTAAGGATGCCGGGCTGTAGAGAAATTCACGTAATGTGAAATATTGCCCCGTCGTTTGACCCGAGCCAACGGCGAGGATTTTCAGCGTCGCAGGGTCTTGCCGCTGGCTTTGGAAGTTGCGCTATTTTGGAAACTCGCTGCGTAAGCAAGGGAATACAGATCTCGATATCGCCTCGCTGACGCTTCGGGCTACTAAAAACACAGACGAAATCAGCAAAGAGCAACTTCAAAACCGCTGGCTCGGGTCAAACGAATTTCCGAAAACACCGGGTCTCATTTTGAACCTGAATTCGCAGGACTCCGATACCCGTCGGTCAACGTTTTTAGAAATGCGACAATGGCATCTTCGTCATCATCGCTGAGTTGAAGATCTCCAAGTTCCTCGTGGTTCACGGTTTCCGGGATTTCCGTACCTGGCCAGGGCGACTTGCTCGTATCCCTCGCATTGTAGAAATGCACGATCTCTTTCAGCGTTCGAAAGTAACCGTTGTGTCCGTAGGGAGCCGTCCGATCAACATTTCGCAGAGTTGGCACCTTGAACTTACCGTCCTGAGCCTTCGCCCTTGCCGGGTCAATCCCGGCAACAGTCGTCGCGAGTCCATGATCCACGAAACCTGCGCCATCTGGGTTCAGATCCTTTGAGAGCTTCAGGAACGGATTCTTTTCGTTCTTTGGAATCCCCACGTTGTCATAGGTGAAATCCGTAAACAGCGGCCCCGGTTCTTTCCCCGTGACCGTACTCGGATGACACGCCGCGCAGTTTGCTTTCCCATTGAACAGTTCAAGCCCCTTCGCCTCCTGGGCGGTTAATGCGACTTTCCCCCTGAGAAACGCATCGTACTTCGAGCTGAACGAGTTCACTTCGCGGCTGGCCTCGAACGCGGCTATCGCATCGGCCAATCTGTCATAGTCGCCGTCGGTGCTGAGATCGGTGAGACTCTGCTCACCATGGAGTTTTCGGAAGACGACCGAAGTCGGGGACGCG
>JBBQSE010000601.1:0-4500 GCA_038214195.1 Planctomycetales bacterium
CTCTGCAGCTTCTTCCCGCTGTTTCGGTTTCTGCAGATCTTTCCACCAGTCAGGCGCGTAAGTGATGAATAAGGCCCAAAGTTCGATCAGCCCCTGACCGCTGCGGTCGGATATCTCAATGCCACCCTTGGACTCACGCAAGGTGACGCTAATGATGGTCGTTTCCCCTTCGGTCCAGTTTGCGGAGTAATCACGATGCACGTCGTCGAGTCCATTGGGCAGATTCCGCGTTAGTCCGTCACACATCTGCATGGGAGCTTCGAGCTCTGCGGCACGATGCTGCAAAACGTGCGACAGATTTTCGCCCGCATGCCGATGACCACTGAAGAACAGCGCGATGCGCACACCGGCCCGCGTGGCAACAACGCCTGAGGTAAACAGACCAGTACGGCCGGGATCGCGGTCGTCTTTTGGTGGTGGTGCCTTTCTGGCGCGCTGGCCCATCATTTCCAGGATTCGGACGGTCGTCTCATCGTTTTACAACACGTCGCCCTGGGCGGCCTGTTGGATGAGTTCTTTGTAAGCGAGAGCAATCAGCAGGCACGTTCGAAACCTCTTCGGCATCACCAAGGACGTCCTTCGATTTCTCGGTCGTCGCACCAAACATCAATTTGCGAAGACGAGCGATCTTGGTGTTCTTGTCTCCCACGAGCTGGAATAAGCCCCGATAAGAGGCAAAGATCTGGCACATCAATCCATGTCATCGTCACGAAGCGAATTGGACTCCGCGCGATGAAGGAGTTCCTCGAACCGCTGTTCTGTGACGTCGATAATTTTCGGTGCTTTGCGAGTCATGATTCGATCGGCTTTCCCTGCCACACGTTCGATCCCTCGAACGCGAATGGAACAAAGATTCCCGTCAAGAATCAAGAGCAGTTTTTCGCAGGACGTCAGTGGCGCGGATTCTTGCTGAGTGACAACGAAGTGTCGGCTTGCATGCCACCTCTCATCAGAGGAGTGGGCCAACCGAGCGCCAGTCCGGGATCCGAGCCCAGACTTCCCGAGACCGACGCTACGCCTCAAAGCGATCTTGTCCACGCACCAGAGACTGCGGAATATCGCCACGCTTTCGTCCAACCATGGTTGTGCTCCCAAAAATGGAAACCAACCACGGTAGCAAAGTCACGAAATTGCTTCAGGCACGCTTGCCGAAAGGACACGAACGGGCAACGATTGTGGCGTCGGAAGAAATTCCTGCCGACATCGTTACGATAAAGTCCACAGTCTACCTGTATGACATTGACTTCGACGATGGTGCTCGCTTTAGGGATGGTCCATTTATGAAATTTTTCAAATCCTTGCCAGGTTTTTGTGCGGGACTGTTGCTGCTGGCCGGAACCGTTTCCGCAGACGACGCGACGGCGGTCACGTCGGCCCTGCAGCCGTTTATCGAGAAGCATGAACTTGCCGGCGCGGTGGCTGTGGTGGTGAATCGGGAAAAAATCGTGTCATCCGAGGCTGTTGGATTCGCTGACATTGCCGCCGGAAGGAAGATGACGACGGATTCGATCTTCTGGATCGCTTCGCAGTCGAAACCAATGACTGCGGTCGCCGTGATGATGCTGGTCGATGATGGCGAAATCTCTCTCGACGATCCTGTCGAAAAGTACCTTCCAGAGTTTCGTGGCCAAATGGTTGTCGCTGAAAAGGATGGCGACCACATCCTGCTGAAGAAACCCGTGCATCCGATTACCGTTCGCGAAGTCCTCAGCCATATGAGTGGGTTGCCGTATAAATCCGCGATCGAAGAACCCACGCTCGACGGACTGCCGCTTGCCGCCGCCGTCCGCAGCTACGCGATGACACCGCTTCAGACTGAACCCGGCACGCATTATCAGTACTCAAACGCCGGCATCAACACATCGGCCCGCATTCTGGAAGTCGTGAGTGGCATGAAGTACGAAGACTTTATGCAAAATCGACTATTCGATCCGCTCGGCATGAAAGACACCACGTTCTGGCTCAATGATGAACAGGAAGAACGGCTGGCCATGTCATATCGTCCGGATGCGGCAAAAACGAATCTAGAAGAGTTTCCCGTCGGGCAACTTATCTATCCGCTGACCGATCGCACGCGGCGTTTTCCGATGCCGGCGGGCGGATTGTTTTCGACGGCAGCGGACACGGCGACGTTTTGTCAGATGCTGCTCAACGGCGGCGAGCTCAACGGCCACCGCTATCTGAGCGAAGCCGCGTTCAAAGAGTTGACCAAACGTCAGACGCCGGACTCCGTCAAAGAAAGTTACGGACTTGGATTTTCTGTCGGCAGCGACTCATTTGGCCACGGTGGAGCCCACGCCACCAATATGGATATTCGTCTGAGCAAGGGGCTGGCAACCATCTGGATGGTTCAACACGGTGGCTTCCCTGGCGACGGCGGCAAAGCTCAGGGCGTCTTCCAAGACTGGGCATACGCGCACTTCGCAAAATGATGCTGCCACATGCTGCAGTGCCGTGATACTTTGCTCGATCACCTTCTGTCAGGAACCAACGACCAGACCTCAGTTGGCCCATTCTACATCCAGAATCTGGATTCGATGATCACTGAGAAAAGTTGAATCCAGTTCGTATCGGACTGGTTTCAGGCGCGGGCCGACGATGCACTGATCGATGGCCAGTACCGGGATCGGAACGGGCCATGTGCTGGACCAGCCAGCGCCTGCAGCGTCGTAGCCGTGTCGAAAGCCGGGCGGCAAATCGGAAAAAGCAAGCGAGCGGCGAGGGGCGTTGAAATCACCGAGAGACACATCGACGTTTCGTTCGGCAAGCAGTTTGACGAATGGTCGCAGATAGGGATCGCGCGGCACGCGAAGATTCGACGTCATATCGGCAATCAGGACCTCCAGTGTTCCGTCCGCCAGATGGCAAGTCACATGGCAGGCGTGCAGTGCGCCGCCACGGACTAACGGGCCACTTTTTGTCATCCTGCCATGACAGGCGACCGCCATGCCATCGACTTCAAGAACGTCGAATCCGATGAGTGTCGTGGTGTCGAATGGTTCTGGAATCTCAGAAAGAACGATCACGTCGGCCTCGAGCGATTCGAGATATCGCCATTGTTTTTCCCATCCCATCAGACCGTGGCAAAGATTCCAGTGAACGAGCCGCAGCGGGGAACGGGAAGTCGCCTGGGCCGACGTACGAAATTCATTTGCTTTGCTGGATCCCGCGACATCGGCGTCGGGAATCTGAGGTCTAATCCACTGATTCTCAACCAGAACCAGCATTGCAAGTGGAAAGGCTGAAAGCGCGAGATAAAGCCCTCGCCGACGCTTCGAAAACCACACGAGGAAGAACAACCACATGGCAAGTATCGTCGTCGGGAAATAAAACATCAACGCCGTAAAGCTATTCAGGTCACGCAGCATCTGCCCGACGGCCCAAACGGCGACAAGAATGACGGACACGACCGGAATTGTTGATGCAAGGCGTTGACGCAAATTCCATGACTTCATAAGACCTGTCCAGAAACAGCTTTACCGTTAGACCCGACCGGAAGGCTGAGGCGAGCGGCGGCAATGATTTTGGCCGCAAATTAGGAGTAGTTCCGTCATCCATTCCGATGGTCCCCGGTTTTATAGGCGATCGGCAGAAGAAAATTTACCGTAGGACGGGCACTTCTGCCCGTCGCGAACCATGACGGGCAAGAGTGCCCGTCCTACAGCTGGTAAATCGTTTTCTACCGCTCGCCTTATAGTCAAACTCGTTGCCCACCATCGTAACCGAATGAGAACAACGAGTAAGCATCGTGCGGCTTTTTCCGGCCCTCCATTTCCACTCTGGGCGAAACTGCCGTTCCTGCGGTTGAGCGACACTGACCGGGCGAACCTGGATTGCTACAATCGGGTCTGAATCCGCGTGTACCGCCTCGCAGCCGCGCTGTCTGCCGGGAAGATCTGGGGACCTCCTCTCCAGGGGACGCGAAACTCACTCCTTTTTTGGTCGAACCAGTTTCCATGTCAGACAAACGCAATCTATTCAACAAAGTCTGGGATCTGCACACTGTACAAACTCTGCCGGGCGGGCAGACGCAGTTGTTTATTGGTCTGCATCTCATTCATGAAGTCACCAGCCCGCAGGCGTTTGAGATTCTGCGGGATCGTAAGCTGAAAGTCGCCTTTCCCGAACGTACGATCGCCACGGTGGATCATATCGTCCCCACCGCCAATCAGGCCCGCCCGTTTCTGGACGGACTGGCGGAACAAATGATGTCCGCGATCGAAATGAATTGCGCGGAATTCGGCGTGACGCTGCTCGATCTGAAAGACGAACGGCAGGGGATCGTACATGTTGTCGGACCCGAGCAGGGATTGACTCAACCTGGCATGACCATCGTCTGCGGCGACAGTCACACCAGCACTCACGGCGCTTTCGGCAGCATTGCGATCGGCATCGGCACCAGCAACGACGCGGAAGTCCTCGCCACGCAGACGATGTTTCTGAATCGTCCGAAGGTCCGGCGGGTTGTCGTGAATGGGGATCTGGCTCCTGGGGTTTATG
>JBBQSE010000602.1:0-4470 GCA_038214195.1 Planctomycetales bacterium
CTGCGTGAGGGTTGGTTCCCTAACACTCAGGCTTTCTATTTAATAATTATTGTGGTGGGGCATGGCGCTCGCCGCGGTTTTTTGCCATTTTTTTTAAAACAATCCCCGGCGGCTCGCGCATTGCCGCTCACTAAAATCGACATCCCGCACTGCCGGCGGGACAAATCGAGAATTCTAGGATTTCCTCTTCGGTTCTCAGTTCATGGCAGGCGCAGGCATGATTCGTAGTGTTAAACAATTTGACTGCCAGAAAGTATCAAGACCATCGTGCGTTTGCTGGACACCACAGCTACTGCGGGCAATACTCTCCCCCCGACTGCAAGATTCGTTTTGCAAAATGTAGCCGGACCCCCGAGAGTTCGGAGCTTTGAAGTTTCTCGACTTCTGCTACGTCCGGAAACACATTCCACAAAGGTTGGCGAATGAGCGTTGATGACCAGATGAAGCAGCAACTGGACGAGTTCCGCAAGGATTTTCATCGGCTGCGGGATGAGATCTCCAAGGTCATCGTTGGACAGCAGGAAATCCTGGACGACACGTTGATCTCGCTCATCGCGGGCGGTCACGTGTTGCTGGAAGGAGTCCCCGGACTCGGCAAAACGCTCACCGTCCGGACGCTGGCGGACGCTTTGCATCTGGAGTTTCATCGCATCCAGTTCACGCCCGACCTGATGCCCGCCGACCTGATCGGAACGCAGGTCATCGCAGAAGCGGACGACGGTCGCAAGGTGTTCGAATTTCAGCGCGGCCCATTGTTCGCCAACGTGCTGTTGGCCGATGAGATCAACCGGGCGACTCCGAAGACGCAGTCCGCTCTGCTCGAAGCCATGCAGGAACATTCGGTCACCGTGGCGGGAGTCACGCATCAGTTGTCAGAACCGTTCTTCGTGATGGCGACTCAGAATCCACTGGAAATGGAAGGCACGTATCCTCTGCCGGAAGCACAGCTCGACCGTTTCTTCGTGAAGCTCCTGGTGAAGTATCCTAAGGTGAGCGAACTCGAAACGATTCTCGATCGCACTACTGAGAACCTAAAACCCAAAGCCGAAGCCGTGTTGAGCGGCGAGCGGATTCTGCAAATGTCTCAACTGTCTCGCATGATCCCGATTGCCAACGATGTGCGACGCTACGGTATTGCTCTGGTCGTGGCGACTCATCCGGATCATGAACTCGCATCCGCTTCCGCAAAGAAATACGTCCGCTACGGGGCCAGTCCTCGCGGACTGCAGGCTTTGATCCTCGGGGCCAAGATCCGCGCCATCCTCGATCACCGCTATCACGTTGCCCGCGACGACCTGAAAACCATGGCCCTTCCCGTCCTCCGCCACCGCATGATCCTCAACTTCGAAGGCCAGGCCGAAGGCATCAGCGCAGACGACGTGATCGAAAAAATGCTCCACGATGTGAAGGAAGACGCCCTAACGGCGGCGTGACGAGTCAGTCGTGGTTACAAATGCGATTCTTTCCGTCAATTCCGTGGTTACCCCCGCGACTAAAAATGCTTTTTCCCCCCGACTTTCTCACTCGCCTCGAATACCTTTCGATCATCTCGAAACGCGTATTCCGTGGCCAGTTGCTAGCCCAGCGGCGGACGATGCAGATGGGATCGGGGATCGAGTTTTCTGAACACCGCGAATACAACACCGGCGACGATCTGCGGTATCTCGACTGGAACATCTACGCCCGACACGGAGACCTGCTGCTCAAGCGATTTCAGGAAGAGCAGGACCTGCACGTCTATCTGATGCTCGATTGTTCCCGCAGCATGTCGTTCGGCAATCCACCCAAGTTCGATCTGGCGCGGCATCTGGTGGCGGCGTTGGCTTATATCGCTCTCGCGGATTTAGATCGCATTGCTGTCATCGCCTATGCCGATGGCGTCTTTGCTGAGTTGCCGATCACGCGCGGCAAAGCTCGCATTCTGCCGATCATGAGATTCCTCGAAGAGTTACCAACATCCGGCCGCGACACCAATCTGGCCAAAGCCGTGCAGGGACTGCTCCACCGGGGAGCACGCCCAGGGCTGGCGGTCGTCATCAGCGATCTCTTCGACGAACACGGCTTTCAGCGAGGCCTCGACCAGCTCCGCTACCGCCGCTTTGACACGCACGTGATCCAGCTGCACGATCCCAAAGAAGCCGATCCCTCATTGTTGGGCGACGCAGAACTTATCGATGTGGAAACAGACGTCGCTCGCAAAGTCACCGTCACCGAACGCAATTTGAAAATGTACCGACAGCTCTTCACCGACCACCAGCTCGCCGTGCGGGAGTACTGTCGCACGTACAACCTCGGTTGTACTCAGTCACCGTCGGTAGTCCGTTTTGATGATCTTGTGATGAGGAGGATGAGAGAATCCGGCGGAGGCCGGTAGAGGAATTGTCATATTGCCAACTCGTTCCAGGGCTCCAGCCCTGGAACGCACTGCCCGGAGGCTCTGCCTCCACAGCGCAGTCGGGAGGCAGAGCCTCCTGGCAAGTTGTTCCGAGGCTAGAGCCTCGGAACAAGCGAAGTCCAGCCCGGCAGGCGGGACCTACAGATTAAACTGATTTTCTATGACCTTCGCACTTCCCATCGCACTGATTCTCACAGCCCTCGCGCTGCCGATCGTTGCGTTGTACATCCTGAAAGTCAGGCTGCGGCGAGTGCCCGTATCAACCAATCTGTTCTGGAAACAGATTTACGAAGAGAAGCCGCCTCGTTCGATCTGGCAGCACTTTCGGCACCTCATATCACTGCTGCTGCAATTGCTGATGCTGTTGCTGCTGGTGCTGGCGATTGCTGATCCATATTTTTCCTGGCAGCTGCTGCAGGCGCGACGCATTGTGATCGTTATCGACAATTCGGCCAGCATGAGCGCAGCAGATGTTTCGCCGTCTCGATTTGAAGCCGCGCGGATGGCTGCTCGAAACCTTGTAGAAGGACTCCGCTTTCGTGATGAAATGGCAATCATCGTCGCGGGAAGCACTCCGGAAGTCGCCATCGGGATGACCGGTCACGCGCCGACGCTGCTTGATACCATTGGCAAGATCCAAATCAGCGACAATCCCACCAATCTCAGGGATGCAATCGAACTTGGCCGAAAACTTGTCGGTCAGCACGCGCACGGCCAGATCGTCGTACTGACGGACGGAGCAGTTGATGCATCGCAGATGGTGGAGCCATCGTCGGCTGATGTGTCTGGCGATGAAGAGAAATTGGATTCGCGGGAGACTAAGCCGACTCTGGTCGATTACCGCCTCTTCAACACCGACGCGAACAACGTCGGAATTACGCAGCTGCAGGTGCGTCGCAGTTTGATGGATCCTCTGGGCTACGAAATTCTCGCGTCGGTACGAAATGCCTCGTCGCAACCAGTTGCCTGCCGCCTGGAACTGACGTTGGATGAAATCCCGATTGACGTGATTCCGCTGAATCTGAAACCGGACGAACACTGGACTCGCTCTTTCGAAAAGACATCGCTGGAAGGCGGTCGAGTGAAAGCTCAGCTAACTCAGATAGCCACCGGCGATGCTGCTGATCCAGCGATGAATTCAGCCGACACTGCGAAGAAGGCGAACGGCAGCGGACTGGACATGCTGACGACCGACAACACCGCGTGGGCGATCCTGCCCGAACGACAAACTCAGCGAGTCCTCATCGTGTCGTCCGGGAATCTCTTCCTGCAAAAAGTCTTCGAAGCCAATCCGCTGGTGGAAGTCACGATGCGGAAAGAACTTCCAGCAACCGGCGACTGGCCGACGGATTCACTGATCGTACTTCACGGCGCAGTTCCGCCGACACTGCCCACTGGCAACGTGTTTGTTGTCGATCCGACCGGAAGCTGTGATCAATGGGACTTGAGCGACCCAATCGAAAACCCAATCGTGACCGACCAGGACACGACGTCGCTATTGATGAACCACATTCGCCTGGACAACGTCCTCGTGCCCGAAGTCAAACTGCTGAACTTCAAGTCACCCATTCACGCATTGGCCAAGACATTAAACGGAGAAGTCATTTACTCCGACGTGAAGCGGCCCAACGGCAAGTGCCTTGTCCTCAGCATCAACCTGGACCGCAGTGACCTGGCCTTCCGCACGGCTTTTCCGATCATGGTGGCGAACGCGCTAAATTGGTTCACCGGGACATCCGGTGAACTGCAGCCTGCGATTCCGTCCGGAAGCGTCACCACCGTGCGTCTCGATGCCGTGGCCCTGCATACAAACCCGCCGACGTTATTTTCACCGTCCCGTCAGCTGTTACCGATCGCCGTGTCGGCCGTTGATGATTCTCCGCCGCCAACGAAGGCCACAAACCAAACTACCGATGCATCCGACTCCAACAAGACGAATCCAGCAATCCACATAGAAACTGCTGCGGCCGATAGTCAAACCGTGACGCTCGGACCGTTGAACGAAGTCGGTGTCTGGACGATCGTCAACAACCTGAACACCGAGACATCAAAGGACCAACCGTCATACGAAGCGA
>JBBQSE010000603.1:0-4470 GCA_038214195.1 Planctomycetales bacterium
TATTTCGCCGACGCCTTTTCGCTGCCGCATGTTCTCGCCGAGCGCTGGGTCGCGCGGATGTCGGAACCGGATCTGATCGCCGCCTGCTTTCATACCATCGATCCGCCCTCCGTTTCACTGCGTGTCAATCTGCTGCGAGCCAACCGTGACGCGGTGCTGCAATCACTCATCGCCGCAGGTTGCAACGCGAAAACCGGACAACTGGAGCACAGCATTCAGCTCGATCAGTCACCGCGACTCGAAACGCTGCCCGGTTACGCCGAAGGACTCTGGAGCGTGCAGGACGAAGCCGCGATGTCGGCCTCAATCCTGCTCGATCCCAAACCCGGTGAATCCATCCTCGACCTCTGCGCCGCTCCCGGCGGCAAGACGACGCATCTGGCCGAACTCAGCGGCGACCAGGCGACAATTGTGGCCTGCGACGTTGCCAACGGTCGATTGCAGCGCATTCGAGACAACGCAGCACGGCTTCAGCTGACATCGATTCACCCCATGGTCATCCCCAAAGACGGCCGCGACTTGCCCGCCGGTCCCTTCGATGCCGTCCTCGTCGATGTCCCGTGTTCCAACACCGGAGTCCTGAACCGCCGCCCCGAAGCCCGCTGGCGATTCGATCAGAACGGTCTTGAGGAACTGGTCGTCCTGCAAACGCGACTTCTCATCCAGGCCTGCGAACTCGTCCGCTCCGGTGGCCGCGTTGTCTATTCCACTTGTAGCATGGAGCCCGAAGAAAATCGCGGAGTCGTGGACGCGGTGCTCTCGGCCATGAAAAATTTCCAGCTCACCCACGAATCCCTCCACCGTCCCGGCCAGCCCGCAGACGGCGCGTACCAGGCGTTGTTAGTTCGGAAACAATAGAGTCGGCCAGACCAACCGCTTTCGAACGGTCGTCTCATCTCAATTGAGGGACATCTGCGACTGCTAGTCGATGAACTCCGGTATATCGCAGCTAACAAATTCAGCGCACTCCCGCAACTTCGCTCGAACATCTGCTGGCAGATTGATGCCGTTTTTTTCGGCATCGCGCGCGGTTCGAAATTCCATTTCGCCGGGAATCAGAACCGAAGCAATTCCCTCCGCAGTCGGTGCCGCGTGTATCTCATCGATCAGCGTTTTCATACGTGTATTGTAGACAGCTCGATCTGTCATCGCGTCAACGTCCGCCACAAAGAATGACGCATTGTGCAGCGATGGTTTCGACGGCGGATCGAAAATCCAGCTGCCGACCTGCCACGTCATCGCTCCTCCGGGAATGAGAGCCGACAGAACTTCGCACCACAGTCCCAGCCCGTAGCCTTTGTGACCCGCCATTGGAGCGAGTGCGGCGGAATGCGGGTAGAGTGATCCGTCAGTCGTCGGCAAACCGTCGGGGCCGATCAGCCATGTCGCGGGGATGGGTTCGCCGCGCTGCCAGGCCGCGTAGACTTTGCCTCCCGCGACGGCGGCGGTGGCCATGTCGAGCAGGATTGGATCGTCGCCGGTTGGAATGGCATAGGCCAATGGATTGCTGCCCAGAACCGCTTTCTTCGATCCCGGTGCCGCGACGCTGGGCATGTCATTGCCGGTGACCATCGCCAGACATCCGGCCTTTGTCGCCTGCAATGCATAATGCCCCGCAGCGCCGATGTGTCCGGTATTCCGCAGTGTGACAAAAGCAACGCCGAACTGTTTCGCTTTCTGGATTGCCGTTTTCATCGCGAATGCTGAGCCCACCTGGCCCAATCCTGCCTGTCCGTCCACAACAGCCCAGGCCGGTCCTTCGCGCTCGATGAGCGGCTTCGCGGTCACAGGATAACCGCCGCCCTCCAGCTTCTTGAGATAGCCAATCAGCAGTTTCGTGCCGTGCGTGAACACGCCGAGGTTATCTGTAGACACCAGAGCCTCGGCTGTGATGTCGCAATCGGCTTCGGACAACTTCGTGGAGCGAAGACATTCGGTCACAAATCTCTTCAGGTCAGTTCTGTTGACACGTTGCACGGCAAATTACCTGGTGGCTGAAGGTTGTGTTGAATGCGAGGGTCAAGTGCTCAGTTGCGCAGTACGTTTGATACCAACCCGAAGCGCCAGCGAGGCAATAATTTACGTCTTCCATTCCGCGTGAAGTTTTTGCCTCGCTGGTGCTTCGGGTTAGTTTTTTTTCTGTTTGTGACGACCGAAAATCAAAAATGCGCAACTTCAAAACCGTTGGCTCGAGTGAAGCGAGTTGAGCGACTAATTCACAACGTTTGGCAGCGTCTCACCGCTCACCGCCATCAACGCCAGTTTCGCGGCTGTCTCTCGTAGTTTTCTGACAGCGGGCACGCTGGCCGACGCGACGTGCGAGGCCACGATGACGTTGTCCATTTTCAGGATGGGATGATCGGAAGGAATGGGCTCGGGATTGAAGACGTCGAGAGCTGCCGCTGCGACATGACCGGACTGCAATGCTGCCGTCAGTGCAGCCGGATCGATCAAGTCTCCGCGAGCCAGATTGATGATGGTGACGCCGGCACGCATCTTCCCAATGGATTCCTCGTTCAGCATCCCCCGCGTTTCCGGCGTTGATGGACAATGCAGCGTGATTACATCTGTCTGGGAGAGCAGCTCTCGAAGTGTCACGGCCTTGGCACCTGCGGCTTCGATTTCGGAACCCTTTGCGATCGGGTCGTGGACCAGGATGCGGCATCGAAACGCTTTCAACCGCGTCACGACTTCACGCCCGATGCGACCAAATCCCACGACACCGATGGTCAGATCTTTCAGCGCTTTCATGTCGCTAAGTGTCGCGGCCAGCCCCCACTTTCCGGCCTTCACGCAGTTGCTGTTGGCGACGACCTGCCGTGTCGTCGCGAGAATAAACGCCAGCGTATGGTCGGCCACTTCGTCGATACAGTAGTCCGGTACGTTGCAGACAGGAATCCCCTTCGCCCGCGCCGCAGCCAGATCGACATTGTCAACGCCGATGCCGTACCGCACGATCACTTTTGCCTGTTGCATTGATGCAATCACGTCGGCATTCACCGGAGCAAATTGCGTGATGACCGCGTCAGCATCGGCAACCAACACGGGCAAGTCAGCAGCGGCTCGCTTTTCTTTCCACGCGACAATCGTGTGCCCAGCGGGCTG
Organism: Planctomycetales bacterium; assembly: GCA_038214195.1. Classification (GTDB taxonomy): domain Bacteria; phylum Planctomycetota; class Planctomycetia; order Planctomycetales; family Planctomycetaceae; genus SXXK01. Next base: position 3,106 of record JBBQSE010000603.1, read on the forward strand.
CAGAATGGCTTCTTCGACAGACAGATCAGGAAACGAATAATCCGTAATGGCGATCTTCATTGGCGGGCAGCTCCGGAGCTGTATAAAAAACGGGAGATCAATTTTTCTTCAACAACCTGGCGAGCAGTACTGTGACAGTCGCAGCCAGCGTTTTGCAACTCAATGCCGCAGGTCATTTGACGGTTTTCACTCGTGTGTCGGTGATAAGGCGAGTGGCAGAAATCCGACCTGAGACAGGTCGGACTACGTAGGCAGATCTGTCCTCAGATCTGCATCCTTCAGCATGGTCAATGGCAATCGGACGCCTGGAGACCCGTCGTGCCCGTTTTTCCAGTGATTTGCACCACAAGCTATCTGCCGCCGCTGCTCCGCAGCGAATCGCAACTGCTCTTGATACCTCCGATGAGCGGATACCTTTAAACTTAGTTCGCACGTTTGTCCGTCTGTTCAAATCCACGATAGGCCCGATACAATCACCGCATGTGGCGTTTCTCAGACATCGATTCAGGGAAGATTTCAATGAACGTGCAAGAATGGACTTTCGGTATTTGGGTGGTCAGCGTTTTGGCATTCCATGGCGTGATGGCTCCCGCCCAGGAATCGCCATCCTTGCCCATCCCTTCGCCTGCAATCAATCCGATCGATCCTGCGGCATTAATTGCGGCTCCGGCGTTCGGTGATTCCGGGCCGGTCTCGAAGCCTGCAGAACCAGTTGTGATCCTTGATTCGCCTGCCGCAGAAGGCACAACCTGGATTCCGAAGTTGCGAGTCGTGCTGGTAACTTCAGTGAGCAATCAGACTGAAGTCACTGGATATACCATTCCATTCAATGACCCCTTTGCCCCGGCGCCTGATAAGACGCCTCCAGCAGTGCGTAAGATCACTCACATGATCGACAAGCCTTCACAGAAATCTGTTATCCTCACGTGCGATGATGTCAACGTGGAAGCGGTGTCCTCTGAAGATGGCATACTGACATACAGCATTGCGTGCAAAGGCAAAGCCGTGCTGACGATCGACAGTTTCACAGTAACCGGCGACACGATTTCCGCCAGTGAAGGAAAGTTGACAATTACAAATGCCGTGATCAAAAGTGATCAGGCGACGATGACCAGCGAGAAGATGGTATTGCAGCTGCCGATTTTGGGAGTGCAGGTCGGTGCGCAAGACGCCTCCGATTTTTTGAAGCCAACTCCGGATCCGATTAATGGAACGCACCGACACAACGCAGACAAACCGTATTCACGAGGTTTAGAGGACGCACTGCCATTTGACGAGAAGCCAGCGGTGTTCCCGGCGAGCACGTAAAAGAACTTGTGGTAATGAGTTGACGTTTAAACTATCAGGGCCAAAATAGTCGTCGGG
>JBBQSE010000604.1:0-4457 GCA_038214195.1 Planctomycetales bacterium
CGAGCGGACCCGTGCGACTGAACCACGCCAAAGGAAGCAGATCTGAGGACAGATCTGCCTACGTAGTCCGACCTGTCTCAGGTCGGATTCCCTCGGCGACGCAATACCCCTGGTAATTCTGTTTCTTCCGCTCGCCTAACGAACTGCGTTGGTAACGCCGACGTGACTCCACGAATTCACTTTATTGACTCACCTTTACCTGATCGAAAACGCCTGTGGTTGACGCAAAAGTATTGCCTGAGCAGGCAAAAAGTCCTATCCGACTTTGGTCGTCGAACGTCGCCGCATGCGTCATCTTTGGCTCGCCCCAGGTCTGGCCATCCACCGAAGTGAACGCGTGAACTTGTCCGTCTGAGTGCGTAAGTTTGAGGTACAGCGGGAGCGTGACCTTACCGAACTCCTTTTTCTGATTGTCGTCCTGGTCTCCGGTCTTATCGCGCCAACGGCAAACAAGATTGCCTGAGGCGTCCACCTGTAGCAGAAAGTATCGGCCACACTTTTCAGTCAGCGACTCCCGGATCATTAAGCCGGAAACACTGGGTGGGCGATTGTCCCATTGATAGGCTGGACCACCGACATTGGGAGCCAGACTTTTCAATTGCGCCGAGATGATGACATCGCCCTTCACGGTTTGACTGACAAACGCACCTTGGTCGCGCACTCGCTCCCACCACGAAGTCATCGCGTGACCGCAGCCTGTGAGCGTAAACTTGCCATCGGCCACTTCGACTGACCCTGGTATCGGCGGTGAGTTGAGTTCGTCAAACTGCCAACCTTTCGGAAGCGTCGAGGGATGTACGATCACAGTGCAGGTTTTCTGCAAATTGTCGATGGTGGCGGTGAGGGTACAAGCGCCAGGCCGCTTGCCGACAACAATGGCAGTCTGTTCGCCGATTCGCTTGACCTCGGCGACGTTTGCATCACTGCTTACCCAAGCGACCTCGCGCTGATAGGCGTCCAGCGGCGCGATGGTGGCATTGAGTGTCGCACGACTCTCCGCCGATAAGCTCAGCGTTGTCTGGTCGAGGGCTAAGGCGAGCGGCAGAAAACGATTTACCACCAGAAGCCCGGCTTCTCCGAGAAGCCGGGTTTCTTTCCGGGTATGACACAATCCGCCGCTCGCCTAAGGAAGTGGCAGCAACATTGGTACGGCAATGAATCGTCTCCAGAAGTTCGATTGCAGCAATTCGTACTCCTGCCTTATCGTCTGCGGTGACTTGCAGGCGAAACGCATTCCACTTGGATGGCCCGGCAATGGCGAACTCGCGGCGCGGCGTCTGTGGGGTGAAGCCTGGGCTCTTTTGCAGGTCCAGCCGGGTCCAACTGGCACCGCCATCGTTGGACCCGAGTAGTTCCAGAGTGCGCGGCAGACGATGCTGGTCGTTACAAACCACGTTATACGAAGTGACTAAGCGTTTTCTGCCATCGGCGTGCTGGTACTGAATCCAGCTGTCGGCGGCTTGGTCTTGCCACTCCCCCTGCTTATCGCGTTGTCCCTGGAAAGTGATCTGGCACATCCCCGCGTCGGCATAGTAGTTCGTATCAAACTTGAGGTTCGTGGGGCGTCCCTTGCCGAGCGTCTGCATGTCTTCTAACGCCGTCTCGATCTCGTTCTTGCGTGCCTTGAGTACGAGGTAAGCATGTTGCCGGACTTCTTCCGACCGCCAGACGTTGATCCCCGTGATGGGATCGGTGATGTTTGTCCCGCCACTCACGACCTTATAGTAAGGCTCGGCACCACGGATTGCGACGAGGGTAGAAACAGGATCCCAACTCAGCCGATCGCCTGCAAAACCGACTCCGGGATAGAGTCGATACGCCATCGTCAAGGGATTATGTTCCGGCATCTCGTAGGTGACGCGACGACCGGAGTTGGTGGAGCCGCCTTCTCCGTTAAATAGAACAGGTGTTGGCCAAGTGGAGCAGACGAGCGCGGCGGCTGCTGGATCTTGCTTGAAATTCCACTCCGCCTCTTTGGCATTGGCAGTAGGCGGATAAGTTCCCCCCATGATCTCCAGACGTTTTACCTTCTTGGCGATCAGGGCGGGACCATCAAGCGGGCTGGCGTCGTCCGGACGCGACTTGAGCAGATTGGCCAAATTGCGCACGGGGCCAACGGCGAGCACCACCACGCTGCCATCAGGTTGCTGCGCTAGAATCTGGCGATAGAGCGTCACGGCATCGGGGTAATCCTTACCGCTGGAATGCTGGTGGGGATATCGCCGAATGATGTCGTCGGCGAAGCCCTTGTGATCAAGAAAGCCCTCATCTTTGAGTGTCCCGACAGGAATTTCAGGTCGTCCGAACCACGTGTTGATCGCATCCAGGCAAGGAGCAATCGCAGCCGAGGAAGTGCAACCCATCGTCGCCAGCAGTAGCGCTTCGCCCCGTTCGACCGCTCCATGCAAGATGTATAGCGCACCGATGTCGTCGCAGTCGTGATCGACATCCGTGTCGAAGATGATCTTCACCGGCGGCTCGGCACCCTGACTTGCTGCCGATATTGCATGTCCCGCAAGTATGACCGTCGACCAAAGTATTAGCCTACAAACAGATCTCATCGAGTATCGCCCGGTGGTTTGCGGAGGGGTCGTAGCAAGTTCGTATGCGTTCGTTAACCCAGAGTATCCATGAACTGGGGAATGTAAACGGAGGTCGCTCACATGTCTCAACGCTTGGTTGGATTTTTTACACCTTTTGAAGGTCTTACCGATCCGCGGATCGAACGCACGCTCGAGCACGCGATTTTCGATTTCGTGGTGGTCGCGCTCCCGGGCACGATCGAGATCCCGGGTTCGTTCGACACCTCGGCCACGGGCATCGAGGAAAAGGGCTGCCACATGTATTCGCACCACGGCAAGGCTCCGGTGCTGATGGACGGCATGCCAGTCTTTACGTATTTCCGGCTGGCAACTTTCGTGCTGAACGGTATTGTGACACGTCCATGTAATTTTAATTGATGCGAAAAGAAGACGGATGCCTGCTTCGACATCTTCCCGGCAAACGTTGATTCCAAGCCGTGAATGAGGTAACAACCATGAAACACAAACTCAGACTGCTGACTGCCCTGATCGACGCGCTATCGGTTCCCACTATGAAAACACACGCCCTCAACTTCCTCGGAAGTCTGTTGCTGCCGTGTCTGCATACACTGTCTGCGGCGGATCGGCCGACCTTGCAGGTTCCCGATTTCACCCAAGGCGGAGCGATCCCAGCGGGAGCGACTCACGATTGGAACCTTGGGGCCACCGGCGCGCGGGGGTGGATGTTTTGCGACAAGCTGATGACCACGGCTGCTCGGCAGATTCGCGTCACTGAGGTGGATGAAAACTCTCCCGCGGCAGGTGTGCTCAATGGCGTGGACTTAGTGAGCGGCAAGGCGCTAGCCGCCGGTGTCCGCGTGAAAAACACTGGCAATACCCGCGGCTAGCGCCTTGCGGCTCACAAAATTATCGTTAAGTCCACGCCATTGGCAGGTGTGCTGGCGGTGGGGGATGTGATCATCGGTGTCGGCGGCAAACCGTTCGCTGACGACCCTCGCACCGAGATGGGGAAGGCGCTGACCCTTGCCGAATCGGAAGCGGGCAACGGCCATCTCAGCCTGACGCGGTCGGTGAACCACAAATCCTCTGGGGCCAGGCTGATGCCCGCATCCGCAACCTCACCTTCGAGAACCTCACGCTCGCCGGGAAGCCAGTGCGCGACTCCAAGTTTTTCAAAACGAACGAGTTCGTTGACGGGTTGATCTTTGCGCCCAGCGCCGCTTCCAAACCATGAATCCAGAAACAACGATTACGCGTGGGCGAAGTGAAGAACGCCAACGCTCAAGCTTCACGAGCCACAGATCGCGCCGCCGGTTTCGCCGCCGAGGCGGAACCCAAGGCACATTGCCAACGGCGCACTATTTGGCGACGCTCGATGCCAAACCGCGACAACCAGCCAGGCACCTCGGCCTGAGTCAACCGTTTGTCCGCTGGGACTGGGAAAAGGACAATTCCCCGAAGAAAAAACGATCAACGAGACCCCTTTCTGACCTGTTTTGAGATTTGAATGTTGCTGTACGAATTGGTCGAACGCCTCGGTGACGGTTTCGGGAAAACTCTTCAGTACTTCGATGCCCAGAATATGGCGGATGAACTGCAGAAACCGGGCTCGGCGATTCTGGTAAACCTGCTGGAGCAGTTGTTCGGTAATGTGCGGATGTTCGAAGTGCAGCAGTTCCGCCAGTTCAGTGGCTTCGCTTTCCGTGACCTCTTCGCCGTTCCGGATTTTCAGCAGGACGGGATTGCAGTCTGTGAGTTCCACGATCAGTGATTCGACCACTTCGCGATATCGGCTGATGCTGACGGCTTCGTTCTTCGGGCCAAACTCAACGAATTCTTTCCGAAGCACTTCGTCTTTGAGATCGAGGTATGTCGTTGAGTCAGTTGGCTGGGACTCCCGGAACGTCATCAGAG
>JBBQSE010000605.1:0-4447 GCA_038214195.1 Planctomycetales bacterium
ACGGAGGAACACTGTCCGAGCATTTCAAAGGGCAGGCTCTGGAACCGCGACTTGCAGCCGCGCTCTGCGAAACACTCGCGAAGACACTCCACTTTGCACATCAGCAGGGAGTGGTTCATCGCGATTTCAAGCCAGCAAATATTCTGTTGCACCGACTCTCGAACGAGACAGCATTTCCACAGGGGAGTTCTGCAACTCTGATCTCCACTGATCGCGAGAAACTTCTGGGTACTTTGAAAGGTTGTCAAATCAAGATTGCCGACTTCGGTCTCGCAAAAATCCTGGAATGCCCGGACGATTCCAGTTCCGATTCGACAACCAAAACCGGAGACATTTTCGGAACGCCGGCTTACATGTCGCCGGAACAGGCGCGTGGAGATGCGTCGCAACTTTCGGCGTCCACTGACATTTATGCACTGGGAGCGACCCTGTATGAATTGCTGACGGGCCGTCCACCATTTGTCGGGGCTCAGCCACTGGATGTCCTCAGCCAGGTGATTGCGGACGATCCTGTGCGACCATCGCAACTTGTTCTGCGGATGCCGGCTGATATTCAAACGATTTGCTTAAAGTGTCTCGAAAAGTCGCCCGCACAGCGCTACGTATCGGCTTCTGATCTGGCGGACGATCTGGCTCGGTTTCTTGCGGGGGAACCGATCATTGCTCGCCGCATTTCGGCGATCGGTCGGGGCTGGCGATGGTGCCGACGCAACCCGATGAAGTCCGTTGTCGGCACATCACTGATGACTCTCCTGATTCTTGTGTCGGCGGTCTCGTTACTGTATTCCGTATTGCTGGGGCAGCAACTCGGTCTGACATCGATCGCCAGGCGTGACGAGCATTCGGCAAAAATCGATGCACTGCAGCAATTGTGGGATGCACGGGTGTCGCGTGCCGAAGCGCAGTGGGCCAGTCGCCGGGAGGGTCAGCGATATGCAGCTCTCGACACAATTGAAGCCGCCCGCAGTCTTGGGGATTCCATTGATCTCTCCGCAGATCAGATCGCCCGCATGAGAAACGCAACTATCGCGTGTCTTTCGCGGCCTGATCTGCGGATCGAGTCGCAGTGGGATGTTGATCCTCAGAGACCGAATTATGGCCGACTTACGATGGACGTGAAGAAGTCGATCTTGGCCTATCGCTCCAGGGAAAATGACGTTGTCGTTTTACGAACGGGCGATGTTGTCGAGTTAAAGCGGATTGCCGGATGCACTTCTGAGTCGTATCCCATCCTGAGTCCTGATGGCAGGTATCTTGCCGTGGTTGACGAACGATGTCGCGTTTATTGCCTGGATGCTTCAGCACCGCTGCTCTGTTTCGAATCTTCCAGAACGAGCGTATGGGCGTTTTCTTCAGATAGTCAAAAGATCATCGGCACAGACGAAAACGGCCAACTTATGCTTGTCGATCTGCTGAACACCAGCAGCACTAAATCCTTTGAGATTCGTAATTTCCCTGAAGAGATTGCTGTCGCTCCTGATTCTCGCAAGGCTGCGATCCTGACAGTGGATTCTGTGGAGGTGATCGATCTGGTCACGGGTGGTGTCCTGTTCCGAACGGACCCGCCCCAGGGATTGAACGGCGGATGTCGCTTGGCATGGCATCCCGATTCAACACGACTTGCCATCGGTCCATACCAGGGGGAAGGTATTGTACTTTGGGATGTGGATCACGGCACGAAATTACGCTCATTTCCGCAGTCGTCAGGACAAATGACCATTTGCTTCGGTTCGCTTGGTGATCTGCTCCTGACTTATGATCACTGGAGTTGTACTCTGAATCTTTGGAATCCGAACAATGGCGAAATCGAGTTATCGAAGACGAGCTTTACAATTTCGGCAGTGCTGCCCAACATCACGGGAGGTTTTTGTGTCTTGCAGACAGCAGGGCCAACGAAAATCACTGCATACTCGATTGATCATTCTCCGATTTGTCGATCACTGACACTGACTCAAGAATCACAGGCGGACGCCTGGACAACGGACATAGCCTATAGTATCGACGGACGACTGCTCGCTGTCGCGGCAAGTGGTGACGTGCGAATTTTTGAAACGAATTCACTATCGTCGCTGGGGCATCTGAACATTGGATCCGGGTTTGTTCGATTTGATGCAGATGGTTCATTGCTGACGGCCAACAGGCTTGGTCTCAACCGCTGGGCTGCAACCACCGGTCGCACCGAAGTTGAATCAGAGAAGGTTGTTGGCGAGACGTCGATGTTGACATTCGGACCATGTGAATGCATCAGCGAGGATATTTCAAACTCCTGTTTTGAGGTCAATGAGCTCCAACGCATTATCGCCGATCCGAATGGAGACCACACCAGTGTCTGGTCCGGAGACTTACCCGTTTCGCCGAAGTCTATTGGACCACATGCAGACATCCGAAGTGTTTCTATCAGCAGCGATGGCAGTCAATTGGTCACTGGTGGTTGGAATGGCGGCAAGGCTTGCATCTGGGATCTGGGCACCGGCAGCTTGGTTAAGCAACTTGATGAACCGGTTTGCTGTATGGTTCAGTTCAGCCCTGATGGCAAGTGGTTGATTACAAACGCCGCTGATGTCAAAGTTCGTCAAACCGGAACATGGCATGTGGAAAAGACGCTGGATGTACCAGGACAATCCGCCAGCGGGGTTAAAGTCTGCTTCTCGGCCGATAGTCAAATATTGGCTGTGTCGGATTCTGAGGCCCGCATTCATCTGTTCAACACGACCAACTGGGCTGAAATCGCCATATTGACAGATCCCAGTCAGCGGAACGTCTTCCGGATGGTTTTTAATCCGAACGGAACTCAACTTGCCGTCCTGTTCACTCCGTTTGACAGTCGCGTTTTCATCTGGGATCTGGATGCGGTCGATCGCGAATTAGCGCAGCGTGAATTGGTATGGTCGCTCGATCGTTCGAAACATATGTCGAACGGCACGAACCCGAAAAACATTACTCAGGTTCGCTTTATATCCGACGCAAAGTTTGTTGAGCTTGAGGCATCTGGCCATCTCGAGCGGGCAAAGCGCACAGCGGAAAAGTATGATCTGGTTACCGCTCGTGCCGCCATTCAGCGGGCGGTCAGGTTGCAACCGAAGAATGTACTCACCTGCAACAACCTCGCCTGGTTGCTCGCAACCGGGCCGTTGCCATTGCGGGATCCAACAACAGCCGTCGAACTCAGTCGCCGCGCAATTGAGAATCCGTCCCTGAACGATGCGCAGCGATCGCTTTATCTCAATACACTGGGCGTGGCACTATTTCGCGCGGACAAGATTAACGAGGCGATTGAAACGTTTAGCCGCAGCCTGGAAGGCCAGACACCTGAACAGCAACCGTTCGATCTGTACTTCCTGTCAATGTGTCATGCCCGTCAGGGAGATCAGATCGCGGCACGCGGCTATTATAGTCAGGCCGAAACATTGGTTCGCGCCCATGATGGCCAATTGCCCTCGTCGTGGCGAGCGGAACTATTGCAATTCGCGGAGGAATCACGGTCGCTGCTGGATCCGTCCGTGTCGGCGGTGTCCTCTGATCGCTGACACCTTTTGTGACTGCTCTCAGTTCAGCCCGTCGAAATCTCGGTCCACTCACGCCTCATTTCCTCCACAAATAAAAACCTGACCGAGTAGTCGGAAAATCTTGTTTATTTGTTGACTGATCGGTCGTGGCAATAACTGGGAATAACGATGTCTAATGATGGTGGTTCAGTCGATTTTCGCATGATGCGTGATCTGCAGCAAAATGCGTGGCAACAGGGTAAGTCATTGCGCGTCGAGGCGTTGCTGCAGCAGTTTCCTGACCATCATCTGGCGAACGATGACATCCTGAAATTGATTCGAAATGAATTTCAGGTTCGCACGAAACTTGCCGAAAAGCCAGAACTCGCGGAATATATTGGGCGATTTCCTCTTCTGGCAGAGTCGCTTCGTCGGATATTGGCATCGTTTACTGTTCCGGAGCGTGGGCCACTCGAGTCAACAAGCATTGTTCCCAATGTGGCGGTACCAGAAGATCCGGCGATGCAGGCGACGCAGTTGTTCCGCGAGGCAGACGCGAAACGGCCAGTTACCAGTGATGCGGAGAAGAATCTCCTGTTTGCTTTCCTCGCTTTTGAGGCAGACTTGCTGGATTTGCAACAACTTCTGGCTGTTTGTCGGGCATGGACGGCCAATAAGTCGGAATGGCTGGCAGAAGGGATTCTTCAGCGCGGCTGGGTCAGTGCTGACGATCGTGAGTTCCTCGACAAACAGGTTGAACGGAAGCTGGCAAAGCATGAGCACGATCCGCGGGGCACTCTGAACGCAATTGTCCGAGGTGACGTATGGCTCGCCGCAAAAGTAATGCAACAAATCATCTTGACTCGATAGCTTCGTGTATCAGATAACTCGCTCATCATGGATGAGCGAAAGAATTCAACATTTGAATTGCGTGTGCGCGCCGTAAGAGCAGTCCTGCGAGG
>JBBQSE010000606.1:0-4435 GCA_038214195.1 Planctomycetales bacterium
TCTCGGTTCGACATATGGTCAATTCGGCAGATACCTTTTTCGAAATTCACTAACGGGCACATGGTGTTGGTCGCCGACCCTTGACGGGTCTGTGCCGACTCACAGTTATCCACTTGTGCGTTTAACGCGGTGGTGTGGCGGGCCAGCACTGGCGAGCCGCTTTGCAGGCCTTTCTGCCAGCGACCTTCCGCCCGCTGCCATTGCTGCGCGTGAACGGATGCTGGCCAATCAAGGAAGCCGTCAGTTGCAGGCAGAAAAAATACTCCTTAGCGCGGTGACGGAAACCGCGAATGCTGACAGATCTACGCCGTCAACTCGCTTTGTGACAAATGCTGGCGCGGACATTGGCCGCGCGATCCGCTGTTTGATCGACGGAACTGGCAATCACGATCTTGAACGAATCGTTTTGACTGGAGGAATCGGCGAGAACTTTGGAGCTGCGGCTTCTGCTGACGCAGACTTGTTCCTCAATGGCATTCGGAATGAGCTTCCTCAGCATTGCTCCAGCGTCGTTCGTTCCACGCTTGGTCTGGATGCTGAGTATGTCGGCTGGGCGACAAATCTGTGATTTCAAATCTTCGAACTGAGGCGATGTTAAATGACCAATAAGCTGCTTGCTACAGTCCCGTTCAGCATCGATCTGAATGGAAGACCAGATCTCCGGATTCAATCAGGTCCGTTCACGGTCATTAGAGACCCGATTCGAGATAGTGAGACACTCGTGAGCATGGCGCGTGCAAATCGCAGGTTGCCTGCGAGCTCGCAATGGCACGAGCCACGACATGGACACGGTCATTGCGACTTTTGTGCCATGTTTTCCGAGCGAGGGATCGACAGTGTGCGATCGGTCGACAACAAGCGTCCGTTTGCGGAGTTTCACAAAATCCTTTTCGTTCGCGATCATTTGCCCCGGCTTTCACCTGGAGAAATGTCGTCACTCTACCGTGAGGCCCAGCGTCTGGCTCAGGTGGAGAGGAATCGAGTCGGGGATCTCATGGACGGTGTCTGCTACGGTATGAACCGAGGGGAATACCAGCTCACCGGGACCACTCAGGAACACCCACACTCACAGATGACAGGATTAGGGCCGGATTCATTTAACGCTGGCGATCGAATAACGGATTTGTGCAAGGCGTGGCAGGAACATCACGGCCGAGATTACCTGGCGGATTATGAATTCGTGCTGAGGAGCTGTGTGCCGCTTCCCAATGGCGACGATACGTTCGGAAATCTGATCGTCGCGGAGAACGCTGACGCCATCCTTTATGTTCCTCTGTCCCAGCAATTCAGGGGAGAAATGCAGGTCGCAGTCAAGCATGCTGGGCAGTCACACATTCTTGCGATTTCGAGTCAGGCATTGTTGTCGATGGCGGAACTGGAAGCGACCGCGTTTCAAATATATCGGGAATTGGGCATTGAAAACGTGACGACACTGACCTTCGCGAGTCGTTTCTCGGTTCCAGCGGACTCGACTCAGCGATTCATTGTGAGCCTCTGCCCCCGAGTAAGCGTACTCGCTTTCTCGGAGCTGCTCGGTCGCTTTGTGATCGATGAGTTACCATGGACGTGTGCTGCACGCTTTCGACACATACTTAGTGAACTTGAACGACCGAATCACAGACTGGTTCCGCAATGAGACTCGGATTGAAGGCACTGTAGGCGATTGCGTGCGCAAAAAACGGAAAGACGGCGAGGATACCGTGAACGTGTTGCCCGACGTAACCGTATTAAATGGAGCCAGGCGGCTGAGGGATTTGCTTGAACTTCAAGTACATCCGGCGCGCGAACGCGGGAGGCATAGATGTTCCCAACGCCGGTCGTTCCTTCGAGGAAAAAGTTTTTCCCGATTCGCCAAACTCTGCCGAGCCGTCATGAAGCCCGTGCTGACTTCACACGTATTAATTCTTGCCAGGACTTCCAGCGGGTCGTTTTGACCGGCTGGCGCGTTCGGGGATCCCCCCTCCATCTAAGGAAACCGCAATGATGTCTGTGACTGCTGAGTTCACGCTACTGGAGCCAACTGAGGTGGAACGCTCCGCCACAATGTGACTGAGCCGCCTGGCCGCGAACTGGACGGCGTTGCATTCTGACCTCGGACATTCCCTCATCCAAAAACGATGGGGCACCGAGTACCGTGTTTTCGGCAATTCGACTGTTGGGATCTGGCTGCTGCAATTCGCCAATTGTCTGCCCACATCATTGCACTGCCATCCCCGGACAAAAACGTCTCTGCTCGTCGTGAGAGGCGAAATCGAATTGGGACTGATCGATAAACAGGTCTGCCTTGGTTCCGGCGAAGGAATCATTTTCGAAAAAGGTGTCTATCACAGCCTCAAGGCGTCACCTGACGTGCTTGTCGTTGAGGCGATGTATCCACCCAATCGCGGCGATCTGCTTCGACTTCATGATTCAATGGGGCGAGATCTTCGAGCCGATGGAGCCCATGCCTACGATCATGGTGCCTCAATCGAAGTCCTGTCGCCGGGGCAATCATCTATCCAGTTCACCCACGCTGATAATTCATCCCGTTCAGCATTTGGGCGGAGGTGGTCGGTTGGCTCCAGGCAATTCCATGTAACACGCATTCAGCATCTGTGTGAGCAATCTGTGGCGATATCAGTGACAACTCCTCAGTACCCCTTGATCACCGGAGATGAACTGCTGAGGAACGACTCCATCGGCAGAGACGACATTTTCTTTTCCATTGGATTTCCAGCGGAGACCCCGAGGAATAGAGTCTCCTAGACGAACGGAAGAGGAGTTCTCCCATGATGCCGATAAACCTGATTGTCGATCTCGACGGCAGTTTAGCGCATCGCGGCCATTTGCCGAGCGATCGTATGCTGGTGTTGATCCTCGAAGTGATCCGACGTGGTACGGCCTTTCATCTGTTGACGGGACAGAACATTTCTGATGTCCGACGTCGATTCGTTGATCCGCTGCGTCGGCTGAATCGACATGACGTTCCGAATCTGCTGGCCAGGGTGGGTCTGTTTACCTGCGAAGGTGCCTGTGCCTGGCGTATTCTCCCGGATGGTTCGGTCGAGACAGATCACTCCTGTGATTTTGCTGCGGAGTTCAGATTCTCTGCAAACGAACGCCGGAAACTCTCGGGACTACTCGCTGGCTGCCTTGCAGAGACGCTCAGCGAGTGTTCGCTCGTTCTCACAAAAACACCCGAGTGGTGGGAGAACGCAATTCTGGTCTTCAAAGTGGATGGGAATCTGTCGAACCGCATCGCTGCATCTCGACGTTTTGCGGAACTGATCAGTCGACATACGTTGATCCGCGCCGACGTCGCCGGACAGACAAGCATCGTGATTGCCAAACCCGCTGCCCGAAAATGTGTCGTGTTCAGGCAACTTCTTCCTCAGAAATGGCATCGTTTCACCAATGTCTACATCGCGGATGAGTTTATGCCCCAAGGCAACGATTGCTGCACTCTGGATATCGAAGGACTCATTCGGATCGGTGTTGACAAAGATCAATCTGCCCTGCCGCCGACGGTGATTCGCGCGGGCAGCTCAGGCCCGGAGGCAACGGAACGCTGGTTTGCCGAGTTTCTGTCTGCGTCGCCTGCAGATTTCTCGACGGCGGAGGAATTGATTCGCCATGTGACTCATTCTGTGCGGGAGAATTCTCCCGTCCCACAAGCCGTTTCAGGTACAGAGAATGAAGATGTGTTGTGATCGTTTCGTACGACTCTATATCCCGGTAACGCCTTGTCGCTCATTTGTGAGACGCCCAATGGTACGCTTGAACTCAATTTATGTCGATATACCTGTCGCCACAGCATTCAGGACGAGCATGTTCGATCGTCCGGGCAACGACCTGAGTCTGATAACTGTAGGACCGGTTGTGATCGACGAAATGGTCCTTGACGACCAGAACTCTCTCCACATGTCCAAACGCGACTGCAAAATCACTCAGCAACTCGGTGGCGGTGCCCCCAATATCTCGCGGCAGGGCAGGAAACTCGGATGTCCTGTCCAGGAAGTCCTGTTTGTTGGGGAAGACGAAAGCGGCTCAACGGCGGAACAACTGGCCCGACGCGAGTTCCCGGACGCGATTCTTTTGCAGGCAATGCAACATACCCGCCGCACAATCTGGTGCGGAGACATCGGACATGTCCTGCGTTCACGACTGTCAATTCAGTCCGTCCCGGCGCGAGCCCGGGATTTGCTCTGCCAGGCTGCTTACACCACGATTGCCCCGATGATGCCGGCGGACAAGGCATTTATTCTTGACATTCTGGCCTTATGTGACCGTTGCGTCCTGCAGCTTTCAACGCAGCAGCTGCAGGATCCTGATTCTGTCAGAGAATTGGTCCCTTTTGCCTGGCTGATCGCGGTCAATCACAGCGAATTCATCTCGTGGAGTGGCACTGATGACGTCGAGAGCTCGCTGGAATTTGCTCGCGGCCAGGGGGTTCAGC
>JBBQSE010000607.1:0-4425 GCA_038214195.1 Planctomycetales bacterium
CGCTTCCGATCTGGGCAAATGCGTGGGCCAGCTTCCAGACTTCCCAGTGGGTCGGAATGTCACCAAGGATCGCATTGCCGCTGTCTTTGTATTCGCCATATGGCCGGAAAACTCATTGCGAAAGCTCTCCGATCATGGCGACGATCCGATCCGTCATCCCTATGAGCGGCAAGGCGCTAGCCGCCGGTGTCATCGCATCACCCGCGGCTAGCGCCTTGCGGCTCACGAATGAGGTGTCGGCTTATCCAACTCGCGGGGCGGTTGTCCTGTGAGCGGCAAGGCGCTAGCCGCCGATTTGATTGCGCGTACACCGACGGCTAGCGCCTTGTCGCTCACGAATTCAGATTGCGCCGTGATAATCATTTGCCACGCTCCATTCTGTCCTGGGCGACAGTGATGTACAGGATGACCTGCTCCCAGTCGTCGTCCGTGTCAATCAATTGAATATCTCCGCCTTTGGTCCAGACTTTTTCGTGTGTGACTGGGATAGGCAGATTCCTCAGAACTCGTGTTCCGTTGGCTTTGAATTGATCACGGACCCGTTTGATGGCGCTGGAACCGGTGGTTAACGCCTTGGCGGTCAATGTTTCCGTATCACCGGCGGCCAGCGCCTTGCCGCTCACGGAGAGTACAAGCGATACTGCGACATGAACATGGTTCGAACGAGCTGATACGGCATCCAGTTGCCAGCCGCGAATCTCAGCATGTTCACGAACCACATTTTCGACAGCGTCGCGTTGATGCTGATCGAGAAAGAGCGGTTGTTCGTTCATCTGATCCCGACACCAGTCCGCAAGCAGTGGTTGTGGTTGCTGTTGTCCGGACTTCCATTTTCGCCAACCTCGTTTGTCGCCGGGGAGCCAGGTGCCGTATGTGGTCCAGGTGATGAACAGCCTGACAGGATCAGAATGCACTGTGAGCGGCAAGGCGCTAGCCGCCGGTGTTGCTGACGGGGTGATGATACCGGCGGCTAGCGCCTTGCCGCTCACAGGGGTCGTACTCATTGCGAAAGCTCTCCGATCATGGCGACGATCCGATCCGTCACCCCTTTCAATTCCGTGTTTTTGTCACGCAAAGGCGCAGAGGCGCAAAGGACGGAATGCTGGCGTGATTTCTTTGCGTCTTTGCGCCTTTGCGTTAGAGTTTTCTGCCCTCGCCGGTTTCGCTTCATCATTCGGCCTCACCTTGCAACTCTGGCGACAATTCGGCTTCCAGATCTTCAATGCTGGGCAGGCTGGAGGCCAGTTTTTCGGGAAGTGCCCGAGTCAGTTCGTAGTCGGCGACGCCTATCGGTTTCTCAACGTCTCGGAGTGAATACTCGGCAATGATACGGTCTTTAGTTTGGCACAGGATGAGGCCAATGGTGGGTGCGTCGTGTTCGTGTCTCAGTTGCGTATCGACGGCTGAAGAATAGAAATTCATCTTGCCGGCATACTCGGGTTTGAATTCACCCTTCTTCAAATCGACGACGACGAAACATCGCAAGTGCAGATGATAAAACAGCAGGTCCAGATAGAACTCGCGATCGCTGACGGTCAACTCATACTGCCGTCCGACGAAAGCAAAGCCTCGTCCCAGTTCGAGCAAGAATTTCTCGATGTGGGTCAGCAAGCCCGTTTCGAGTTCGCGTTCGTGAAACGGCTCTTAGAGCGTCATGAAGTCGAACACGAAAGGGTCTTTGAGCAATCCGTTGGCGATGGCGGCATGAATTTTCGGCAGCGTGCGTTCAAAATTGGTAACAGCGGCCCCCTGTCGCTCGTGGAGACTGGACTTGATCTGGGCCGTCAGGACGTCACGAGACCAACCGTGCTCTGCGGCTTGGCGGGCGTACCAAATTCTCGTGGCAAGGTCTTTGATTTTCTCGATGAGCACCACGTTGTGAAACCAGGGGATTCCCAGAACCGCCGCAAATACACTGGCATTCGTTAGTTTCTGCAATTGTGCCGCAGGCTGCGGCACAATTGACTGCTCGCCCGTTTCAGGCAGTTTCAAAAGTGCCGCAGTCTGCGGCACTTCCTGCTCGGCGGGCAGAGGCAGGCTGGGATATTCCCTATAAAAACGAAGCATGCGTTTGATATTCCGCTCGGAAAACCCCTTCTGTTCCGGAAGCTCATTCGTCAAATCGACTGCCAGTCGAGGAATCACTTTCGTGCCCCAGCCGTCCAATTCCTGACGCTCGGCGATCATGCGTCCCACATCCCAATAGGTCAGGGTCATCTCAGCGTTGGCCGACAAAGCGGCTTGCTGCTGTCCCCGTCGAACGCGTGCTTTGATGTCGGATAGCAGTTCGCCATAAAACGCCAGTTCGTTCTTGTTCATTGCGAAAGTTCCCCGATCATCTGCACGATTCGATCCGTCACGCCTTTCAATTCCTCGTCGATCACATCTAATTCGCGGGGCGGTTTGAATACGTAGAAATGACGGTTGAACGGGATCTCGTAGCCGATCTTTGTCTTGTCGTGGTCGATCCATGCATCGGGGACATGCGGTATGACTTCGCGCTGGAAATATTCGTCGATGTCTTCGCCCAGCGGCACGTCTTCAGTGTCGCGGAGTTTGGTGTCCGGCTTTGGCATCCCCTTCCGCTTGCCTTTGGTTTCCTTCACGACCTTGCCTTTGTCGTCGAGTTCAGCGCGTTCGACGGTGATCGTCTGGTAGCCGAAGTCGGTGTTGTTGAAGATGCGGCTGATTGGGATCGCTGTGAGCGGCAAGGCGCTAGCCGCCGGTGTCTTGGAATTGCCGTTTGATGACGCGGAAGAACCCGCGGCTAGCGCCTTGCGGCTCACATGTTTGCCATTCTCATCAACCCAAACTTCTTTGGCGTTTCCAAACATCCGTGTGATCTCGGCAATGTGGTCTTCGCTCAGTTCCTTCCTTTTACTGCCGAGACTTTTTCGCATCTTCTGCCACATGCTGCTGGCGTCGATCAGTTGCAGCTTGCCTTTGCGGTGCGCTGGCTTGCGATTGCTGAGAATCCAGATGTAGGTGCTGATGCCAGTGTTATAAGACATATCCGTCGGCAGCCCGATGATCGCTTCCACGAGATCGTTCTCAAGCACGTAACGTCGTATCTCGCTTTCCCCGCTGCCAGCGCCACCGGTGAACAGCGGCGAGCCATTCAGCACGATACCGATCCGGCTGCCGCCATCCTTCGCTGGTCGCATCTTGGAAATCAGATGCAGCAGAAACAACAGCGAACCATCGCTGACTCGTGGCAGGCCGGGACCGAAACGACCGTTGAAGCCCTGCTCTTTGTATTCCTTGCGGATAAAGGCTTCGATCTTCTTCCATTCCACGCCGAACGGAGGATTGGAAAGCATGTAGTCGAACAGCTTGCCGATCAGTCCATCGTTGGACAGCGTGTTGCCGAGAATGATGTTGCCGATGTCGTGCCCTTTGATCAGCATGTCCGCCTTGCAGATCGCGTAAGATTCGGCGTTGAGTTCCTGTCCGAACATGACGAGCCGCGCATTCGGGTTCAGTTCCGAGAGGTGCTCTTCGGCTACTGATAGCATGCCCGCCGTCGCTACCGTGGGATCGTAAAGCGAACGGACAACGCCCGGCTGTGACAGGATCTCGTCGTCTTCAATAAACAACAGGTTGACCATCAGTTTTCACATGTCCAGCGGCGATGTGTTGTAGAACAACTGCCCAGACTTCTTCAGCAGGAACGCCTCAGGATTCAGCCCGGCGGCTTCCCGCTTTACTTTCTCCTTCAGCACAGCGTCCTTCGTGGCTTCGAGCACGCAGTCCAGACGTCTGAGAACGGTGAACGGCAGAATGACCTTGCCGTAGTCGGATTGCTTGTAGTCGCCGCGCAGAAGGTCTGCGACGGACCAAATGAATGAGGAGAGGTTTTGGTGGTTCATGGGGTTTCAGTGCGGCGTGGGGCGATGATTCGCGGCGTGGTCGTTGATTTGGAGTCAGCAGCGTAGTGGGGGCAACGCATCTTTCCCACTGCAGCGAGGTTTTCTGTGGCAGGAATCAGCAGAGCGATGCCTCAAACTGAGTGCTCGCGGGGTTGCGTGCGGATTGTCACGCCGTTCAGATTGATCACAGCAAACGACGCTGCTGAGTTTCGCGAATGGTTACAGGCAGACGAGGGACTGGCCGAGAACACTCTTCGCAGACGCTGCGGGAGAGCTCGCCAGTTCTTCACGGCTGCAATCAAGGCAAAGCTGATCGACCAAAACCCTTTTGATGGAATGCCCGTATCGGTAGGCGGCAACAAGGACAAAGAACGGTTCATCACCGAATCCGAAGCGCAGAAGATTCTGGAAGCCTGCCCCGATGCGGAATTGCGACTGATTTTTTCCCTGTGTCGATACGGTGGCTTGCGTTGTCCGTCTGAGATCCTTTGTTTGACCTGGGCCGATATCTTGTGGGATTCATCCCGAATCGTCGTAACGGCACCAAAGACGGCAC
>JBBQSE010000608.1:0-4422 GCA_038214195.1 Planctomycetales bacterium
GGAGTGCGATGGGCCTCGGTCTGTGCCTGGCATCAATCACAATAGGTCTGTGGCTTGCCTTCGGGCCAAAATAACTCTGTTTGGCCCGTCGTTTCGCCTCGCCGGATGCTCACAACTCGTTGATCATCTTTGCGGCAGCTCTTGCACTGCGCCAAAGAAAGTCCCGCCGAGATTACTGGCCAGATCGCTCGGATTCACGGATCGTGCTTCGCTGCTTCGGTCGCCCAGTCCGAAGCCGTTCTGAAGTCTTCAGCCTCCGTGCGAGAAACAGCCACCTGAGACCCGGAGAGTGGATTGTTTTTGGACTTTGGTAACGAAATCCCCGCTCAAACGAATCGTGAAATGAACGCCTCTTCAGGATGTGTTTCACGCCGCGATGGATCCCGAAAATGTACTTGTTATCAGCAGTGATTTGGTGCCAGACCCGTGCGACTGGGGATTGCTGCTGTGACAGCTTTTAGCGAGGTTGGACGTTTCCGGCATTTGGAGGTCGATCAATTCGCACACAAAGGTCCATTGGGTCGGAATTCAGCACACCTCTAGCCGCCTTGACCAATTCGTCGATCATCGTCTGATCCTTGATACCCGGCGATGACTCCACTCCGCTGGCGGTGTCGATCCCCCAGACTTTCGCTCGGCTGGCGACTGAGGCCACGTTGGCAGGCGTCAGGCCACCGGCGAGGATCAGGGGTGGTCGAGGCTTTTCGAAATAGATCGGCAAAATGCTGAGATCCACGACGGCACCGGTGCCGCCGAATTCGCCGGGGACAAAGGCGTCAAGCAGAATTGCTGACACCTGGAAGCTCGATGCGAGTGCGTCAATTTGCGTGAGCGTGTGTTCGGGATTCTTTGGATGGACTCGAAACGCTCGAACGATCGGGAGGGCAGGGCAGTGGTCATGAATGATTGCGACATGCTCGGGCGTTTCATCTCCATGCAGTTGAATGGCGTTCAGGCCGACTGATTCAACGGTCTCTTTGACTGTGTCGGCCATGGCGTTGACAAAGACTCCGACCAGATCGACTGGGGCGCTGTCCTTTGACGTTTGTCGAGCTGCGATTGCCAGAGTTCTTGCGGTGGCGATGGAAACGAATCGCTTTGATTGTGGGAAGAAGTTGAATCCGATCGCGTCAGCTCCGGAATGAATCACGGCGAGGACATCTTTCGTTCGCGTCACGCCGCAGATTTTGATCCACATGATTTAGTCCTCAATTTCCGGGATCAGTGCTCCCGGAGGAATGTCGTTGCCTTCCCAGTTCACTCGACCGGTGGCGGCATCATAGAGCAGAATTCGATGCTCGCTGCCTGGAACCGGTTTGAGATTGATCGTGGGAAGCCATTTGCGATGAACGTCGAGGGTTGATGCGGATTTCGCTTCCTGTGCCGCGTTCCTCCATTCGTTCGGATCATTGCGAAGGTCATAGAGTTCTTCGCTGCCGTCGGCGTAGTGAATGTATCGCCATTCGAGTGAGCGAATTCCGTGATTATCATGGTTATGGGTGGTGATGGCTGGCCATTCGCGCGTTGTGGTGGCGTTGGTCAGCTGTGGAACCAGGCTGTGGCCTTCAAGGTGTTCCTGAGGCGGCAGGTCGCAAAGTTCCGCCAATGTCGGATAGATATCCAGCAATTCAGTCGGCTGCGGGCAGGTTGCCCCGGCGGCAATCTTCGGCCCGGCAAAAATGAGCGGCACTCGTGTTGAGCGTTCCCAGAGTGTGTTCTTGCCGGTGATTGCTTTTTCGCCCAGATGCCAGCCGTGATCGGACCACAGGACGACGATGGTGTTGTCCGCAAATGGACTGGCGTCGAGAGCCTCCGTAATTCGACCGACCTGAGAATCGACGAAAGCGGTACTCGCCAGATACGAGCGAACCAGGTTTTTCCACTGCGAGGCGTCACGGAGGAACTTGAGGCGGGGCTCGGGCAGTTTCCAGTGCAGATACCAGCTAAAGCGCGGCGTATCGGATCGATCATCTTCGAGCACGGGGGGCAATTGCAGCGAGTCGTCCGGAAACATGTCGTACCATTTCTGTGTCACGTAGCAGGGCACATGCGGCAGGAAGAATCCCACGCTTAGAAAAAAAGGTTTGTCGTGAGGCTGTTGAAGCTGATCGACGGTCCAACTGGCGAGCTTCCAGTCGCCCTTGTCCTCGTCGCGATGGGGAAACGTTCCCCAGTCAACGAGCGGATGGTGACTCGGCGTTTCAACAAGTGGTGCCTCGGGCCTGGGGCCGACGGCGGACGGAGGGCCGACTATGTCAAACTCATCGTCTGCGGGTTTGCGGCCATAAGCGCCGTGATAGATTTTACCTGCCATTAACGTTTGATAGCCGTGCCTTCGGAAATGCTGGGGCAGGGTGACTGCTTCCTTCAAGTCTTCCACCGAACGGAGATTTGGAGACAGGCCATAGACTCCCGTTGAAGATGGTCGCAGCCCCGTCATTACGCTTGTTCGGGACGGATTGCAGAGTGGCGACTGACAGTGAGCGTTAGAGAATAACGTGCCTCGACTGGCAAGCTGATCGATGTGCGGAGTCTTGGCCTGCGGATGGCCGTTGAGACAGCCAATCCAGTCGTTCTGGTCATCTATGACAATCATCACGATGTTTGGCGGGAGCGATTGGGTTTCGGAAAGCGGGGCCGTGTTGCCGCTATTCTGGGCAGACAGGTCACCTGAAAACGCGACGCATATGATGAAGACGCTCGCGAGAACTCGTATTGCGCCATCGTGGGGAATTCGGGTCGTCAAGGTTCGCATGACGCGGTAAAGCCTTTCGAGAACGATGCCGATTTTCAGTACATCGCCAGTTACAGTGAAATTTACTCAACAAGAAATCCGACAGACGATCACGAACGACCCCCAAGGCCACCATCTCTAGAGAAATCTGCCAAGTCTCGTAGGGCGGAGAGCGGCCGACAACGCAGCGCGAACCGATCCTACCCATGTGTGTCGAATTCGAAAACCATCTCGTTTGGAGAATTTTTACTCAACTGTGGCGGTTTGGCTCCCGATCAATGGTTGTTCAGCGGAAACTCATCTCCCGAATGACATCATTACAACCGCCTGAAACCGGCGAAAACTGGACATTCGACTGGGAAAGGCTCTCAAAGCATGGGAAATCCCGGAGCGGAAACCTCCGCACTGGACAATTTCCAAAACTGATGCCAGAATGCCCGACCCCGAAAACATTTGGAATTCGGGGCGTGTAGCTCAGATGGTTAGAGCGCAGCTCTGATAAAGCTGAGGTCCGTGGTTCGAGTCCACGTACGCCCACTCAGTCGAAAAATGGATGAATTTCGGGGACGTAGCTCAATTGGGAGAGCGCTGCCCTTGCAAGGCAGAGGTTGTCGGTTCGATCCCGATCGTCTCCAATGGATCAGTGGTTTTAAGTCGAGAAGACAAAATCATTGTTCGAAATGGGAAGGTTGAGAAACAGAAAAGTTTCTTGGCCGCAGAGTTGACGACACGAAAGGGTGCCGCTACACTGCCCCGCTCGCGATTTTTAGCCGGAAGGCCGGAAATCGCGGTGATCTTTGACAATTTGATGAAGTCTAAGTGGCATCTGTAATCGTTTTTCCGAGATGCGATGCTGGCCGAAAGGCTGGTGTGCGTGTTTCAAAAATGTGTTGGCCATGTTGCAGATCAGAAGAGATTCTGACTGTTGATCATGGTGGCCAAGCACATAAGGGCGTGTGGGGGATGTCTTGGCGCCAGAAGGCGATGAAGGGCGTAGAAGGCTGCGATAAGCCTGGGGAAGCTGTCAAACGAGCGTTGATCCCGGGATTCCCGAATTACCGTATACTGAATACATAGGTATACGGAGCGAACGTGGGGAACTGAAACATCTCAGTACCCACAGGAAGAGAAAGCAAAAGCGACTTCCCTAGTAGCGGCGAGCGAAAAGGAACATAGCCCAAACCGTCGGCTTGTCCGGCGGGGTTGTGGGGCTCACATATGGAGTTACAAAACTGACGACTAGAAGAATCTGCTGGAATGCGGAACCACAGAAGGTGAAAGTCCCGTAATCGAAAGTTGATCAGTCTCCGTGAGGTTCCCCGAGTAGGGCCGGTCACGTGAAACCCGGCTTGAATCCAGGAGGCCCATCTCCTAAGGCTAAGTACTCTCTGGCGACCGATAGTGAAAAGTAGCGCGAGCGAAAGATGAAAAGCACCCCGGAAGGGGAGTTAAAAGGACCTGAAACCACACGCTTACAAGCTGTCGTAGCACTATGCCAACCTTCGGGTTGGAACGTGTGACGGCGTGCCTTTTGCATAATGATCCGACGAGTTACCGTCGACGGCCTGGTTAAGACCTTCAGGGTCGAAGCCTCAGGGAAACCGAGTCTGAATAGGGCGTTTTGTCGGCGGCGGTAGACGCGAAACCCGGTGATCTACCCATGGGCAGGTTGAAGCGCGGGTAAGACT
>JBBQSE010000609.1:0-4405 GCA_038214195.1 Planctomycetales bacterium
AGCGTGCCGTCAAGGTCCGTGGCAAGCGTTGTCCGGAGTGATCTGTCCGGTAGTGGATCGCCACCACTGGATTCTGATCGTGTTGAAGAGTGCATTTGACGCTGTTCCTTTCAGATTCGCTGCAGCCACAGGATCTCATACGGTCCCAGATGCAGATCTTCTGACGTCGGCAATTCTCTGGACGTGATTGCATCTTTAAAGAAGCGTCCCAGTCCGGCGGTTCGCAGATGGTTGCCGGACAGGACGCACTTGGTTTCGTCGAAATTGGCGATGACGACGACTCGGCTGCCATCGTGGGACCTCACAAACCCCAGCACATGTTCGTTGTGCGGATCAAACAAATCCATTTGAGCCCCGTAGAACGCCGGGGTCGATTTTCGCAGTGCGATCATTTTCTGCAGCGAACGATAGATCCGTTTGCGAATCGAGCCACCCGTTGACGTGATCCGCTCATCCAGGTCATCCAGAAACTCCCACTTCATTTTTGGGCGATGGACCCAGCGCGAATCACCCGCCTTCGCCGGATCTTTCACAAAATCGTAGTCGTTCAGCATTCCCCATTCTTCGCCCAGATAGATCAGCGGAATGCCGCCAATGCTCAGCGTCACACCGTGCAGCAACAGGATGCGGCGAATGGCGAGTTCCTTCAGTCGTTCGTCATCTTTTTCAATCGCCTGTTCCAGTCCGGCCAGCGACGCCAGTGTGCCGGAAATCCTCATATCCCCGGTCTCAGCGTTGTGCTGAAACGGAACGCCCCGCGCGAAGGAGCCAGGAAACTGCCCGGTGTAGAATTCGTTCAGGAAGCGGCGATGATCATATCCGTTGATTCCCAGAACTGCCGCGTCCGCGTCGTCGAACGTCCAGCCAACGTCATCATGGCATCGCAGATAGTTCACCCACGCCGTTCCGACCGGCAGTTTGTAGCGGTGACTCAACGTCTTAACCAGTAACGCGACATGCCGCGTCGCGAGGGATTCCCAGAGCAACGCCATGAGTGTTGGGTTATAGGAAATCTGACATTCTTCAGGGGCGATGTATTTGACGACTTCATCTGGATGCACAATCGCTTCCGAAAGAAATGCCATTGCCGGAGCCGAGATGCGGGTGACCAAATTGAATGCCCGAATCAATTGATGCGCCTCCGGGAGGTTTTCGCAATTTGTCCCCAGACGTTTCCAGATAAACGCGACGGCATCCAGTCGCAGAACTTCGACGCCCGTGTTCGCGATGAACAGCATTTCTTCCGCCATCGCGCGAAACACGGCTGGATTGCGATAATTCAGGTCCCATTGAAAACTGTTGAATGTCGTCCAGACCCAGGCGTGCATTCCATCATGCCAGGTGAAATTTCCGCGTCGGATGGTGGGAAATATCTCACGCAGTGATTTCTCATACTGATCCGGCCAGTTTCGATCCGGAAAGATGTAATAAAACTGCTGATACTCGCGGACACCGGATTGAGCCTGCTGCGCCCAGTCGTGATCTTCCGACGTGTGATTGAACACAAAATCCAGAACCAGTGAGATGCCAGCCTTCCGCAAGTCATCCGCCAGCATTCGCAAATCATCAATGGTTCCCAATCGCGGATCGACGGAGCGATAGTTGCTGATGGCATAGCCGCCGTCGCTGTCACCCGGACGCACGGCAAAGAGAGGCATCAGATGCAGATACGTCAGCCCCAGTTCTTTGAAGTATCCGATGTGCTCTCTGAGGCGGCCAAGGTTTTCGCTGAACAGATCGACGTACAACGCGCCGCCTGTGAGTTCCTGCGACTGAAACCAGGTGGGTTCGTTGATTCGCTGTCGATCCAGTTGCTGCAGCGCCGCAGGGCGATCCTGGTGGGCTCGCGCCGCCGTCAGCACGATCTGCTCAAGGTGATAGAAAAAGTCGTACCGCGAACCGTACAGCTGAAACAGCAGCGCAAACAGATCCGGCCAGTACGACTGGAGTCGGTTCAGAAATTCATGCCGCAGTTGGTCGTCGGATTCCGCCTGCCAGACAGACTCAAGTCGCGGCAGAATTCGCTGCAGCGAAAGTTGAGCCTCAAAGGCAATGTCACCGCCCAGACCGTCGTTATTCATTCCAGTCATTGGGGATAACAATATCATTCAGAAAGTGATAATACTGAATGCCTTCCAGGATTCCGGCAGCATGGGAAGCGGTGGCGAAATAAATACGAGGTCGTTTGCGGAGTGATTCCAGTTCACTGCTGTAGTTGCCCACGACAACTCCGAGTGTTTTCCCGAGAAGCATCCCGGCGTCATTTCCGGAATCACCCGCCACCAGCACATGTTCGGGATTAAATCCCCACTTCCAGAGCAGGTGCCGAAGTGACAGATCACTTCCGCCGCGAACAGGAATAATATCCAGATACATGTCGAGCGAGAGGACTACTTTTGCACGCAATCCGGCTTCACGCAACAGCTTTCTGATGATCGCCATTTTGGGAGCGACATCGGTGTCCACTTCGTAACAGACTTTGTACTTCGATTGATGCACTTCGCCCTGCGGAAACATGCCTGGCAGACTGTCGAGCACTCTGCGAACTTCTTCCGGCTGCCACGCTTCGCCTATCTGCTTTTGCCACGAGAGATCCGGTGTCAGAGTCTGTCCATAGTGCAGTTGCGTCCCGGAATCCGTCGATAGGACGTCAGGACGCGGCAAATTCAGTTCTTCCATGATCTTAAGCGCACTTTCCAGCGTGCGCCCGGTGGCTATCCCGAAACCAATGTTCTCCGATTTCTTCAGCACATCGAGGAATTCAGCCAACGACTTGTCGTCGCCCGTCAACGTGTTGTCCAGATCGGTAATGATGAGCCGGTCAAATTCCGGCAATTGCCGACTGCTTGTTCGCTGCAGGGCCGCTGGCGCTTCGGCGTGTTTCACGATATCGACGACGTCGCGGAGATAACGATCCGCGTGCATTTTCCACGTGTAGAATTTGTGGGCGCCACGACAGCCATTTGCTGACCATTCGTCCCAATGTGCCGGTTCATTTAACACGCGCAGCAGAGCGCGCTCGATTCCTTTGTCGTCGAGCGGATCGATCAGCAATCCATTCTGACAATTGGCAATGATGTCCATCGGGCCGCCGTCGTTCGTCGCAACTACCGGCAGTCCGCTGGCGGCGGCCTCCAGCAGAGTCAGACCAAACGGTTCTGTCAGCGCCGGGTTGACGAACACACCACGCTGATGCGCGGCAAGCCGATAGAGGTCCGCCACATCTGAGGGCACGTGCGACTTGGGGTACGCGACAAGGCCGTACAAATCGTACTTGTCGATCTGGTAAAGCACGTCGCTAAGGATGGCCTGCTGTGCTTTGGGAAGGTCCCGCAGATCCTTGCGCGTACCCATGACAAGCACCAGATTCGCGGTCTCCTGAAGCGATTCGCTTTCGCCGTAGACGCGTACGAGAGCCTCCAGGTTCTTGCGCGCGTCCGGTCGGCACATTGCCAGAATCATTGGTTTCTCAGGGCGTTTCAGAAACCATGCCAGTTCTTCCCTGATCGGAGGGTGCATCCATTCGCCTTCAGCGGGATGAAAGGCCGTCAGATCAACCCCCGGCGGAATGACCTCCATTCGATCCGGTTGATAATGGTCGTACAATTCGTATTGCTGTTCGACTTCCTGATTGGTGCTCGTGACAACCAGAGACGCTGTCTCGAGTGCCGTTTCTTCACCTTCCACGCGGGTCAAAAAACGATATTTCTTTTCCAGTGACTTCAAATCGTCTTCGCCCAAAAGCATTCGCTCGCGTTTGACACGGCCCAGAGAGTGTCCGGTGAACACAAATGGAATATGCAGCAGTCGAGACAACTGTGCTCCGGCAAAGCCCGCGTCGGCGTAATGTCCGTGAATCACATCCGGCAGGCCGTGCTTGCGAAAATGCACAAGCATCTGATCGATGAAGAATTCCAGATAGGGCCACAGCGATTCTTTTTTCAGGTAGCGCTTCGGGCCAAACGGAATGCGGACCAATTTGGCGTTCGGGCCGATTGGTTCTTCGAGTTGTCCGTATTGCGGATCAACGCGAGGATCAAGCACCTGCCGTGTGATCAACTCAACTTCACGCACCTCACTGTGTCGCCCCAGTTCCCTGGCCAGTTCCAGCACATAACGAATCTGCCCGCCAGTGTCGGCATCGCGCCCCAATTCCGGTTCCTGGACGCGAATCAGGCCGTGCAGGCTGATCATCGAGATCTTAATACCATTGCCCTCAGATTTTTTTTGGCGCATGGTTTCCTGTCATTCAATTTGCTGTGTACCGAATGGTTGTCCCGCTGCGGCGCGGGGCAAATAACAGCGCACTGCAAAATGTCGAAACCCGCTTTCAGGCTGTTGACTTAATGAGCGGCAAGGCGCTAGCCGCCGGTTTTTCCTTCAATACCGGCGGCTAGCGCCTTGC
>JBBQSE010000610.1:0-4398 GCA_038214195.1 Planctomycetales bacterium
GCTTAAACTCACATCGACCTCCGTGTTTGTTTGTGGTACTTCGAGAACGCACATTCTGTGCGAAATCGCAAGCCACACGAAGGTCACTTTTGTTGACTCAACCCCCAGCTGCAAAACAACTTAAAAGCTGCACGATCTCCCGAGATCGGGGGAGAAGGCGGCCGCAGGCCGGATGAGGGGGCTGACCTTTAGTTGATGCTATCGAACGAATGAAGTCGCCTTGCGCAAGCTTACACCAACTGTCCTCCCAATCGACCCGGACCGGGGCCAAGCTGGATCGTGACGTCGGCGTGGGAAATCAGGGCTTCGTCGTGATCGATGACGATCACCGAGTGCCCGGTTTGCAGCAGGAAGTCGATGCAGTTTCTCAGCCGTTCGATGTCTTGCAGATGCAGACCACTGCTGGGTTCGTCGAGCAGAAACAAGGTGCGGCCGGAACGCGTCAGAGCTGACGAACTTCGATTGGCAGCAGCGGTGTCGCCGTCCTGCAGCGGAATCCCGGCAATGAGCGCGGCGATGCGGAGGCGCTGGGCTTCACCGCCCGAGACGGTGCTCAGCGGCTGGCCGAGTCGCAGGTAACCGAGGCCCACTTGTCGCAGGGCGTTCAGTCGCTGTTGAATCTTGTGATGACCGTTGAAGAACGCAAACGCATCGTCACCGGTCATATTCAGAATGTCATCCACGGAGCGGTCTCGATAGCGAACCTCCAGGACTTCCGGACGAAATCGCCGACCGCTGCATTCTTCGCAGGTCGTCTGAATGTCGGCCAGAAACTGCATCGCGACAGTAACGATGCCGCGTCCTTCACAGACGGGGCAGCGACCACCGGATGCCAGATTGAAACTGAACATGCCACGCCCATAATTGCGTTTTTTGGCTTCGTGCGTCTCCGCCAGCAGGATTCGAATTTCATCAAAGGCACCAATCCACATTGCTGGAATACTGCGGCGTGAACGCTTCACCGGGCTCTGATCCAGCAGCAGGACATTGTCGAGGTGTTCGACACCTTCGATCGCTTCAATCGTGCCGTCACCCGGCGGATTGTCCGGCAATTTCAGGCGGCGGCACAGCTCCGGATACAGGGAATCGACGATGAGCGAACTCTTCCCGCTGCCACTCACACCCGTTACGGCGCACAGCAGTCCGAGCGGAATCTTCAATGTAAGGCCGCTGATGTTGTGGCACCGCACGTTGGTCAGTGTGAGCCAGTTTTCCGGTTCGCGGCTTTTGGATGGCGAAGATGATTTTTGTTTCGAATCCATCAACGCCAGGTGATTGGCCGTCACCGTGTCAGAGCGAACGAGTTCCTTCGGCGATCCCTGAAACACTACCTGGCCTCCCGCCGCCCCGGCCGCCGGTCCGATTTCGACGACATCATCCGCCGTCATGATGAAGTCCGGATCATGTTCCACAACAACAACCGTGTTGCCACGCCGCTGAAGTTCGCGGACGGCGGCAATGATCCGCTGCGTGTCCGACGGATGCAGCCCGGCCGTTGGTTCATCCAGCACATACAGCGTGTTGACGAGTCCGGAACAGAGCGCGGATGTGAGCGCCGCACGCTGGGCTTCGCCGCCGGACAGTGTCTTCATGCCGCGATCGAGTGACAGATAGCTCATGCCGCAAGTGTTTAGGAACGCCAATCGCCGCTGAGCGTGCTCAAAGGCGGGACGCAGAGCTGTCTGCATCTCTGTTGACAGCGAGGCGAAAGTCGCCGCCAGCCATTCGGCAAACTCGCCGACTTCCATTCCAGCGGCGGCTGGCAACGTCAGTCCCCGAAGTTGAATGGCTGCCGCATCGGGATTCAGACGGTTGCCGTTGCAGGCGGCACAGCGCACTTCATCGACGGCAGCGGATTTGTTGCGGGGTTTGCGAGGTTCCGTCGACATGCGTGTCTTGCTGGTCACGCCGGTTCCAGCGCAGTCCGGGCACGCACCGAGCGGTGACGTAAAGCTCAGCAACTCAGGCGAAGGTTCGGGAAACACTCTGGCACACTTCGAGCATTGGCGTCGGCCGGAGAATTTTCGCCGTGTCCACGCTACATCATCGATCGTGAAAGTGTCCGCGTCACCCGACGCTTCGGAGTCACAAAGAACAACGCAATCTCCGCCTCCTGTTTTCATCGCCGTGGCAATTGATTCCGCCAGCCGATCCGCCGCAACGCTGTCAGACTTCACACGGTCAATGATCACAGTCAGGGTGACAGGTTGCGGCGCTGCCGTGCGGGCCGACTGTCGGCGCTTTGTTGAAGGAGCGGCGAAAGGAAGCGATTCCAATTCTTCCAGTCGAGTCATCCGGCCATCAACAATCACCCGCGTCAGTCCGGTTCGCATCAGGTCTGCTCGTTTGTCGGTGTACGATTCTGCATCAACCTGCAATGTCGCCGCGATCAGGATCCTCGAATTGGAGCGTTGTTCAAGAATCACTGCAGCGACTGCTTCCGCCGACATCGCATCGACCGACAACTGACAGTCCGGACAAACCAGCCGACCTGCGCGAGCGAAGATAACTCGCAGTGGTTCGATGATTTCCGTCCGTGTGCCAAGCGTACTCCGAGGCCCATCGAACCGCATCTGCTGTCGAATGGCAATCGCCGGAGGCAGCCCGCTGATCCGGTCCGCATCCGGATGTTCAATCCTGTCCAGAAACTGCCTTGCCGAAGGCGAAAAAGTTTCGACGTAACGCCGCTGTCCTTCCGCATAGAGCGTGTCAAAAGCCAGACTGCTCTTGCCTGAACCACTCACGCCACAAATCACAGTCAACGCGTTGTGACGGATCTTCAGGCTGATGTTCTGCAGGTTGTTGACTCGAACTCCTTCGAGTTGGATGCATCTTCCGATCGCCACATTCGAGCCTTCAAAAACAGATCCTGCTTTTCGCGCGGGACTTTCGCCGCGTGGCAACTTTCAAAGCGCGAGCTGATCGAATATATTGGGACACTTTAGTCGATGTTACCCGATCTGGCTGGCTGTGTCGTTCGTTGAACACTGATCGAACCGCGGCCGTTGTTTTCAGAGGGGGCTTGGGATTGTTTACAGAATACACTGAGCGGAATGAGGCAAAGCTCTATGAAAAACTGTCCAAACTGATCAAAGGACGGATGGAGCAAATCTATGGCAATTCCCCTCGCGCTCTTCGAGACACACACGCCAAGTCACACGCAGCTGTCAGGGCTCAGGTCGAAATCTTTGACATTGATGAAGACACCATAAGGCGGAGCCTGGCCGAACGGACTGAATTGTCGCCGTCGCTGATTCAGGGAATTGCGATTAAGCAGGGACTGTTTGCCAGACCCCAGCGGTATCCCGCATGGTTGCGATTTGCCAATGGACAAGGCAGCGTTCAACACGACCGCAAGTCTGATACACGATCGATGTCCGTCAAGATTATCGGCGTCGAAGGCAAGAGACTACCGGAAAGTTATCAATCAAACGTCCAGGATATCATCACGCAGAATGGCAATGTCTTCCTGATCAGCACAATTGCCAACTATTTCCGTTTCCTCCGCGCCGCTTTTAGGTCAAAGCTCCTGATGTTGCTGTGGCTGATCTTCCACCCGAGGCAATTCCGGGCTCTCCGCCGGATGACAAAGCTCGCGCCAAAGAGTCTGCTGACGGAACGTTACTGGAGTGGCTCGGCCTTTGCGCTGGGGCTGAGTAAAACGGCAGGCAAATTCTGCCCGGAAATCGCTTCTGTCACGTACCCCGCAGTGGTCAAATTTGTCTTTACCCCCTGCATGCCGGAAGAACCGTTCAACAATTTACCGCAACAGAAAATTGATCTGCCCAATGGCTTGATTCCTGAGAATTACTATCGAGAGGAATTGATTGAAAAACTGGCGCGGCCTGACGCGAAGTACTGTTGGAACATCGGTATTCAATTTCAAACGAACGAAGACATGTCGATCGATGACATCACGGTTCCATGGTGCGAAGAGCAGTCACCGTTCTTTACTGTGGGGCGGATGACTGTTGAGCATCAGGTCATCCATTTCGAAAAGCAGTTCGATTTTTGCGAAAACCTGACGTACTCGCCGTGGAATGGTCTTGAGGTTCATCGTCCTGTCGGCGCTTTAAATCGACTCCGTCGTCTCGTGTATCCTCTGGTAAAGTCGTTTCGTCTTAAAAAACGCGGAGTTGAGGTCAAAGAAATGACAGGCGACGAATCCCCGGACTCCAGTTCTGCGTGAAATCAAGTGCGCGGGTTGGTTTCTATCTTGCGATTCAGCCACGGGTGTGGCAATAGCATGTAGCCTTGAGTGAAACCCGCGGGACTTGCTTTCACAGTCAACGTTTTCCATGTCCCTTCTTCCCCTGGCAAGGGGGCTGCCGATTTAGTGAGCGGCAAGGCGCTAGCCGCCGGTGATCGCCTGGGAAATATTGCCAAAACCCGCGGCTA
>JBBQSE010000611.1:0-4382 GCA_038214195.1 Planctomycetales bacterium
GTAGACCCGGCACCAGCAGGATGATGAGAAGAAAGAGCAGCACCACGTAGAGTCGAATTGCATTTTGCCGCAGCCATGCGGAGGAAATTTTTGAAGCGATCCATGCGCAGCCGAGCGAGAGCGCAAGGTACGCCAGATGGCGTCCGAGAAAAACGGCGTCCTGTTGACTGGGACGCGAAGTCAGGCTGGCGCTCTGCACCATTTGTACGCCAACGCAGATCAGAATTCCCACGAGACAGACGAGCAAATGACGCAGGCTGCTGCAATCACTGATCGCGGAACGCAACCGCGAAGTGAGCGAATCCGGCTCAGAAAAAGAATCAGTGGCGTTGTTCATATTCTGTTGACAAGTGCATTGCGAAGTTGATGTGGAATTGGTTAACCTTCGCCTCGCCGAGGACCGGATCAGTCAGCAATGGCTGCTGGACATGGACGTCCACTTTTTCTTTTTCGGCATTTGAACAGGTGCGTGTCGATCCTCAATCAGGATCGACCACTGTGGCGGCTGAACACTGTGGGTAAGGATTGCGGTTGGTAACGATTTCGCCGCTGGTTTTTGTCTCCGCGAAGTCAGAAGTCCCCACCTTTGCAAAGGATCAGTCGATGTCCAATTCTGGATTTCCTGGTTGCATTTTCTCTCCCGCACGAGCGTTTCGTCACGCATTCATTGTTGGATGGCTGGGGTTGGAGACCGCCAGATCAAACCCCCGGGGGTTCCTTCGCTCCGCTCAGTCCAACCCCGGCCACCCGATTCATCATTCCAGGTGTCACACAGCACTTGTTGCCGCAGTGTTTTTTTTCGCGGCCGTTTGTCCTCGACTTGTTGCTGACGAGGCCTGGGGCACGATTAAAGGTCGAATTGTTTACAGCGAAGACGCTCCGGCGTTGATTCAGATCGATGTTCAGCGAGACACGGCCGCCTGCGGAAATGTCGGGCTGCGGGATGAATCGCTCGTCGTTCACAAAGAGAATCGCGGAATCCGATATGTCGCCGTCTGGCTGGACACCCGCGATGAAATTCCCGTGCATCCGGATCTCAGCAAACTGCCGGAGAAACGTCCGGTCCTGGACAATCACAATTGTCGATTTGAGCCGCACATGCTGGTGGTTCGCACGGGCCAGGTGATGGAACTGAAAAATTCCGATCCCGTCGCCCACAACTCCGCCGTGTACGCTCGCCGAAATACGCCCTTCAGCGAGATCATTCCGATGAATCAACCGGTCGAAAAAAAGTTCGCGAAACCGGAGTATCTGCCGGTGCGTGTGGATTGCTCGATCCACTCCTGGATGAAGGCATATTTGATTATTTCTGACCATCCCTACGTCGCTGTGACAGGCGAAGATGGGACATTTGAAATCGCCAACGTGCCCGTCGGCGAGTGGAAATTTCGCTTCTGGCACGAACGCCCCGGCTACGTGCAGTCACTGGTCGCCGATGGCGAACCGGTTCCGATCGCAAAGGGCGTCTGGACTCTGGACGTCGCGGCCGACAAGACGCTTGATCTGGGAGATCTCATCGCGCCAGCGGCGCAGTTCGCCGAAAAGAAATAGGGCTAGAGAGAGGGGGAAGAATCAACTGTTTTCTGGGTCATCATATTGACTCCAGGTCAGCCCCCTCATCCGGCCTGTCGGCCACCTTCTCCCCCTTGCCAGGCTGTCGATTTAATCCTAACCCGATGCGTCAGCGAGGGATGCTTGGCGAAAAACGCTGGTAATTTTATCCCTCACTGACGTGTCGGGTTGTGAATACCGACTAAATCGACAGCCCCCTTGCCAGGGGGAGAAGGGACATGAAGAACGTTGCCTTTGAAAGTGCTTCAGTCGTCACCGCGTGACGCATAGGTTCAACGCGGAGTCACTTTATCGCCTCGCCCAGTCCCCGCTTGTCGCTTGCCTTTTCGTAGTAAGTCATCGCTTCGGAAAGCAGTTCCCGCAGAGCTGAAGCGCGGTGGGCGTCGGAGGGATGCGTTGACATGAATTCCATCGGAGCGGCACCGGTCTTGGTGGCGGAAAATCGTTCCCAGAACACTGGTGCTTCGGATGGATCGTAGCCAGCTTTCGCCATCAGCATTACGCCAATCTGGTCGGCCTCCATCTCGTGCTTGCGACTGTACGGCAGGATGACTCCGTATTCTGACGCCGCACCATACGCCGTCAGGACGATCTTCTGCTTCTGTTCTTCTTGTTTTTGCATGACGTAACCAACAGCCGACTTACCCAGATTCTGCGCTGTCTGATATGTCATGCGTTCTCCGCCATGCCGCGCGATGGCGTGCGCGACTTCATGTGACATTACCACAGCGAGTCCGGCTTCATTTTCGCAGACAGGGAGGATGCCTGTGTACACGGCAACTTTGCCTCCCGGCAGACAGAATGCGTTTTGAGTCTCGGACTCAATCACGTTGAATTCCCAATCGAAGTCCGGACGATTCGCGACAGCGGCGATTCGTTGACCAACTCGACGAACCATTTCGACGGCTTTTTGGTTCTCTGTCAACGGTTCTGACTTGAGGACCTCCTGATAAGCGGTCAGGCCCAATTCATTTTCACTTGCTTCCGACGACAGCAGCAGTTGTTTGCGGTTGGTCACCGGGACCTGCTGGCATCCCAGCGTGAACAGCGTCACCGAAGTGCCGCAGGAGAGAAGCATGGCGATAATCAGAGTCCAGCGAATCTGCGAGATCCGTGTCGTGGCAGGTGAGTTCATCAGTTCGTTCCTCTTGCGGGCCGCGACTCTGCGGCAATCTTCCATGCACTGCGATTTGCGGACGCACTGTACCGCCGGCGGGAAAATGGACTCAAGGCGGGTTTCTCAGAGTTCGCGGACATGATACACCCCTGAACACCGAAAAATCAGGGTGTCCGGTGAACTCCTGTCGGTTGCGGCGGGTCTTTTGAGTCCACCGGCGAGATTCACCGAGGCGTAACGCTCTCAACTGTCCGAAAATCTCGTTACACTGCGCAACTCGCTGTCGGAGAGGACTCAGTCAGCGTCACTTCGGTCAAAATCTGCAAACAACGGATAGGAAATCCGTTCCGCCGCGCGTCTTAATTGTGTGGTGGAAATGTGAGCTGTTCCGGTCGTGTGGCCGATTCACAATCAATCCAGGTATGGGTATTTTTCATGTCTCGAAAAGTTTATGTGGCCGGAAAGCTGGTTCCGGCTGAACAGGCTTCGGTCAGCGTATTCGATCACGGCCTCTTGTACGGCGATGGAATTTTTGAAGGAATCCGTGTCTACGGCGGACGCGTCTTTCTGCTCCGCGAACACATCGATCGCCTCTATGAAAGCGCGCGGGCGATCCGCCTGGAAATTCCACTGTCGCATGCGGACATGACGAAGGCCGTTGAAGACACGGTAAAAGCCAATGACATCACTGACGGCTACGTTCGCCTGGTCGTCACGCGTGGGGCCGGATCGCTGGGGCTGGATATTCGACGAACCAGCAATCCGCAAATCATTATCATCGCCGATACAATTACCATGTATCCGGCTGATCTGTATGAAACCGGAATGAAACTGGTCACTGCGGCAACGATCCGAAACCATCCGGGTGCATTGAGTCCGCGTATCAAATCGTTGAATTATCTGAACAACATCATGGCCAAGGTTGAAGGCACTGATGCTGGCACTGTCGAAGCGCTCATGCTCAACCATAACGGTGAAGTCGCCGAATGCACGGGCGACAACATCTTTATCGTGAAGCGAGGTGTCCTGAAGACACCGCAGGCGGATTCCGGCATTTTGGAAGGCATCACCCGGAATGCCGTCATGAAACTTGCGGTCGGCGCGGGAATCACGGTTCAGGAGTGCATTCTCACGCGATATGACATCTTCACGGCGGACGAATGCTTCCTCACAGGGACCGCTGCGGAAGTCATCGCCGTCATCAGTCTGGACGGACGCAAGATCGGCACAGGTACTCCAGGGCCGGTGACTCAAGATCTGCTGAGTCGGTTTCGAAAACTGACCCAGTCGTAGTCTACATGTTTCAAATTCCAATGAACGACTCCATCCTGCACAAAAGAGTCGTCGTTCGCTCCGAAGCTGTGAAAAAATGGGTCTGGCTCCGCACTTCGCTACTGTTTTCGTCGGAGATTCGATTGGTTGTGAGGTGCCTGACGCAATTTTTTACAGCCTCTCCGCGAACGAAATGCGAGCCCTGCAGCGAGGTTCGACTCGTTCGCGGAGCGAACGACGACTATGGGCTGCGGATACCAACGGTCCTGGTCAACACTTGAAGTTTGAGAAGTAAAAATGGGACGATCGAGAGATCTGTTTGACGATACCACGATGACGTTCGGTGAGCACCTGGAAGTGCTCCGCGTGCATGTCTTTCGCGCAGTCCTTGGGATTGTGATCGCCGTATCGATTACGTTGT
>JBBQSE010000612.1:0-4376 GCA_038214195.1 Planctomycetales bacterium
GGCGGTATGCACCCCCGGCCGCCCCCCCGACGGGAAAGCCCAGCGCCGCGAACTTGTCGGCATTCGGGATCGAGCAGTTGATTTCAGACAGGCTCTAAGGCACTCGGGGCGGGTCGTATGGATTGCCGGGGTCCCCGCCACTCACTGTGTCCGGACCGGCCGCGCCGCTGTTATCTGCCGCTGCGACAACCTCTTTTTTCTGAGCCGCCTGCTGCATGTCCGTAAGACTCAATCCGGATTGCTGAAGGAAATACAGCCCCAGCATCGTCACGGGAATGTACATGCTCATGTGGTAGTACACAGACGAACCCAGCACCAGCGACGGATCCGGTTTCAGCTGTTGCGCGTTCATGCTCACCTGAAAACACATTTGAATCACGCCAAAATAGCCCGGCGTGGAAGGGATCGTGACGCCGAAAGCCGTAACGCCCGTCACGATCAGACCAGTCGCCGGTGTCACATCGATATGAAAAGCTCTCAGGGCCACGTACGCGATCATGCCGTTCAGTAGCCATTGCAGCAGTGATGTGACGATGATTAGGAGCACAGCTTTGCCGCTCTTCAACGCCACCAATCCATCGCCGCCCTTTCGCAGCATATCAACAAGGCCCGTTGCCAGTCTGGCTGGCAGAAAGGGAGCCAGGGACAGAGTCCATGTGACGAGCCGGATAAAAGGTTCCGTCCAGACCAGATAGATCCCAACCGCCACGACGACCGCGCTTGCTGCGGCACCGAGCAGGATCGCCCCGTTGCGATAGTCCTGCGGCAGATCGTCGGAAAATGCCAGGCCCACACCAAACAGGACCAGAATAGACAATACATCGAAGATCCGTTCCAGGATCACCGTGGACAGAACAGTGCTCGCCGGAACGCCGTATTTCTGCCGCACAACAAACACCCGGATGAACTCCCCCAGATGCGCAGGCAGCAGATTATTCGCGGCGAAGCCGATCAGCATCGGCGGGAATAACTGGCGGATCGTCAGCGGTGCCACAGGAGCTAGTAACCACTGCCAGCGAAGTGTCTTCAGGACGTAGAATGCGAACAGCAGCGCCAACATCACCGGCAGCGTCAGGTAGTTCGCGTCCCGGAAGCCCTTCCAAAGGTCTTCCTGATTGACATCCCGCAGTGACCACCAGAAGCAGCCGACAGAAATGACGATCCCAAGGATCAAAAAGAAAGCACGTTTCATTGTCGTTTAGCCGTGGATTTTCATCCGGAGATCACGGGCGAACACTCCGTGGCTGTGAAAAAATGGGTCTGGCTCCGAACTTCGCTACTGTTTTCGTCGGAGATTCGATTGGTTATGAGGTACCTGACCCAATTTTTTCACAGCCTCGCCGTGTGGAAGTCCGGGCGTTCTACGTGGATTGGCGGAATATCTCAAGACGGAACTCATCTTGAGCCGGAATTCGTGAATCCGGTACCCTTCGCTCGCCTCGTATAGATCTCCAGTCTCGTCTTCCCCTCTTCCAAACGGAATCGCGCAGATGTCCTCCGCGTTCCAAATCTCCCACGCTGATCCGTCGGCCGCACAAGCGACTTCGCTGTTGCAGTCGCTCAACGAATTGCTGCGCGCTGTGGATGGTCGAGTTGTCCTGCTGCGACCTCTCACCGCAAGTTTCGACAGTCAAAGCGATGACATCGACCTGCTGCTCACGGAATCTCAGCTTCGTCAGTTGATCTGCGCTGCGCAAGCCGCGTGTCACGAGGGCCAGATTCACGGCCGTATCCGGCAGACTGTCGATACCAAGGTGGAACTTACTCTCTGGACGATCGATTGTACGCAACGACTGATGATTGATCTGTGGACCAGTTTCGATCAACTCCCGCATCAGCGACAAAAATCAATTTCTGCGACGCGATTCCTGAATACGCTGAGCCCATTGACCCGCCATTCGGAAACGAATTCCTCGCTCGACGCGGCGGACCCTCGGATACCGGCACTCAGACAACTGCCTCCGGATATCGATCTGTGTGTGTTGCTTCAGCACCTGGCTAAAAAACGCAAATCGTTGTCAGCCCGAACCGTGCGCGAACGCATCACGGCTGCCTGCCGTCGGCTGGCCACATGGTCGCCGGATCCAGCAACAGTGTCGGTGCCGCACAATTTGCTCGCGACTCTGCGAGAACTGGCGGGTGAGCTGGACAAAGCCATCATCATCACTCGAAATAACATCACGCTCACGGAACGTTATCTCGTACGGCGACTTGCTGCCGCCTCTGGAAATCGCGGTCTGCGAATTCTGGAGCCCCGACGATCACGTGGAATTCTGACCGATCTCCGAAAAGCGATCATGAAACGTCTGCCATGCCTGGCTGTCATCGGAAGCGACGGAGCGGGCAAGTCGTCCCTGGTCAGGACGCTCGCGAAACAGCAGCCGACAGCACAGCCGGTTGTGGCGAAGAACCTGTACCGCCGATCGCTCAGCTATCAGATCGTAACGGGCTTGCTCAAGAGGTTTGGTGGCCAAACTCGCGGACTCTTCGATGATCGCTTCGCTCCAATTGTGACGCTCCGCGCAATCCCCGCAGCCTGGATCAAACTGTTGTTGAGACTCAACCCATTTGCACGAAATGGCAGGCCAGTCCCGCAGAGCCCGCCAGCAGTGGACCGTGGACGAATCCCGGACGCCCTGATTTTCGATCGTTCCGTCGCCAGTTTCCTGATCACCAATCGCAAGTCGGACACGCCGACCCTGTGCTGCGGCGCCACATGGATTGAATCGTTGATGCCGCCCGTGACCAGCGTGCTGATGCTGATGCCCTGGGATGAATTGACTCGCCGTAAACAGGAGATGTCTGCCTGCGGTCATCAACAGTATCAGCGACTCCTGTTTGAGCAGGCTCAGAGGCAATCGCCGATGGACGTCATCCTGCTGGCCCGCACGGAATCCGCCGAGGCGGCTGCGACAGTTATCGGCACGATGATCAACGCCGCTCCGCGATCGTTCAGCGAGCCGGGAACACAATCACACACACGGCGATTCAAAAAGGCGGCGGCATGAGGTCACCACTTCGACTGTTCAACGCATGGATTGATCACCAGCGACTGGCCGACCGTCGACGCGACGTCGAATGGCAACTGGGTGTGCTTTTCAAACAGGCCGTGCGCCTGCGTCCGACACTTTCCGACGGGGGTTTTGACCGAATCTACCTTGCTCATCAGGCCGATGCGGAGAATCGGGTCCTGGCGAGTGTTCGCATGAATTGTCTCGGTCGCGAACGAGCCCCGGATGAACCTGATTTGCCTCGGATCGCACTGCCCGGCGAACACCGCATCCACCGCGAAGCCCGCGCTTATCGTCGATTGGCCTCGCTCGGCGTCGCCCCGCGGCTGATTGCCCGCGGAGAATACTTTCTGGTCAACCACTGGCTGCCATGGCCTCGGCTGTCCGATGTGCTGCGACAGCAGAGCGAGCGACTGTGGGACGCGTTGCCGGTGGTCCTCGACGCCATTCGCACCATGCATGACCATGGCGTCGTGCATATGGATCTGAACTGCGGCAACGTGCTGGTGTCTCCGGACTTCAGCGCCGCTGTTATCATCGATTTTGAATTCGCGCCGCTGCGTTCGATGAACGAATTTGACCAGCAGCGATTCGACTATCTTCGCCTGGCTCACAATCTGCTCAAACCACGCCGAGGCCGTGACGCAGCGTTTCAGGATCCGGCGCGATTCGTCGAACTGTTCGCTCAGCATGTCCCGGAGACAGGCAGCGGCATCCCGGCCGAGTTTCGCGCCGCATGGTTTGAACGGATTTTTGAGAACGAAGTGATCAGCGCAGGATTTGAAGAAATCCTCGGTGTACGCGCCTGGCAGTGGGTCTCACTATGAATCAATTTGTCTGCATGAACTGGGGCTCCGCGTACGGCAGTGATTACGTCAATCGGCTCTATTCGATGATTGCAAGGAACACAGAGCAGCCGTTTCGTCTGGTGTGCTACACCGATGACACGACGGGAATTCGATCGGAGGTCGAGTGCTATGATTGCCCGGAAGTTGATATCCCGTCGCCGAAACGCAACCGCGGCTGGCGAAAATTATCGCTGTGGGCAAAGGAACTGCCGGGACTGAGCGGCACTGTCCTTTTTTTGGATCTGGACATCGTCATTACCGGCGGCATGGACGATTTTTTTACGTGGCGTCCCGAGATGAATTTCTGCGTGATCCATAACTGGACTCAACCGACCCGCCGGATCGGCAATACGTCGGCGTATCGCTTCACCGTCGGCAGTCACCCGGAAATCCTGAGTCGGTTTCTGAATGATTTCCGATCCGTGCTCGCGGAGTTTCCAAATTCGCAGACGTATGTGTCAGCGTGCCTGGACCAAGAGATCGAATTCTGGCCTTCGGAATGGTGCCGCAGCTTCAA
>JBBQSE010000613.1:0-4278 GCA_038214195.1 Planctomycetales bacterium
GCTGCGGGGCTCCGATGCGGGCAGTTCTGGCCGTGCCCCGAGCTGTCAATCAGGCGATCGCCAAATACTACGCTCCCGGCATGCGGGACGAAGCCACGACCGATCAGGCTGCGGAAAAGGAAACCACCTCCAAAGGCAGCAAGCCGACAAAAGAGAAGACGGCAAAACCAAAGAGTTCAGCAAAAAAAGACGCGGCACCATTGTCTGATGACGAGAAGAAGCAGCGGATGCAGCTGAGTCTGATCGCAATCTGCTGGGCAACGATCGGCACCGTGGGCGTGTTCTATTTTACCGGCTCAACGCTTGGGATAGTCACTCAAATCATGATCGCCGCAGTCGTGGGCGCAATCGTCGCCGGAGTATTGAAAATGACCTATTGGAAATGATGGGCCCGTCAGCAACTGACTTGCAGGCTTCAGCACGAACGGTCGTCCGCGATATCAGCAGGCGGACAGGACAAAGTCGGTAGACCAATCATATATAACAGCAAAGCTTTACTCTGTGACCGCACCGAATCCGAATGAGTTGGCGCTTCGCGTCAACGAACTGCGTCAACGAGCGCTGCACGCCGTTGAACAGGTTGTTGTCGGCATGAATGAAGTGACCGATCAAATGTTGATGGCACTTGTTGCCGGTGGTCATGTGTTGCTGGAAGGTGTTCCGGGGACTGCCAAGACGACGCTGTGCCGGACGTTCTCGACAGTCCTGGGCATTCACTTCGAACGAGTCCAGTTCACGCCGGATCTGCTGCCTTCTGATGTCACCGGCACTCAGGTTCTTGACCGGCAGACCAGTGATTTTGTGCTGCGTAAAGGCCCCGTGTTCTGTCAGTTGCTGCTGGCTGACGAACTCAACCGAGCTCCTGCCAGAACGCAGTCCTCGCTGCTGGAAGCCATGCAGGAGCGGCAGGTGACGATTGAAGGAAAAACCTTGCCGCTGCCTCAGCCGTTCATGGTTCTGGCGACGCAGAATCCCATCGAGCAGGAAGGCGTCTATCGACTTCCGGAAGCTCAACTCGATCGATTCCTGTTTCGCATTCATGTGGGATATCCGGAACGCGAACAGGAAGTCGACATGCTGGAGTTGCACAGTCGGCAGATCGTGAAGCCTGTTGCCGTAACCACCGCTGCGGAGATTATTGCAATCCAGGAACAACTGGATTCCGTCTTCGGCTCGCGAGAGCTGCAGGAGTACATCATCGACCTGGTGCGACAGAGCCGCATCCATCCGGATCTCGCTCTGGGAGCCAGTCCACGGGCCGCCATCAATATTATGAAAGCGGGACGAGCGCACGCGCTGTTGTCAGGTCGAGGGTACCTGACGCACGAAGATATCCAGGCTGTTTGTCTGCCCGTACTGGCTC
The DNA here is from genome assembly GCA_038214195.1 of Planctomycetales bacterium. Classification (GTDB taxonomy): domain Bacteria; phylum Planctomycetota; class Planctomycetia; order Planctomycetales; family Planctomycetaceae; genus SXXK01. The sequence continues at coordinate 1,364 of JBBQSE010000613.1, forward strand.
ATCGGCTGATCATGCGACCGGAAGCGGAAATGGACGGACGCTCGGTGGCTCAGGTCATTCAGGCAATTATTCGTTCCGTGCCGGTTCTGCAGGATCGACGCAAATGACGGCTCTTGCGAAGTGGCTGGCACTGGCCTCGATCGCGGGGCTCTGCCTGGGAATTCTCCGGGAGCAAATCGGTCTCGCCCTGCTTTCACTGTCAGTCCTGCTCTGGTTGCTGGTCGAATGGTTGCTGTTCGCCTGGCGGGTGAGGATTGAGCTGCGGGCGCTGAGCCTTGAGCGGAGCGTCAACGGACGCAGCGAACCGACGGGCATCCTGTGGGCCGGGCGCAATGTTTCCATTGAAGTCCACTTGCGGTCGTCCATAATTGGGATTGGACCGCTGGTTCAGATTCGCGACGTGGTCCCGGAAAATCTGGAGGTTTCAAACCGCGCGCACGACGTCACGATTCGATCGCGAGTCCATTCCGCAGTGTTCCGCTACGAGGCGCGCGTGCTGGGTGCCGGTCAGTTACGGCTTCCGGGATTTCGCATCGCGATGCGGGATGCTCAGGGATTTTTTCGGGCCGAACGATTCCTGCCTCTGGTACAGAAATTTCGCGTGCTGCCCGCTTTCATGTCGGCAGGCGACGCGCAGCCGATCGTCAAACGGATTAATTCGCTTCCACAACATGGAATTCATCGACTGCAGCGATCCGGGATGGGATCCGAACTGCTTGAACTGCGAGAGTATGTCCCAGGGGATCCGCCAAAAAGTATCGCATGGAAAGTGTCAGCCCGGCGCGACAAGCTGATGACGCGGCAGTACGAATCCGAAGTTCCCGTTCGGCTGCAGCTGTTCGTGGACGGTTCTATCGGGACGCGGATCGGCGGCTTTGGTTTGAGACTGCTTGATCAGATGAATTTCGTCGCAGCCAGTGTGGCAAAGGCGGCGATCTCGGCTGGTGATCCGGTGGGAGCCATTCTGTTCGACGAACGTGGATTGCGGCGCGTTCCTTCGGCGACGGGCGATCGCGGATTTCATCGTTTGCTGGAAGCATTGTCGGATTTCAGTGTGAATCCGGCTCCGAGTCCGGATCGGCTGACGAATCGTCTTCTGGACGCGGCGATGAGTGTCGTTGCCGAGCAGTTTCCGGATCTGATGGACGCCCGAGTCAATCACATCCCCTTTTTCCTGTTTCCGATTTTACCGTGGGCACAGCGGAGACTACGAAATCGATATCAACTCGCGGCGGTGATCGCGCATCTGTACCGTTTGTCGCCAGCCAAACAGATTCGACTGGTTTACGATGACGGGCTGATGGCAACATATGCCCAGCACTTTCTCAGTCAGTCCGGGATGGCATGGATGGAGCCAGTGGTGACCATCCGAAGTCGCGGGTTTCATGACGGAATGGCGCGGATGGAAATTCTCAGTGCAGCTTTGGCCCGCGCCGTTTCGCAGGCGCGCGATAACGAAGTGTTCGTGGTGATGGCCGATCTGCTGGAGTGTGTGCCGAGTCTGTCACATCTGATGCCTGCCGTGAAGATGGCACTGGCCCGACATCATCGCGTTGCGTTCGTATGCCCTTCGCCGACGTTCCTGCGGCCAACAGCAGAATCCACAAACATACGTTCTCTGTCACTGCCGGATCTTCTGTTGGCGGCCGAGCAGACTCGTACCCGCGACCTTGCATCGCGATTGCAGTACGAACTGCGAAGGACCGGTGCCACAGTGTCGATCTCGGGGGAAGCCAATGCCATTCAGCTTGTGCTGAGTGAAATGGCCATTGCTCGCACCGGTCGGGTTGCCGCAGGAGGTGTTCGATGAGTCAACTGCTGTCCGAGCAAAAGAGTTCCGCGAGCCGTGCGGAAACATTTGTCGTTCTGGAGTCTTCCGATCAAACGTCGCAGTTTGGCGGCTTGTTGATTCTTTCGGTGATCGCGGCCGCCACGGGGTTGCTAGTACTGCTCGCTCCCAATATGCCATGGTCAATCAGAATTTTTTCGATCGCGATTGTCCTGCTGACTTTACGCTTCTGGGGTGGATTCGCCGTGCTGGTCGCCGTGCAGCTGGACCTCCTGCTCCGTGAAACTCAGCGCAGCTCGACGTTTCAGGGACCGGTTGGGATGCTCACTGTTTTCCTGATTATCGCGCTGCTGATGTTCATCAATCGCAATCGTGAATTGTTGAAGCGTGCGGCCAGTCGTCCGCTCAGCGTAATCTGGGCGAGAATCGTTGCAGCCCTAAAAGGTGAAATAGCGTTTGAACCTGCCCGCGCGGTCCGCGAGATCCGGAGAATGGCGGGCGGGCTGATTCGTGGTGTCGCAATTTTGACAGGCTGCGTGTTCGGTTCCCGGATTCTGTTAAGCATGCTGCCAGGTCGCCGCACTCTGGGACGCGATCTGCAGCAGTGGTTCCTGGATGACACCTCAGTGGCTCGAAGTTCTTTGCTGCTGGTGCTGGTCGCCGCCGCATGGATCTTGTGCAACGAAATTTCCTGGCGTCAACTGACGCGTGATCAGACGCGGTTGTATTTGAGATCTGTGTTTCTGGTCATTCACCATGCCGATTTGCGAATGGTCGTTCGCCGCGGCTTAAAATTGCGTTCGAGGGCCGCTCGGGGCCGAAAAGATCTGACTGCGGCGACTGGCCCAGTCGAACCGAAGTCTATAGCGGAGTGACATACGCCATGTTCTGGATTCGTGAAATTGCCGGTTGGGCATTGATTGCTGCCTCACTTTACGTGATGCGCATCGGACTCAACTTCGCGCTGGCATCGCAGAGTCCAAAAATCATTGAAGCGGGGGTTGTAATCTTCGCGTCACTTGGGCTATTACGAGCCGGCATTCTGCTGATCCGAATCTCAACAGCGGCCAGAATCTGTCAGCTCGATCGGCAGAGCGAGAAGACACCATAGTGATCATTCCCGGTT
>JBBQSE010000614.1:0-4270 GCA_038214195.1 Planctomycetales bacterium
GGAAATATCATCCACGAGGGCTCGATAGTCATACACAGAATCGTAACCGCGAAGGGACAGCTTGAATCCGTTCTTGCCCGCCTGTGAACCATGACACGTTCCCTGATTGCAGCCAACTTTGCTGAGGATCGGATTGACTTCACGGATAAAATCGACGGGCACGGCATCAACTGTCGTAATATGGACGGGGACCTCAAGTTTGTGTCCAACGGCTTCGACTGTGATCGCTCCTTCGCCGGCAGTCACCGGAGCAACATAACCGTCGGCATCAACACTGCAGACTGGCGACGCAGTGGTCACGGTTGCCTTACTGCTCACATCGATTTTCTTGCCGTCGTCAGTCACGCCAGTCACAATGACTCGCCGGGCGTCGCGAATCGACGAAATCGTAATTTCGGCCGGATAGACTTCGAGTCCAACAAAAGTTCGTTCGACGGAGTTCGCCGTGAGGGCTTTAGGTTCATCGGCCACGGCGATCTGGGGGATCAGCAGGCTGACGGCGACGAGCGTTGCAAGTCGGTGGATTTGATTGACGAGGATCATCATGAGTTGTCTCGTGGGAAAAGAAAATTTCGTTAGCCGAAAAGACGGCCAGTGTCCGGAAAAACTGAAAGATTTCATGAGGTTGGTTTCATCACTTTCACGCTTGAGCAACCCCCTCATCCGGCCTGCGGCCACCTTCTCCCCCATTGACAGGGGGAGAAGGGAGACTTTGGCGATTGGGATTGTCTCAAGGCGTTATGCTACTTCGCCACTGTCGCCACATTGAGCGGCGCTGGTGTCAAGGGTGCTGCTGGAAAGGTCTGCTCTACGGCGCCGGTTTCGGCGTTACATAATTTGACCATGCCATCAAATCCGGAAATCGCGACCTGCAGTTCGTCTGGTCGGAAACTGACCGCAAACACGGGAGCTGTCACGTCCGGAATATCAACAAACTTCGCTGGATCTTCGGTCATGTAAATTCGTGCCGCTCCGGACGTCGCTGAACTGGCTCCCACGACAAACTTGTCGCCGGAAGGACTGAAATCCAGATCGCACAAACGGCCAGGCAGCTTTGAGTATGCTCGAATGAGATTGAAGTCGTCGCCAATCTGACGAGCCTGCTCGCGGAAAATTTTATAGAGCCGCGGTTCGCCATCCGAACCTACGGCCAGTACCTGTTCGCGAGTCGGATGGCGAATCACATCGACCAAACCACCTTTCAGCGCACCCGGCGTGATGCTGGTGATGTTGTCCACGAACTGGCCACTGGCGACGATCGTGAGTTTCATTGACATGTCTCGGCTGACGCTGATGACGTGGTCGTTGTTGAGTGAAAACGTCGTGCCCTGAACCCAGTCGGAGTGCGCGTCCATTCGCATCGTGACTTCGCCCGTTTCCACCTTTGCGACACGAACACGATTATCCGCCGCGCCAAAGGCCACGAGGGTCCCATCGGCATTGAACGACAGCCCGAACAACGTGTCGAGAGCCAGCGTGACGGAGTGGAGTAGTGTTCCGTCGGCGACGTTCCACAACTGCAGTTCGCCAAACAACGCCGGCGTGCCACCGGCGACAGCAAGGATCTGGCCATTCGGAGAAAACGCGAGGGACTCGATGCGCTGCGATCGACCAACCAGTCGTTTCAAAGGAGCGCTGCCGTCCAGTGTGTGAATCAGTACTTCGTGGTAGCCGGAAACCGCCAGCAACTTGCCGTCCGGAGAATAGTCCATCGACGTGACGACAGGTGGCGTCGAATATACCGGCGGAGTCTCCACCGTGATCTTGCGGGCGACGTCCGGTGGCGAATCGTCAATCGCTCCCTGCGCGATCCAGGTACGAATTGTGTGGATCGCTTCCGCAGGAAGCGGTTCGCCGTTGCGGGGCATTTCGGGGTTCTCGCCGGAGATGTTCTGCACGAGCACGCTGTCATCCGGTTTCGTCGCGACGATCGCCGCGCCCGCGTCGCCACCTTTGAGCAATTCTGCGACGCTCAGTACCGATAGTTTGCCTTCGAGCTTTGCCGGAAAATGGCATCCCGAACACTGCCGCTGCAGAATCGGTCGCACGGAGCGATAGTAGCTGACGGGCTTCTCCGGCGTGGGCTCTTCCTGAGCGGACGCGGACTGGGAATTGCCAGCGACCAGCAACACCGACAGCGAAAAAACAGCGGCGGAATGCAGCTTGAAGAACATACGAATCACCCAATAACAGGGGCGGAGGGAATTTTTCAGGGAAGGCATTTGCTGCCCGGATGGAGTCCGTTTCACAGAATCCATCACCGTTCGAATTGCAGCGAGGAGATTACAGAGTAACCTGCAACGCGGCAAAAGGCAAAGATTCATCAGTCCTTGTTGTTACTTCACACGGACTGACGAGCGTCGGAAACAAATTTACTGAAGGACGGGCGCTTCTGCCCGTCACCGACCGCGACGGGCAGAAGTGCCCGTCCTACAGCGGGGAGATCGATTTCTGCCGCTGGCTTACCGGGATCTCTTGCCACCGGTTTTTCATACGAAAAGTGTCGACATCATGAAAAATTCAGCCAGGCTGCTGACTCTGACCGTCATCATTGCGACCGCTGTTTTTGGTGACGCCACAGTATCCGCCCAGCCCACACCCAACATCGTCGTCATCTTTATGGACGATATGGGTTATGCCGATATTGGGCCGTTTGGCGGCGACAGAGTGCTGACTCCCAATCTGAATCGGATGGCGGAGGAAGGCCGACTGTTTACGGATTTTTATGTGAGTCAGGCTGTCTGTTCGGCATCCAGAACGAGTCTGCTCACTGGATGCTACAACGTCCGGCTTGGAATTCAGGGCGCGCTCGGGCCTGCGTCAAAGATTGGAATCAGCGCCGATGAAACAACGCTCGGTGAACTCTGCCAGCAGCAGAAATATGCGACGGCTTGTTTCGGAAAGTGGCACCTTGGCCATCATCAACAATTTCTGCCGCTTCAGAACGGGTTTGATGAATACTTTGGACTGCCGTACAGCAACGACATGTGGCCGTATCATCCGGAGATCATGCATCTGTCGATGGCAGAACGCCTCAAACGCTGGCCGCACCTGCCGCTGATCGAAGGCAACAAGATCATCAACCCACAGGTCACGGCAGATGATCAGAAGCAACTCACCACCCAGTACACAGAACACGCCGTGAGTTTCATCGACCGCAATGCCCAGCGTCCGTTCTTACTGTATCTCGCACATTCGATGGTGCATGTGCCGTTGTTTGTGTCTGACAAATATGAAGGCAAGAGCGGCAAAGGACTGTTCAGTGATGTGATCATGGAAATCGACTGGTCCGTCGGTCAGGTGCTGGATGCCCTGAAGCGAAACAAATTGGATGAGAACACACTCGTGATTTTCACGTCCGATAACGGGCCTTGGTTGAGCTACGGAGATCACGCCGGTTCAGCGAAGCCTCTTCGCGAAGGCAAAGGCACGATGTTCGATGGGGGTTGCCGCGTTCCGTTTCTGGCGAGATGGCCAGGAAAAATACCCGCCAACTCACGATGCAGCGAACCCGCCATGACGATCGACATCCTGCCGACCGTCGCGAAGCTGATCGGGGCCGAGTTGCCAAAACACACACTCGACGGCAAAGACATCTGGCCGCTGCTGTCCGGTGAAAAGGGCGCGAAGTCGCCTCAGGAAGCGTACTACTTTTACTGGGGCCACAACCTGCACGCCGTGCGGAGCGGAAAATGGAAGCTGCATTTGCCCCACGATTATCGCACGCTGCACGGTCGGCCTGGCGGAACCGGCGGAGTTCCGGTCAACTATGACAACGACAAGATCGGGCTCGCGCTGTTTGATCTGGAATCTGATCCAAGTGAAACCACCGACGTCGCGGCTCAGCATCCAGATATTGTTGCCCGACTGAAAGAGCTGGCGACTGCGATTCAGAAGGAACTTGGTGAAGGCAAAGAAGCCGGGACGGGCCAGCGTCCGGTTGGTGTTTTGCAGGTGCGACCAGGCTTCGATCCGGACGTCTTCTAAACATCGCCATTCATTTTCGTTATGCTGCACGTGGTGAGAAATAAGGTGCAAAGGGCCTTGCGATTGTCCCCTCTCCCCCCGCAGTTGATTTTCCAACTTGGCACGTTTTCCACGGGGGGGAGAGGGCTAGGGTGAGGGGGAAAATCAACTGTTTTCTGATTCATCATGTTAACTCCAAGTCAAGCCCCCCCAACACCCCGAAGGCCCCCAAAACACCCCAACCACCGGGGGGAAGGTGCAGAGGAAAATGTAAATAAAAAGTAAAAAAAAAAAAAAAACCAGA
>JBBQSE010000615.1:0-4262 GCA_038214195.1 Planctomycetales bacterium
AGCCGATCAGTAGTTATGCTGTTCCACAACAGGAGCTGGCCAATGACCAAAAAAACGATGACATTGAATCTGACAGAGGAAGAAATGACTGTTTTGGAGGACCTTGCTCGCAAGAAGGATCTGTCAAAGACCGGTGTTGTAAGGCAGGCGCTCCGACTTTATCAGATGGTTGACTTACGCCTTCGGGACGGTGAAAAGCTGATCTTCGAGGATGAAAAGAAGAACAAGAAGTCGGAGGTTGTTGTGTTGTGAATACTGAGGCAATTCAAATCGTGCGGAAATCCGACCGATCCCAGGTTGACTGTCAACTACTGAGCAATCTCAAACCGTCGGACTTGCTGATGGTGGAGCGTCAGTGGGAGCCGGCTCGGCAATTGATTCACCAGCATTTGTTGGCAGCAGGCACTGACAGAAGTTGTTGGCCCGAAAGCCTGGGTTGGGACTGGAAGAGAAAGGCACCGCTCCTGGCCCAACTGGCGATTGGCGGCTATGGCATCGTAGAATCGAATGCCTGGCAGGCCGTGTGTTTGGTGGATTGTGTCAGCCACCACAGTTGCCTGCCCGGACAGTTGGGCAAGCCACTGGTGTACCTTGATTTCATCGAAATCGCACCGTGGAATTGGAACGTCGCTGAAATTGGCCAGATAGGTATTTTCGGAGCATGCGGAACAATTCTGTTCGAGCGCGTAATTGAACGAAGTTTCGACGAAGGTTTTCGCGGTCGCGTGGGCTTGCATGCTTTGCCACAGGCGGAATCGTTCTATCGTGACGTCTGTGGAATGATGCCACTGGGCAAGGATGCTGCAAAAGAGAACCTGATTTACTTTGAACGAACAAAATGATGACTCAATCACTCCGCTCGCGGAGTGTGGACTTCTTAAATTATTCACACCGCTGGCGGGGTGCGGAGACATGAAATTTCAAAAAAATCGACATAACTCGGATTGGCTGCAAAAGGCAGCTTTGGAAGAAGCACAGCACAGAAGCATTTCGGTTGGGGGGTTGGCGTCGCGCCTTGGAGTTCTTCAGCCGACGGAACGGGGGCCTGAGGTATTCGGCCAGTTCGTTGAGTTTGGTCGTCGTCGCCTTAGACTGACTCTTGAGCAACTTGCCGAACGAGCAGACACGGATCTTGAAGAATTAGTCCAGATTGAGCGAGGACTGTGCGGGGCTCCCAGTCCTCGCACAATTCACAATCTGGCACAAGTATTTCAACTTCCAACCAATGCGGTTGCTGAGGTTGCCGGGCTTGTTCAGTCAAGGGACAAGCGGCTGGATCACGCGGCATATCTGTTTGCAGCCCGTTCAGAACCAACGGCTATGCTGAACGAACAGGAAGAGCATGCCTATCAGGAATTTGTGAAGGTGATTGTTGAATCGTCAGTTTCGGAGTAACAAATGTACGGAATTGGAGTCCGCGAGCGCAACGCGCTCGACATTGATAGGCAAGTCGATAAAGTCCTTAAGGGTCTTGGTAATCCCAGTCCACCGATTGCACTTTCCGATGTCAGGGAGTTGCTGAGACTGGATCTTGCATATTACTCGTCTAGCGACGACGGGCTGCTGAGAGAAACCATCAGCCGCCTGAAAGTCGCAACCAAGCAGTTTTTTTACCGCCCGGCAATTCTGTTGGACGCAATCAGAAAGCGAGACCTGAAAGCTCTGTATGTGCCTGACGGGAAGCGCATCCTCTTGGACTCTGAGTTGCCAAAACTAAAGCAGCGATGGGGCGAAGGCCACGAAGTCGCCCACAGCATCCTTCCCTGGCATGCCAGTTATTTGCACGGAGACCGGAGTCACACTCTGTCTCTTTCGTGCGAAATTGAGATTGAAGCCGAGGCCAACTTTGCCACCGGGCGGCTCCTTTTTCTTCGTGACCGGTTTCGCGACGAGTTACTGGCTGGCACCGTGAGCCTCGAACGAATCAAAGCTCTCAGTAAATCGTATGGCAACACCATCACATGCACGTTGTGGCGAGCTGTCGAAAGTTGCGACATTCCAGCATTTGCAATGGTCAGTCAGCATCCAAAATACCTGGACGAAAACAAGCCAATCGTTCGCTACTACGTAGTCTCCGCCTCGTTTTCGAAAACGTATGGAAAAGTTGGGTCGAACCGAATTCTTGCAGACATCAACACGATCTGTTCCTGTCGAAAAAGAGGACCGCTGGCGAGCGAAGAGGTCTCCATGCAGAATGACAATGATGTGCCGAATCGGTTTCACGTCGAGTGTTTTTCGAACTCATATGACGTGCTGACACTTGGCACGTGGATTGAAGCGGCAACAACAGTTTTCGCAGTGTAACCGGAATAATCTGCAAGAGTTACTTGCCGTTCATTCTCTTCAGCGTTGGTTCCAGCCAGAAGCCCCAGTCGGCGCTGGCTCCGTCGGGAGTCGTGACGGTCAGCAACTCAAACTGCTGAACTCCGTCGAGTTTAACTTCGAAGGCGGCTGTTGCTGACGAATTGATGACCTCGGATTTCCACAAGGTGCGACCGTCGCCTTTGATTTCGAATTCGACCGTGCCGTCGTGGCCGGCGGCCAGTCCGGCTTGGCCGCTGAGGGACAGCCATTTGCCGTCGAGCTGGTAGACATGGCTCGCCGGGGCGTGGGCGTAGATGCCGGTTTCGAAAAACTGACCGGCGGATTCCAGCAGCATTCCGTCATCGGGGACTCGATCAAAGACTGGCTGGCCCCAACCCACTTTGGTGGAGGACGGTTTGAATCTTGTCAGCGGGACAGATTCTTGATCGCCCTCGTATTCAGCAGGCGATTGAGTCGCTACGAATGGCTGAATCAACCGAGCGGCAATGGCGGCGGCTTTCTTCAGGCGGATGGTAGCGGCCAGAGTTTTCGCTGTCTCCCGATCACCGCTGGCTAACGCTTTTATGATCGGCTGCAGTTGCTGGCGTATTTGGATCGTGGTGAGATCAGGCGTTCCATCGGCTGCGATCGTGTATGAGTAACGGAACTTCGTGGCCGACATCTGACCTGCAGCCGATCCATTGGCATGCAATGGAAACAGTCGTAACTCGCCTTGCTTTCCAGCCCGCAATGCATCGGAACTCAATGAGAACTTTCCATCCGCAAAAGGAACCGCCGTCGCGGTTGTTGCGTCGTAGTCACTGCCTCCCTCAGGATCAAAGTAGGCGACCACGGAGTAAACTGGTGGATCACCTTTCACAACTCCGGCCACTTCGATCGCCTTTCCCTGTGACTCAATTTGCAAGTCGATCAATTCGGCGTTTGCCTGCTGATTCAGACCTTTCACGGATCCGGAGAACTGCGGATGCGAGGCCAGTCTCAGGGCATGAGCCAGTGTCAGGAAACTGCCTTTGCCTTCGCCTCGGAGTTCATCACCGTAGGTTCGATTTCCGGAGCCCATCAATGCTTCGCCTTTGACAGATTCGTCTGGTCGAGCGGTGCAGTGAGGCAGTCCGAGTGCGTGTCCGAGTTCGTGGGCCATGCCGCCGATGAAGATGGAGTTGTGCTTGCCGAGTGAAATGTGTCCGTATTCTCCGTCATCAATCATCGGCTGCTTCAGTTTGAAATTGCGAGAGTCCAGTTCCGGAGAATCGAGCTGCCATGCAGTGCCGCTCCGAAGCGATCCGCCTGCGTAATACGGCGAATTGTGCGTGAAGCTAAGTTTCTCTGCGTCCCAGTTGGCGAGGTTGCACAGCAGAAAAATGGTCTCGTTGTCCGCATCAATGCCTGCCTCCTTCAGGACGGGCATACATTCCCCCCGAATCTCCGATCCCGATTCGCGGGCGTAGTGATCCGTCGAGTGGCTGCCGCGCACCGTGTGCAGGAGAACCTGGTTGCCATCGTACTTCAGCCGGATCGACCGATTGGGCATTCCGTAATGCTCCATTTGCCCTGCATAGAATCCCTGAATGTGTTCCATGATGCGTGTCAGGCGCGCCTGATAGTCGGCGGGAAAATCTCGATCCGACGGAGTCCAGCAGACAAGATGAAGGTACCGTTCATCGGGCTCAGGCTGCTCCGCGTGCCACGCATCAAGAATCTTCAGGGCTGCGGCGACCTGTTGTCGTTCGCTGACGATGTCGGCACCTGCAGCGATCGATGAGAACAGCAGCAAGGCCGGTAAGAGTAATGAGGCAAGTTTCATGAGTCGTTTCTAATTCGTGTGCTGCAAAGGGGTCGGGAGTCATTTTCGGGGGAACACGGTGTGAAATTCACAAGACTTTCGTCCGAAAAAGACTCCCGACCCCCGCCGAAACACCCACGAAGGACGATGGGAA
>JBBQSE010000616.1:0-4253 GCA_038214195.1 Planctomycetales bacterium
AACAGAAACGATGAAAACAATCGATCGCCGTCGAGGTTCAAATGGATGCCGTTGATCGTCAAATCAGTGCCCGGACTGATCATAGCCGCATCGGTCTCTTCAAACGAATCCGCAAATCCCACGTGCTGTTCTGCTGCGACCTCTTGCATCACCTCCGAATACAACTTAATCCGCTCGTTGTTCATGTCGGCCGCCGAAATGCTGGCGATGTTCTCATTCGCAATCGGTGCGATTAACACAATGCGCGGCGCGGACTTGCCATTGAAGGACTTGGTTTTCAGCGAGGCCACATAGTCGGAGATCTTCCGGCGAAAATCTTCCAATCCTTCTTCGCCCGCGAATGATTCGTTAAACCCGAACGCGGCAAAAATCACATCGATCTTCTCGTGAGCCAAATGCTGCTCGGTGTCCGCAAAGTTCGCTGGCCGAGGCTGCTGATCAATCGCATCTGCCGACCATGCCAAATGCCGTACGACGAGTTGGTGCTCAGGAAACTTCTGATGCAGCATCGCTTCAAACTGCCCGAACTCCTGTGACCGTTCCAGCAAAGTGTTGCCGATCAGTGCAATCCGGTCACCTTTTTTCAGCTCGAGCGGCAACTCCGTCGAAATCGCTTCCACAACAGCCGCACGCGGAGCCGTTTGTTCGTAGATGCCGAACGGCAGGAGATCGTCACCACCAATCGATTTTGAATCTTGAGCCCACGTCGCCCCACCTATTGCAGCCAAAGAAAACAGATAAACGCAGGTTGTCAATTTCACAGAACGCATCACGAGGCCTTTCCAGAAGTCAGCACGGAGTACCTGAGAATCATCGGCTGCCGAGACCATCGATTTCAAGTCACCGCCGCGCGTAATCCTTTGGGCATAGTCGTCGTTCGCTCCGCGAACGAAACGCCATCCCTGAAGTCGCATCCGTCGCCTCCGCCGCCGACCGGTGTTTCACCCGCCTCTGCACTACTCGCGCGATCTGTCATTCTGGTAGTGAAAAGGCCCGGAATCATCGAGTTGTTCGCGATGGGGTAGTGGATCTCGTTTCGTTCGCGGAGCGAACGACGACTATTGAGGCGGCGTCTGACGAACCATTCGATCCCTGCTCGCGGTCCCCCCCTCATTTTAATACCACCTGCGCAGCTGACGGAACAGTCGCGACTTGCTACGATCGGCACGGTGCCTCCGTCCAGATTTCCGTTGAATGGCCCCGAACATACATGTCAGGAATTTCCTCGCAATGCGATCTCTTCTGCTGATCACAATCCTAAGCCTATTCTCCAGCCACGGGCGAATTCTCATCGCCCAGGACCTCGACCTCGGCACGGTGACAGAACGCCATCAGATGATCCCAATGCGGGACGGCAAACACCTGTCGGCATATCTCTACTTTCCCGAAGGCGCGGGGCCGTGGCCGGTGTTGTTTGAACAGCGGTATGCCGACCTCAGCGGCGCGGGGACTCGCAAAGCCGCCGCGCGGCTGGCGGAAGCGGGCTATGTCGTCGCGATGATCAATTATCGCGGCACGTATCTATCGGAAGGCACATGGGTCGGTTATCGAGCCCTCGGCTGGGGCGAATTGAAGGATGGCTACGATGCCTGCGAATGGCTGGGGACGCAGTCCTGGAGTACCGGGAAAGTTGGCACGTTCGGAAGCTCACAGGCGGGATACGCTCAGAATTTTCTCGCGATCACTCAGCCGCCACACCTAACGGCTCAGTACATGGTCGATACCGGGCTGAGTCTGTTTCAGGAAGGTTATCGCGTCGGCGGCACGACGCGCCCTGAGCGATTCAAGTCGCTCGCGAAAGTCGCTCGTGATCCCGCCGACAATGATCGCCTGCTGGAGGAATGGTTTGTGCATCCGCACTATGACGATTACTGGCGCGATGAAGACTGTTCGCTGCACTTCGACAAAATGAACGTGCCGTGCTTCACGATCGGAAGCTGGTATGACTTCATGAATCAGGGTTCGATCGCCAGTTTTCGAGGCCGACAGCAGCATGGCGGAGATAACTCACGCGGGAAGCAGCAACTGATCATCGGCCCGTGGCTGCATGGTCGCCTGAACAAGGGCAACAAAGTCGGAGAACTTGTCTATCCGGACAACGCGATCTGGCCCGAAAATGAGCACATGATTCGCTGGTTTGATCACTGGCTGAAAGGCGCAGACAACGGCGTCGAACAGGAACCCGCCGTTCGCTATTACGTCATGGGAGCCGTCGGCGAAGACGGAGCACCAGGCAATGTCTGGAGAAGCGCCGCCGACTTTCCACCGATCGCTCGGATGACTCCCATGTATCTGAGCGAAAACGGTCGGCTGTCCACGACGGCCTCGGTCGCCGCCACCGGATCGACGAGCTTTGTAAGCGACCCCAAACACCCGATGAGTATCCCCGGAGCCAGCTTTCCCGGTGCCGCCGACAGTCGATCTTTTGAACAGCAAGCCGAAGTCCGCACGTTCACGACGGAACCGCTGACAGAGCCGGTCGAATGGACAGGCCGTATTCGCGCCGAATTGCATCTGTCATCAACGGCCCCTGACACGGACGTCATCGTCCGCGTCAGCGACGTCTATCCCGACGGACGTTCGATTCTGATCGTCGATTATCCGCAGCGACTCCGTTATCGCGAAGGATTCGATCACGAAGTTCTGATGACACCCGCGGAAGTCGTCAAAGTCGCCTTCGACGTCGGCTGGATCAGTCAGATCTTCAACAAAGGCCATCAGATTAGCGTCACCGTCGCCAGCACCGGAGCCCCGTTGTATGAGCCCAATCCTCAGACTGGAAAGCCCGCGACAATTGAATTTCCTGACGACGCAGTGTCAGCAACCAACACCATTCATCACAGTCGCAGCCAGGCATCAAGAATCCTGGCACCGGTGGCACCATGAACGTCAATCTCAGCTACGTCGGTCGCAGTCAATTGCGACAGCCATCCGGCGGTCAGCGGATTCTGGAGTTGGCTCCGAATTTGTCGCGGGACAAGGTCGCTCTGGACGCTACGTTAAAGGAGCCGATTCGCTTCCGCGAAGCGATCAGCACGCTGCATGATGTCGTGATCAATGACCTGAACTTTACGCCGCGTGACAAGACCGCCTACGCGGAATGGAAGAAACAGCAGGCTCTGCGGGAACATGCGATTCGCAGCGGGACCATGCAGCAAGCTCGCGAAACTGTCGCCGTCGGACTGGCCCCGAAACCCACGCTTGAACTGAAACAGCAACATCGTCAGGCACTGGATCGCTACTGGAAGGCGCGGTCGAAACTGAACACGCGGCTGCGACAGGAGAATCAGGAACTATGGCGAAAACTGATGCCGTACGATCCGGTCATCACGGTCGCGGACGATGTCGTCTTCTTCGAATGTTTTTCGGCGGATGAATCCAGTTACGGTTGCCTCACGATCGATCGCGATACAGGCTTTGCAAATGCTCAGGATGCCTGCGTCGGCACAACCAACGTGGATTATTCCTGGGATCTGTATCACAGTTTTCAGACGCTGCGAACGTACCGGGAAACGCGATTTAACATCAACCCGGAAGGTTTCACGGTTCAGACGTCGGATCGATCCGACTATCACGAAGAAAAGATCGAACTCCCGGACGGCTGGCTGCGTGGCTTCATGCAACTCCAGGCCGCGATGGCGTTGCCGATGAAGAAAGTCACGCTGGGAATTGACGCCGTTTACTCGCTGCATGCGTGGCTCAAGCGACATCGCGAAAAAACCGGCCCGCGAGCGATCCGCTTCGAACTGGCAGATGGCAAAGCTCCGCGAATGACCCTGGAACCGTGGAATGTTACCATAGACAGCCCATCCACAGTCTACAACGGCGCGGCGACGGAGCCCGTGCGAATCTGGGGCCGACGGCGATTGCTCAGCCTCGCGCGACTGCTGCCGCTGGCCTCGCAAGTGGATGTCTATTTGCTGGGAAATGGTTTGCCCAGTTTCTGGGTTGTGCAGATGGGCAACATGCGACTCACGCTGGGGCTGAGCGGCTGGACAGCAAATAACTGGACTCGCGGCAGCGCCGTTCAAATGCTCCTGCCGCGCACGCAACCAACGACAGATCAGGTTGCCGCGGCAGCCGAACGACTGAGTCAGCAGCGTACAATGTCTCTCAGCCGAATCAGTTCCGACCTGAAGTGTTCTCCGGGCGACGCTGCCTCCGTCATGACTCAACTGGCGTTGCGAGGCCAGGCGATGTTTGATCTGCAAGCCGATGTCTTCCGTTGGCGACAAATCCTGCCGATGGTGTTG
>JBBQSE010000617.1:0-4252 GCA_038214195.1 Planctomycetales bacterium
GACGAAGTCCGTTTCAGCACAAACCGCGAGTTCCTGAACCGAGCCGCCGAACTCGGCTTCCGCGAGATTTATCTCCGCAATGCCAACGCACCAGCCTACTGTCAGGACGACCGACGCACCTACATCTGGGCACTGCTGAGCGAAGCGGACTCTATCAAAGACAGCAGCCAGACGATTCGTATCAGTTCACCCGTCAGTTCTACTACCCACAACCCCAAACCAAGGACCAATTCCGTTATGGCAACTTCTCAACCGACAACAGCACGAACCGCAACAGCACCGCCAGCAGCAGCGGCAAACAGCGAACCCGATCCCACACCGACACTGTTGCATCAGGCCGAAGCACTTCGTGACTCGCTGAGCACTGCTCTCAGCGATACCCGTGATCTGATTGGTTCCATCAAACGCCATCAAAAACAGAACCGCCTCGTGGAAACCACGCTGCGTTCTTTGAAGCAGCTGGAACACATTGGGGCGTAACTCTCGCCGTCTACCGCACTGGCCACGCTCAACTTCAGAAGTCGCTGTCTTGCGATTCCTGAGTTGGGCGTGGTCTTTCTTGGCAGAATGTCTGAAACGTGGTGCCCTTTTTTAGCTATCAGGCATTCTTCATTGATGGCCTGCTTTTTATCTGCGTCATGTCCAAATCGTTAGGACTCGCAATCTTGTGGTTCCAGAGAAAACTGACGTCAACAAGTGAATATCTGGGCGCTGCGAGATTCCACCGTCGGCCCGATCCAGCCAATGGCCACGGTTTCTCGCCGCCGTTTACGTCAGAAAGACTACGCTCTGAAGAATGGATAACAGAACACAATTCGCTTCTGCAACAACCCAGGGCCTCGTGGAGGCCGCTATGCTTCTTCGACTGACAAAAGTGCGTAGGGAACGTTCCACTCCGTTCCAACGTCTTTTCCTTGTCTTGGTTCAAGCGAACGGACCCGTGCTCGGATGGTCATGAGTTTCACGATCACACCGGAAGTTCTTTCCGCATCAGGACGGCCGAACATGACTCGCATGCCAACACTCGCATTTTCTTTATTCAACACCAAACTCCCATTCAATACATTCAACAACAGGCTCCCGAAAAAGCTCCTGAAAATGTTCGACTCCAATTCGTCGCACCAGCCAGTCAGAATCATCAAGCATTTTGTGACCGACAGCGACAGCGACGGAAGAATCACCTGTGATCCTCCAGATTGCCAATGATGCCTCGCTGCGAACACCTGCGTCCTCATCATCTATCAGCCTGTGCAGATCGGCCACAGCCTCGGCACAACCAAAGTGGCCCAAAAAATTAGCAGCAAAGCACTTGTGTGGGCTGACTTCATTATTCAGCACGCTGAAAATGAAAGACAATGCCGTCTCAGAGTCACGATCAATTTCCAAAATGCTGCAGGCAGCAACATAACTGGTGTACTCGTGGTCGCTGTCCAGCATTCGTTCAAGTTGTGGCAATACTCCATTCGCTGCATGGCCAATTGAACCGAGCGCAGAAGCGGCTGCGACCTGCACGCAGCGATCATCCCATTGAAGCATTGGGACAATAACGGGAACGGCATCCTTGATTTCTGTTCCCTTCACTTGAATCACTTGCAATGCCAGAAGCTGGACAAGTTCCTCGTCAGACCGGAGAGCTTCGATTAATCCGCAAACAATATCGTCCCGGAACGGTTCGAGAGCGGCGATTGTCTCGTCCAGCGTCGAAGGTGTCTGGACAGGTGTGGCGAATCGCCGTAATACATCGATGACGCTCATATCATTCGCCCGGTCTGATTGCTGAACATCCACTTCCGTTCGTCGAAGTCAAAATTGCCTTCGTTGCGGAACAACATCACGGCGACGTTGGCTGGAATATTTTTGAGCATTTCCGGCTGATCGTCGATGTAGAAACTGATGCGACGCTCGGCGATGACATCCGCCTTTGCATCGAACGAGTTCACCAGCACAACATCAGTGAATCGAATGCCGTGCTGCTGCAAATCGGCCACGGCTTTGTCACGATCTCGACGGAACGTGACGACGATCACATCACCCGGCCAGACATGGCTCAGGATGTTGAAGAAAGTCGGCGACTCATCCACGCAGCCGTCGAGGTCAATGCCGAGCGTCGGCTTTGGCTGATTGACAACATCCAGCAGAACATCTCTGGCGTTACGGATTTGGTGTTTTAGACTCATATAGCAGCTTTTGAACCAGTGGCAGGATCGGTGGCGCACTCTCATTCATCAATCTTCTCCATAGGTGTGTTCGGCAACGAACTCCCCGCCATTCAAGACGGTGGACGCTGCAATCGTATCGGGGACTTCCAACAGCCGGCGAGGATTGCGAATGGCGAGGTTCACGAGCGTTCGTTGGCCCGTGATCCGCACTGTCACAAAGAGCACCGGAATCTGTTCGGCTGTGATTGGGCAGGCAATGACTCCGCTATCCAGCGAAAGAACTTCGCAGTCGGTCACGTCGAGTTTCATACTCTTTCTCCTGATGAATGATTGTGTTGGGGATCAGTCCTCTTAGCATTGCGAGATTCGACCAACCTGCGGGACACCCTGCTAAAAAATTAGCGTGACCAGTTTCTTGTTCGTTGTCGCCTGGAACGACGACGTCACAGGTGCCTCAAGACCTCCGATCAGTTCCGTACGGAGTTCCATCCATAGTTCTCCCAGCCAATTCTCACCAACCCACTCGCCGTCGATCAAGGCCGCCCCCCAGAACAGACCTGAACTTCGCTGTCGTTTTGTGCAGTCTTCAACGAAATATGCATCGCCAGATTCAATCAGCATTTCTCGAAGTTCTGGGTGCTGTTCAATTTTCAACCTCAGACATGAGATCATGTTTTCGAGGTCTTCATCTGACATTGGCTGAACAACCATTGCGTCCTTGTTTTTTTTTGCTTTCATTTTTGCCCCCATTGGAGACTTTTCATTTCTGATCGCTTCTCGGATTTCTTCGTCTGCGAATCGCATTGCCTGGAACAGTGCCTCCGTGGTCAGCCACCGTTTGCCCTCATGTTGAACTGGGTAAGGGGCCATGTTGCCCCAGCAGCCACCGTCTTCTTTCACTTTGCCGATAATGATGTCGTGTATGGTCGTGGCCTCCTTTGAATGGGTTCCTGCTTCAAAAAACGTGGTTTCGATGTCCGCTCACCTTGTAGTGCGTAAGTCGTTCTGAATACGGGACACTCTTTTTGTGAAGTCGTGGTGAGTTGGATCGCCGGACAGAAAATGGACATCCAAAGTCGCCAGAAACATGACGCTCACGGCCTAGTTGGACATCGCCACTTTTTGATGAAACTCTTGCAAAAGGCAGCCTCGGAGAGGCGACAGCCTATAGCCGTGGGCGTCAGCCCACGGAAGTGAATTGATAAGATTTCAAAGCCCCGGTAAGGGCGGCAGCATGGTAGTTCTCCGGTTGCTGTCGCCCCTGCCGGGGCTTTGGCGAATAAAAATAATCGTTACCGTGGGTTTCACCCACGGCTACATGCTGCCGCCACTGCCGTGGCTGAATCGCAGCAGTGCGTTTTTCACCTGCAACATAGAAAAACACCGTAATTTTCGATAAAGTTGCGATGTCCAATTCGTTGCTGACTAGCTGACGCGATCGTAAAATCGAAAGGCATCCGAATACTTCAACCAGCGTTCATAAATTCCCGACTCGCCTTTTCAAGAACCAGCACATGTCGAAACAGCAGAAATCTTTTGGCAACACCGAGTTACTGGGAACGCTACTCGAAAGGATCGAGTCAGGTGATTTGGCGGCACGTGAGGAATTGCTTCAGGAAGCCCAGGAACGGCTGCGGCGAATGGCCAGCAAGATGCTCAACGGCTTTCCGGCTCTCAGGGAGCGGGGCCGAGCGGAGACGGGAATGATCCTGAACGATACCCTGCTGAAACTGAACGAGAGCTTCGGACAGGTCGAGTTCCAGACGCCTCGGCATTTCATCAATCTTGCAGCACAGAAGATTCGCTTTTACCTGATCGAACTGGCCCGCAAGCACAAGACGGAAATCATTTTGGAGCAACAGGAGCTGCCGGGCAACGATTTGCGCGAAGCCAATTTGGCCGAAAGTGCTGAGACTCGGGACGCCTTGACACCCGACGACTGGGCGGCGTTTCACGTCGCCGTTGATCGGCTGCCCGATGATGAAAAAGAAGTCTTCACCCTTCGTCACTTCGGGCATTGGAGTCGAGAAGAGACAGCGATCATCATCGGCGTTGCCGAAAAAACAGTGACCCGTCGATACAGTCGAGCCCTT